>NZ_JBSFWD010000048.1:0-68867 GCF_053592655.1 Streptosporangium sp. NPDC002607
CCTCGCCGCGTTGTCGTCGGTCACCGCAGCACGCTGCGGCTCCCTCCTCCGCCTTGCGAGGCACCACCTGACCGATCCTCGCCACGGCAAGATCCACAGGACAGGGCCTAGGGCAGGGCGCCCGGCGGCCCGCCCGCCCCCGGAGTGAACGCCTGCTCCCCCGCGCGCCGGGCCAGTTCGTGCAGCAGGCGCAGGGCGTCGTCCGGATCCACTCCCTCCGCGAACCGCGAGAGCACGGGGGCCCGGTCCGGGCTGCCCGCCAGGGCCGCGAGCATCAGCCCCGCCACGTGCTCATCCCTGGAGCGGCTGGCGGTGTAGCGGAAGGCGTTGCGCACGGGTGCCCTCTCCAGCAGGCCCTTCCTGACGAGACGCTCGGCGACGGTCTGCACCGTGGTGTAGGCCAGGCTCCGTTCCGCGTCCTGGTTCAGCATGTCCTGCACCTGGCGGACCAGCAGTGGTTGCTTGCAGCCCCACAGCACGTCCATGATCGCGCGTTCCAGGGATCCCAGGTTCACCCGCGGCCACCTTTCGAGGGTCGCGCCCGGCAGCGGATGGCCCTGGAGAACATGTACGGGCACGCAGCCAGGCAGGGTCACACATGAAATTTGGTCATATTGTTACTTAAATCCATCGATGCGGCCATAGCTGGTGAATGTCGACCCTCTTACCAGATCACACTCCAGATCACCGCTATTCGCCCCTGGAGCGCGCACACCACCTCATCTGACCCCGAACATTCCCGCAGCATTACAAAGCCCTACAGAGCCCTTACAGCCCCGCACAGCACCTATCTCTGGGCGAAACCCCAAGAGCCGGCCGGGTGGCTGCAAACCCGCGCGGCGCGGAGGACGGCGTACGGCGGGACTCGGCGGGCAGAAAGGACGGCGACGACGTGCGGCGACCAGGGCGAAGGAGTTCGGAGGTTCAGTAGGCGGGAGAGACATCCCGCGGGCGTCTGCGGCGCAGCACCCAGGCCGCGATGACGCCGCCGATCAGGCCGAACAGGTGCCCCTGCCAGGAGATACCCGCCTCCCCGGGGAGCACCCCCCAGATGATCGAGTAGTAGGTGATCGCCACGCCGACGCCGATCACGATGTCGAGGGCGCGGCGGTCGAACAGGCCCCGGGCGACGACGAAGCCGAAGTAGCCGAAGACCAGGCCGCTGGCACCGACCGTGAGAACCCTCGGCTCGTTGACGAACCAGATGCCCAGGCCGCTGACCAGGACGATGATCAGGCTCGCGGCCAGGTAGCGGCCGATCCCCCGCAGCGCGGCGAGGAAGCCGAGGATCAGCAGGGGCAGCGAGTTGGCCATCAGGTGGCCGAAGCCGCCGTGCAGGAAGGGGGCGAGGAGGATGCCGCCCAGACTCTCCGGGACCCAGGACCAGATGCCGTAGACGTCGAGCGTTCCCTCCCCCGGCAGCACGTAGTCGACGATCTCGACCACCCACATGACGCCGACCAGGAGGACGTTGATGATCGCGGCGCCCAGCGCGCCCGCCGCCAGGTTTCCCGCCCTGCGCTTCAGGAGGTCGCCGGAGGATCGGCCGGTGGGGGTCATCCCGGTCGCGTAGTCGTTCATTCACTCTCCTGGCCTTGGAGCGGTGTCGTGGATGTCAAGTGCCCCCGCCGCACCTGCCCACACCTTTACCGTACGCATTCCCGGCCATGAACGCGCCGGGTGTGATCCATCGATCACACCCGGCTCGCGATTTCCCTCCGGAATCCGAAGGGGGTCTACTCACCCTTCCACTGGGGGGCGCGCTTCTCGGCGAAGGCCACCGCACCCTCCATGGCGTCCTTGGAACCGAACACCGGATTGATGATCTCGCCCTGCTTCTTGAACATCTCGTCGAGGCTCCAGTCCGCGGACTCGACGATCACGCGCTTGGTCGCGGCGAGCGCCATCGGGGCGTTGGCCGCGATCCGCTTCGCGAGCTCGACGGCCTTGGCCAGCGTCTCACCCACCGGCGTGATGTGGTTGACCAGGCCGACCTCGTACAGCCGGGAGGCCGGGAAGTGGTCGCCGGTCAGGGCGATCTCCATGGCGATGTGGTACGGAATGCGGCGCGGCAGCCGCATCACGCCACCCGCCCCCGCGACCAGTCCGCGCTTGGGCTCGGGCAGCCCGAACTTGGCCTCCTCGGAGGCGATGATGATGTCGCAGGCCAGCGCCAGCTCGCAGCCTCCGGCCAGGGCGTAACCCTCGACGGCGGCGATGAGCGGCTTCTTCGGCGGCGTCTCGGCCACCCCACCGAATCCCCTGCCCTCCACGACCGGGAAGTCCCCGGTCACGAAACTCTTCAGGTCCATGCCCGAGCAGAACGTGCCGCCGGCGCCGGTGAGGACGTAGGCGGCCACGTCCTTGCGCTCCTCCAACTCGTCCAGCGCGGCGGCGACGCCCCTGGCGACCGTGCCGTTGATGGCGTTCCTGGCCTTGGGCCGGTTGATCGTGATGACGGCCACGCCGTCGTCCACCTCGACCAGAACCTCGTCAGACACCGGATGACTCCTACTTGGGCTGGAAGCGGATGCCGCCGTCGAAACGGATCGTCTCGGCGTTCATGTAGTCGTTCTCGATCAGCGAGCGGACCAGGTGCGCGAACTCCGAGGCCAGTCCCATGCGCTTGGGGAAGACCACCGGGGCCACGAGCTTGGCCTTGAACTCATCGGCGTTGGGCGAGAAGCCGTAGATCGGGGTGTCGATGATGCCCGGGCAGATGGTGTTGACGCGCACGCCGATGGCGCCGAGGTCACGCGCGGCCGGGAGGGTCATGCCGACGATGCCGCCCTTGGACGCCGAGTAGGCGACCTGGCCGGTCTGCCCCTCCAGCGCCGCCACCGAGGCGGTGTTGATCACCACTCCGCGCTGGCCGTCCGCGTCGACCGGCTCCGTCTTCGCGATCGCCGCGGCACCGATGCGCATGAGGTTGAAGGTGCCGATCAGGTTGACCTCGATGACCTTGCGATAGGAGGCCAGGTCATGGGGCGAGCCGTCGCGACCCACGGTCCGGCTGGCCCAGCCGATGCCCGCGCTGTTCACCACGACACGCAGCGGCTTGCCGGTCGCCACGGCCGCGTCCACGGCCGCCTGCACCTGCGCCTCGTCCGACACGTCGGTCTTGACGAAGACGCCGCCGAGCTCGTCGGCAAGGGGCTTGCCGCGCTCCTCGTTGAGGTCGGCGATGACGACGGTGGCACCGTGCGCGGCGAGGTCGCGGGCCGTGGCCTCGCCGAGGCCGCTGGCACCGCCCGAGATGATTGCTGCTGCTCCGTTCAAGTCCATGAGCGGACTTTAACCCGCGGACCGAATGAAGTTCTACTCGGGGTGGGTTAAATCTCTCCGATGCCAGGCCCTGGCCCCTGGACCCCTTTGCCTACCGCGATCGGTCAGACGGCACCCCGCCACGGCAAGGTCCGCGGGATGGAGCCTAGATCTCTCCGACGGCAGTGCTCACGTCGGGGTAGACCTTGATCCGCCGGTCGAGCCCCGTCGTGCGGAGGATCCGGGCCACCGGCGCCTGGGGAGCGGCCAGGCAGACCCCACCGCCACCGCTCGTGGCCAGCCGCCACGCCTCGATCAGCACCGACAACCCGCTGGAGTCCATGAAGGACAGGTCGGTGAGGTCGAGAACCAGTCGCGCACCGTCCAGCTTGATCGCGTCACGGACCTCGTCTCGCAGGAAGGGAGCGGTGAACAGGTCGAGTTCGCCCTCGACAGCCACCACCACGGCGTCGCCGATCGCGCGGCGAGCCAGCCGTAGCTTCATCAGTCCTCCTCGCGCCCAGGGCAGACCCACTTTACTTCGCCACCACGGCACGCGAGGTCGTGCACGACTCTTCACAGGAATCTGCAGCCAAGACGTCCCGGGGTCAGGAGGCCGCGAAACCGTAGGGCAGTTCGAGCCGGTGGGCGGCGAGCAGGTCGGCATCGGCGAGGATCTTACGGGTCGGCCCGTCCGCGGCGATGACCCCTCCGGAGAGGATGAGCGAGCGCTCGCACAGCTCCAGCGCGTAGGGCAGGTCGTGGGTGACCATCAGGACCGTCACGTCGAGCCCCCTGAGGATCTCGGCGAGTTCTCGCCTGGAGGCCGGGTCCAGGTTGGACGACGGCTCGTCGAGCACCAGGATCTCCGGCTCCATGGCCAGCACCGTCGCCACCGCGACCCGGCGGCGCTGGCCGAAGGACAGGTGGTGCGGCGGCCGGTCGATCGTCTCCAGCATGCCCACGCGCTCCAGCGCGTCCTTGACCCGGCGCTCCAGCTCCTCGCCCGTGATCCCCAGGTTGGCCGGGCCGAAGGCCACGTCCTCGCGGACGCTCGGCATGAAGAGCTGGTCGTCGGGGTCCTGGAAGACCAGCCCGACCCGCCTGCGGATCTCCTTGAGCGATCCCTTCCCGACCGGCAGCCCGGCTACGGCCACCGTGCCGTGGCCGGCGGTCAGGATGCCGTTGAGGTGCATCACCAGTGTGGTCTTGCCCGCACCGTTCGGCCCGAGCAGCGCGACCCGCTCACCGCGCTCCACGCGGAAGTCCACGCCGAACAGCGCCTGCGTACCGTCCGGGTACGCGTACGCCAGGCGGCTCACCTCCAACGAAGGCGGCGCGGTCATGCGACCCCCCAGCTCCCAAGCAGCACGGCAAGCGCCGCACCTGGCAACATACCGGCGACGAGCCACTGCCGCGACGCGACGGACAGATCCTGGATGATCGGCATCGAGCCGGTGTAGCCCCGGCTGAGCATGGCCAGGTGCACCCGCTCGCCCCGCTCGTACGAGCGGATGAACAGTGCCCCCGCCGATCTGGCGATCACCGGGATGTGCCGCACGTCCCTGGCCGCGAACCCGCGTGACTCCCGCGCCACCCGCATCCGGCGCATCTCCTCCAGGATCACGTCCAGGTAGCGGAGCATGAACATGGCGATCTGCACCAGCATCGGCGGCAGTTTCAGGCGCTGGGCACCCAGCAGTATCAGCCGTGGCTCGGTGGTGGCCGCGAGCAGCACGCTCGCGACCACGCCCAGGGTCGCCTTGGCCAGGATGTTCCAGGCGGCCCACAGACCGGCGACGCTGAGCGAGAGTCCCATGAACGTCACCCGCTCGCCGAACCCGATGAACGGGATGGCAAGCGCGAACATCACGAACGGCACCTCGACCACCATCCGCCGCAGCAGGAATCCCGCCGGGACGCGCGCGGCCACCGCGACGGCGGCCAGCAGCACGGCGTACAGACCGAAAGCCCAGAACCACTCGCGCGGGGTGGCGACCACCACCAGGGCGAACCCGGCCACCGCCACCAGCTTGCACTGGGGTGGCAGCCGGTGCACGAGCGTGTCGCCCGGCCGGTGGAGCCGATGGTGGTGACCCGTCCCCACTAGACGGAGACCTTCCTGTCACTGCCCTCGCCACGGCGACGCACCGTGAAGAACAGCCCGCCGCCGACGGCGAGGGTCACCCCGACGCCGATCAGACCGGCCACACCCACCGGGATGCCGCCCACATCCCCGTAGTCGGCGAGCGGCTGCTCGCCCAGCGAGTGGTCGGCCGCCTGTCCGCTGAAACCCTTGTCCTCGGCCACCCGCTCCAGGCCGTCGGGCGAGGAGGAGGCGTAGAAGCTGACCACGCCCGCCAGCAGCGCCGCCACCGCGATACCGGCGGGCAGGAACCAGCCACGACGGCGCGCGGCGACCGGCGCCGAGGACGCCGGGGACGCCTGGGACTCCGAGGTGACGGTCACCTCGCCGCCCGCGCCGCGCAGGACCAGCGGTGCGACGAGCTCCCTGGCGCCGTACACCAGGTCGGGCCGGATCGCCAGGACGGTGCTGACGGTGACCGCGGTGATCAGGCCCTCCCCGATGCCGATGAGCAGGTGCACACCGCCCATGGCCGCGGCGACCGTGCCGATCTCGATGGGCGCGGTGCCGCCGACCCAGAACAACAGAGTGAAGATCAGCGCCGTGGCGGGCACCGAGACCAGCGCCGCGACGAACGAGGCCGCCACCACGGCTCCCCTGCCCCGCACGCTCCGGGTGATCAGCCGGAAGACGCCCCACCCGACCAGTACCGCGACGATGCCCAGCAGCGTGATGTTGACGCCGAGCGCGGTCAGGCCGCCGTCGGCGAAGAAGAACCCCTGTACGAGGAGGACCACCGCCACGCACAGCACCGCCGTATACGGGCCGACGAGTATCGCGGCGAGCGCACCGCCAAGGAGATGGCCACTTGTGCCCGCGGCGACCGGGAAGTTGAGCATCTGGACGGCGAACACGAAGGCGGCGACCAGGCCCGCCATGGGGGCGGTGCGGTCGTCGAGTTCACGGCGAGCGCCGCGCAGGCAGACGGCCACGCCCGCAGCCGCGACCACCCCCGCCGACAGCGACACAGCCGCGTTGAAAAAGCCATCGGGTACGTGCACGACAAGCCTCCGAAGCGCGGATTTGGCTCCACTTTAGGCCATGGGCTTGTAGTTGCAAGATATTGGCATTAACGCCCGACGAAGGTCTGGTGACTTCCGCATGGCACCGGGCCCGCGGCGGTCCCAGGCGCCGTCAACGCACGATGCGCCTGACGAAGGTCCGGGGGCCGAGGGTGCGGACCACGGTACTGAGCCGCCCCTTGCCCGCCGTGGCGTAGGGCCTGACGCTCCACCGGGTCGCGCCGCGCCACCAGGTGCGCGGCTGCTCGATCATCTCGGGCACCGCCTCGATCCTGAAGCGCGCGGGCGGCCCGCCCAGGTCCATCTCCAGGTAGGCGTCCCAGGTACCGGGCCCCAGCCGGCCCATCGCCTGCCAGGCCGTGAACGTGCCGTCCTCGCCGACCGTGACCGGCTCACGCCGCTCCCGGCTCGACTCGCGCTCCCGCCAGACCAGGTAACGCACCGCGTCCGCCGCCGGAGCGGCGGTGCCCACGGTGACCTCACCGTGGAGCACCAGCCGGTGCCCCGCCGCCCAGCGGGCGCGCACCAGCCTCGCGCTGCCCGGCACCGCGACCACGTGACCGCCGATGTCAAGGCTGAGGTTGCCGTAGGGGCGGGTGAAGTACGGCAGGGCGACGACATCGCCGACCACTCGCGGCGCGGGCGGCACCGGAAGTGCGGTCAGTCCGTCCCTGTCGAAGCCCAGGCGTGCGAGCCGGGGAACGCCCTCGAAGGCGACACCCACGTGAACGTCCCAGACGCCGGAGGACAGGCCGGTGACGTCGACGACCCCGGTGAACTCCGCGCAGTCGCCCGTCACCGGGACCACGACCTCGTCAAAGGGGCCGGCGCCCGCGTGCCGGCGCCGCAGCACCAGGGCGAGGTCACCGCCGACGATCTCCGGGCGGTCGTACCGCTCCAGCGTGCTCAGTGCCACCTTGCCGGAGATCGCCAGCCTTCCCTCCCGCTCCCAGCGGAGCGCGGTGAGCTCCCTGCGGACCGAGGCCGACTCGATGTGCGCCAGCCGCACCAGGCGGTCGATGTCCTCCAGTGCGGCGATCCTGCTCCGGTCGATCGCGGGGAGCCGGTCGCGGACCCCGTCGGTCAGCCACCGCTCGCACATGTCGGCCACCTCGGCGGCGATCTCCTTGCGCTCGACCTCCCCGGCGTCCAGGAAGGGCCTGCCGAGGTTGCCGAAGGCGTCCATCCGGAAGTGCCGCCGCAGGAGGTGGTCGCGGAGGTCTCCCGGCCGCACGTGGGCGAGCATCAACTCGATCGGCCGCCTGATCATCCGCAGCCAGGAGACCGGGTCGCGGCTCCCCTGCCGCTGCATGATGCTGGTGCCGTCGGGCCGGGCGACCAGGTGGTAGCAGTCATAGTCGGCGACCACCGAGATCACGTTCGCGTGGCAGTAGGCGTGGGTGGTGAAGACGACGTCCTCGCCGACCAGAAGCGTCTCGTCGAAACGGATGGCGTGCCGCTCCAGCATCTCCCTGCGGAACAGCTTGAAGCAGCTCAGGCTGTTGTAGACCGCGCTGTCACCGAGCGGCACCCGCTCGGCGTTCTCCCTGAACATCGAGATCGGCACCTTGCGGTCATGACCGACGATCTTCCCGAGCACGATGTCCGAGCCGTTACGGTCGGCCATCGCGAGCATCCGCTCCAGCGCCTGGGGGCCAAGGTAGTCGTCCGCGTCGCAGAAGAAGACGTACCTGCCGCGCGCGTGGGAGAGGCCGACGTTGCGCGGGCGCCCCGCGCCGCCGGAGGCCTCCTGCCGGACGACGCGGATCACCCCGCGGTGGCAGGAGGCGTACAGGTCGAGCAGCGCGGCACCGCCGTCGGTGGAACCGTCGTCGACGACCACCACCTCCAGGGCGACCCGCTGGATCAGCAGCGAGGTCAGGCACCTGTCGAGATAGGGCCGGCAGTTGTGCAGGGGGACGATCACGGTGACGTCGACGTCGGACCGGATCGCCTCCTCCCTGGTGATGTCGCAGCCGCCCCGCCCCGTGCGGACTCGCTGAAGAGTCGTTACCGCCACCGCCGCGCCCCTCGTCGGTCACTTTCCGCTTATCTAGCGTCTCAGTATGTGACTAAGAGCCACCCGTGCGGAGCAAATCCACAGGGTTGCCTCCCCAACCCGCTCCCCGGGAAGGCCGAATTCGGAGAGAAACAGCTGGTTCGCCCACCATGGGCAGGAAACCCGCCTCCCCGGACGCCACCGCCCTCTACCGCCCTGGTCGGCCCGTGACGCCAAAAATACGCCGCACTCTCAAACCCCGCTGTCGGCCCGGTCGAGGTCGTCTCGATCGCGGTCGGCGCGCCCGTTCGGGGCCCGATCCGCCCCGAGCGCCCGAACCCGACGACGGCGCGGCAGCCAGGCGATGACGTACAGCGCGAGCGCCACCACGATCAGCGCCCCGAGGAGGCGCAGGGGAAGGATGACGAAAGTCGCGCTCCGCTGGGATGTCCCGTTGGTCCCGGAGACCGACACCGTCGCATGGCAGAGGCACATGAACGGCGGATCCGCCCATCTGACGGTGACGTCCCTGCTGTCTCCCCTGAGCAGAGTGAAGTCGGGAAACGGCACCTCGTACCCGTTCACCTCCACCTTCAGCGCACGGGGGCCGAGGAAGTCGCGGTGAACAGTCCCGAGATTGTCGACGGTGGTGGTGAAGTCGACGGGGCCGCCCGTCGAGAAGGCACCGGAGGTGCGCAGGTCGCCGATGCGCACGGACGTGTCGATCGGCCCCGGAACCGTGATGTAGATCGGCGTTCCGATCGCCCGGTTCAGCTTGATGTTGCCCCCACCGGCCCCTGCCGGGGCCACGAAGAGCAGGGCCACCTGGTGCTCGCCGTGCTCGGGCTCCGGCGGAGGATCGATCAGTACGGTGACGCCCCGCTCCGCACCGGGGGCGAGACGGAAGCTCGCCGGCCTGACCTTGAGCCAGCCGGCGGCCGAGCGGGGTGCGTCACGCTCGAAGAGCATCTTCCCGGACCCGTCCATGGCGAAGCCCACCCTGTCGACGACCACATCGACGGGCAACCGCCCCTTGTTCGCCACCTGGAACGACCGAGGCTCGTCGATCTCCTCCGGGGCGACGACCAGCCGTGGCGGGCTCACCGTCAGCGAGAAGTCCGGAGCCGCACCCGGCGCCCCGGAAGCCCCCGGCCCCACCGTCAGCGTCACGCCCGCCACCATCAGGAACGCGACGATCACACGTCGAAGCCTTCCGGTCACCGCTCAGCCCCCTTCACGGGCGAACCGAACATCTCGCCGAGTGCCCGACGGGTGGGCCCGCAGGGTGCCGGCGACCGGCACGAAGGCCCTCAAGATCCTTTTTGCACAGAGTAGTCATTTGATGACGTAGAGCGCAAGCCTTCGGGAGGCCGTGTCTCCGGCGCCCAGCTCTTCCGATCACGCGTCAGGCCAGAAGCGCGCCGGCCTCGAAAGAGCCCGGCATATCCCGCACGCCCCCTTCACCTCCACCCGAGAGCCGGCCTTTGGCGCTGAAAGGGGTGCTCACCCGGGATGCGGCGGAGCGGACAGGCGGATCAGGCGCCACCCCGGTCACCCAGGTTTCCCGGTCTTTTCGATCGTGATCATCTCGGGGCCGAAACGCCCCCGCCGGAGGCTGCTCTTGGGTGAGGGGGCGGGTAATCGACATAATCACGGTGTGTTCCGGAAATTACCGCCCGGCCCGTTCAAACCACTTGCGGGCGTACTGCTGTTGTCGGTGGCGATCCTTGGCCTCAAGTGGATGAGCGGGGCAGACCCCTATGTGCGTGGACCGTTCTTCTGGGCGGCCTTGGTCACCGCGGTTCTGAGCATGGCTCTTGCACTGGCGGTGGCCGTGAAAAGTTTTCGCAGGGCCCGCAGGCATGAGTATGACGAGCGCGAGCCGGAGGAAGCGCCTGATGAGCCGCGTAACCGTCTGCTCATGTTCTCGGCGGCCATGCTCCTGGTGATGGCGACGGAGCTGTCGTTGATTCTCTCATTGCTCGCGGCCACGGACGGCGGGGCCCCCCACACGACGGGGCCGCTCGACTGGGCCTTATGGGCGAGCCAGGGGCTGCTCTTCGTGTTGATTGTCGGGGTGATCACCTGGGGCGCGCGGAGAGGTGTCCAGTGGTGAGAGCGGGTGCGGCCGATCCGAGGGTAGCGGCTGGAGCCTGCGGTCAGAGCGCTCCACACCCATGGCAGCTCTTTGAGCAAAAACGACCAGGGTCCACAATTGATCCCGTGCGCAAACGAGCTCTCTTGTTTCTTCCTACGGTCATGTTTGGGATCGCAGCGGTACTCCTGGGCCTGGAATCGATGGTTCGGGCGCACTACCAGGTGAGTCCGTACGAACCATGGAGCGTTCTGGGCCGGCTGGGGTTCACCGTCTTTATACTCGCCCTGTTCGTGAGCGTCGGCCTGGGTGTTCGGGCACTGCATATCGCGAATGCGAAGCGCGACCAACACGAGTCGGCGCAAGGGGATATGCCCGAAGCGCCGCGTAACGCTTGGGCGGCGGCAGGCCGCTGGTTGGCACGGCACTGAGGTAGGGCGCGGTGCGCCGCCCCCGTAGCGGGGGCGTACGGCAGGGCGCGCTCCAGCACACGCACCTGAAGGCGTGACCACTCGCCGTCCCGGCTGATTGTCGATCATGGGCTGCGCCGGGCCGCAAACGCCGGCCGAAGACCTGAACGTCGGTGACCGTCTCACCTTCGGGCAAGGGGACACGAGCAGGCGGGCACGAGCAGCCATCGGGCACGGAAGATCATAAAGTTCCCCTGAACGGCGAAAGGCCAGGTCACCGGATATCGGTTGACCTGGCCTTTCACATGCGAGCCGACGAGGGGAATCGAACCCCTGACCTACAGTTTACAAGATCTCGGTACGCGCCCCTGTGAGCTGCTGCGGCGCTGGTCAGAGGCGGTCTCACCCTGTCCGTGAGTCCCCGTGACTCCCTCTCGTTCCCCGGCCTTACTGGCACGCGAATGGCACGACATGAGAACCCCGTGCGGACGCACACACCCCGCCCGCCGGATCTTCCCGTCTGCCTCGTCCCACCCCGGAGGGGCAACAGCTCGGGGACGGAGGGGCAAGGCCGTCTTCGCGTGTACGCCGACCGGTAGACGTTCCTCGGTCATGGGATGCCAACGGTCACAGACGGCCTTGATCCGGAGGAGTCGAGATGTTGGGCTTGCCTGGAACGTGGCAGACGGGAAGATCCGGCCCTACCTCAGCCACTCAAGGACGAAGCCTTGCTTCTCGCGATCATCCCGGAGCCGAGACCCCCGCCGGAGGCTGAAAACCCGACGGACCAAGGTGTAGAGAACGATGACGAGCGCGGCGGTGATGCCAACGCTGGAGACGACCAGGCCGACGATTATCAGCAGACTGATGATGACCTCGTAGGCAAGGTAGAAGAGGATGGCTAATCCGTCAGGGGGCAAAGCAGCTCCTCATCGCGCAAGCGATAGGTCGTGAGTACAGAGGAAGCTGCTTGGCTGCGTGCGGCGGTGTGACCTCGGTGCGGCGGGTCGTAAGAGGGCGGCGGGTGCTGGGTACGGCGCGCGGCCCTGAGCCCCGCCGCCGTTCGGGACCGGCGCCCACGCCGCACGCCCGGACGGCAGGCGGGCGGCGGGCCGTGCGGCGGCGCGCCGCGCCGCCGCCTTGATACCCATAAGAACAATTCGGCAAGCTATTCGCTGCGTTCGTGTCCTGTCTCGCTTGATGGTTGACACTCTGGCTTCGCTTGATGCTTGACACCTTGATCGTCTTCTGTGCCTGCTCGTGGCGTTGTCTGCGCTTCGGGGAGGCCGGGATGGCATTGGTGGAGTTGAGTGTCGTGGAGCAGCGCTATCACGCGGCGATGTCCTGGCTAAGGCGCGCAGGAAGTGCGGGACCGCAATCGGTTAGCGACCGTCGGGGCCGAACCAGGCGGCATCGGTGAGGTTCCTCAAGGACTCGGGCAGAGCGGTCAAATGGTTGCCGCTCAGGTCGAGCCAGGTGAGGGCGGTGAGGTTCCCCAACCACTCCGGCAGAGCGGCCAACTGGTTACCGCCCAGGAAGAGCGATTCGAGGACGGTGAGGTTCCCCAGGCACTCGGGCAGAGCGGTCAACTGGTTGCGGTCCAAGCCGAGCCAGGTGAGAGCGGTGAGGTTCCCCAACCACTCCGGCAGAGTGGCCAACTGGTTGTTGCCCAGGTCGAGCCGTTTAAGGGCGGTGAGGTTCCCCAGGCACTCGGGCAGAGCGGCCAACTGGTTGCGGTCCAAGCCGAGCCAGGTGAGAGCGGTGAGGTTCCCCAGCGACTCGGGCAGAGCGGTCAACCGGTTGCCGCCCAGGTCGAGCCGCCGTTCGAGGGCGGTGAGGTTCCCCAGGCACTCCGGCAGAGCGGCCAACTGGTTGTTGCCCAGGTCGAGCCATTCGAGGGCGGTGAGGTTCCCCAGGCACTCCGGCAGAGCGGCCAACTGGTTGTTGCCCAGGTCGAGCCATTCGAGGGCGGTGAGGTTCCCCAGGTACTCGGGCAGAGTGGCCAACTGGTTGTTGCTCAGGTTGAGCGATTCGAGGGCGGTGAGGTTCCCCAGGCACTCCGGCAGAGCGGCCAACTGGTTGTCGCTCAGGAGGAGCCAGGTGAGGGCGGTGAGGTTCCCCAGGCACTCCGGCAGAGCGGCCAACTGGTTACCGCCCAGGAAGAGCCGTTTGAGGGCGGTGAGGTTCCCCAAGTACTCGGGCAGAGTGGCCAACTGGTTGTTGCTCAGGTTGAGCGATTCGAGGGCGGTGAGGTTCCCCAGGCACTCCGGCAGAGCGGCCAACTGGTTGCCGTACAGGTCGAGCCAGGTGAGGGCGGTGAGGTTCCCCAGCGACTCGGGCAGAGCGGTCAACTGGTTCCCGTACAGGTCGAGCCGTTCGAGAGCGGTGAGCTGGGCGAGTGACTCGGGCACCGTGCTCAGCCGGAGACCGGACAGGTCGAGGCTGATCGACCCGTCCTCCAAGCACTCGGTGATCCGTGTGACGGCGATCGCCTGGCCTGCCTCGGAGTCCATCATGATCTCTCTTCTCCTTATCGCTCACGCGCCTGGGCTCGCCCCTGCGCCGTACCGGTCTCCATCCCCTCCTCGACCGCTTCGGGCACGAGGGCGACGATGACGCTAGAGACCGGCACTGGAGAACGACTTGTAAGTCATAGGACGGCCCGGCCGCAGACGGCCGTCATTGAGGAGAACCGCCTGCCGTTACAGCCGTCTCGCATGACCGCTCGGGGCTCGTCGCGCCGCCCCGGGTGGAGGGTCACTCAGCGGGGAAAGATCGTCTTAGGCCGTGTCAAACATCATCCGATGCCATTGCGTCAAGCATCAAGCGAGTCACGACAATTCGCTGCGTTCGGCGTCCTTGCGTGCCTCGGCGATGAGTTCGATGAGATCAGCGAGAATTTTAGGGCTCGCCGCGATGGTGGCTGTGGAGTTCATGGTGTGCGGGCTGCCGTCCAGGTCGACGACGGTGGCTCCGGCCTCGCGGGCGATGAGCACTCCTGCGGCGGTGTCCCATGGTTTGTTGCTGAGCATGATGAGGGCGTCGACCTTGCCTTCCGCCACCCAGGCGAGATCGATCGAGGCCGCTCCGAACATCCGGACGCGTTGCACGCGGGCGGCGAGTTCGTGGGTGAGTGCCAGGCGGAGACGGTTTTTCGTTTTCGCGCCGCTGCCTACGGCGTAATCACCGATGGCGACCACAGCGGCGTGAAGGTCACCGGTTTCGCTCGCGTGGATCTCTTGTCCGTTGGCTTGGGCTCCATACCCCTCGGCCGCGCTGTAGCGGAAGCCGAGGAACGGCAGGTCGATCACACCGAGGGTCGGCATGTCCTTGTCGACCAGGCCGAGGGAGACACCGCACAGCGGGATGCCGCGCAGGAAGTTGGCGGTTCCGTCGACCGGTGCTGATCGCGGGTGCGACCGGTGCGGGCAAGGGCTCGTTCCTGTGGTCGGCCATCCGTGGTCTCCTCCCGGCTGTCCGGGCGGGCCTGGCTGAGGTGTGGGCGCTCGACCCCAAACGGATGGAACTGTCCTACGGTCGTGAGATCTTCGGAGACCGGTATGCCGCCGATCCGGCCGCGTGCGCGGATCTCCTGGAAGCGGCCGTACAGGTAATGCAGGAGCGGGCCGACCGCTACGCCGGACTCCAGCGCTCCCACACTCCCACCGTTGATGACCCGTTCGTCCTAGTGGTCGTCGATGAGGTGGCGTTCCTGACCGCCTACCAGTCCGACAAGGGCCTGAAGCTCCGCATCTCCGCTGCCCTGGCGACGCTGACCACGCAGGGCCGCGCGGTCGGGTTCGGCGTCATGGCAGCACTTCAGGATCCGCGCAAAGAGGTTATGAACATCCGCAACCTGTTCCCCGACAAGATCGCGCTCCGCCTGGATGAGTCAGAGCAGGTGGACATGGTCCTCGGCGATGGCGCACGGGACAGGGGAGCGCTGGCCGATCACATCTCCCCGATCCCTGAGCAGGGCGCGGGCGTCGCCTACGTCCGACTGGAGACCTCACCCGACCCCATCCGGGTCCGCGCGGCCTACGTCTCCGATGCCGACATCCGGACCATGGCGGCCCTGGTCACGAGTGACACCCTGCCGGTCGAGATGGAGGGGGCGGCCTGATGCGCATCATCCTGCACGGCACCCCGGCCGAGATCGACGCCTTGGCCTTCCGGCGGCTGCGCACCTTCGACGGCTCCGACCTCGCCGAGGTGACGGTGATCGTTGACCTCGACTCCACCCGGCTGCGCAAGCACCCCTACCGCGACGCCTACCGGATCTGCGCCGACCTCATCGACCCCAAAGGGGCCATGTGACCGACACCCCCGTCCACCCGTCCACCCCCTCGACCGACACCCCGCCGAACGGCTCTGATCGCACCCTTCCCCGGCTCGTCCGTGACACCCTGCCCGTCGCGCTGGACGTGGCCATCGAGGTGGCCAAGCTCAACGGGGTCTGTATCCGCCCGATCGAGATGCGGCGCCTGGACACTCACACCGGCACCGTCGAGCCGTTCGACATCCCCTGTGGCACCACGCAGGAGGCCAAGTGTCCACCGTGCGCCAAGCGCAATCAGCAGCTGCGCCGGGCGCAGTGCCGGGAAGGCTGGCACCTCGACCACGAACCGATCGCCGAACCCCACCCCTCCACCGATGACCAGCGGTGGCTGATCGAGTTCCGGGCCGACGTCCAGGCCAAGCGCGACGAGGCCGAACGCGACGGGGAAGACACCCTCGACTGGGACGAGGCCATCGCGGGCATCGATGCGGAGATCAACGCCGCTGGGATGCGCGGCAATGTCCTGGGCGGGCGGACGGCTCCCAAGCGTTCTCGTTCGACGAGGCGTCGCCAGGATGCGCCGGACCTGCCCAAGCGGGCCAAGCAGGACACCACCCTCGGCCGGACCTTCATCGCCACCGATGGCAGGGTGTATCGGCCGTCGCTGTTCGTCACCCTCACCCTGCCCTCCTACGGCAAGATCCGCTCCGGTCTGGGCGTGCCGGTCGATCCGAGCAGCTACGACTACGCGGCGGCGGCTCGCGACGCCCTGCACTTCTCCAAGCTCGTCGACCGGTTCGTGCAGAACCTGCGTCGGGTGGCCGGCTACGACGTCCAATACTTCGCCACCGTCGAACCACAGAAACGGCTCGCGCCGCATCTGCACATGGCAATCCGCGGGACCATGCCCCGCGCGGAGATCAAGGCCATCGCCGCCGCCACCTACCACCAAGTGCGGTGGCCCTCGCTTCGACGGTGACCACCTGCCCATCTGGACGGAACGGGCCGACCTGGGCGACGGAGCCACCTACCCGGACGGCCAAAGCGGCGACTACCTCGACCCCGCAACCGGGGAACTGCTGCCCACCTGGGACGAGGCACTCGACCAGCTCGACCAGGACGAGACGGCCGAACCCCTGCACGTGGTGCGCTTCGGTTCTCAGGTCGATGTTCAGGGCATCGTCGCCGGATCACCGGACGCACACAAGCGCATCGGCTACCTCACCAAGTACCTGACCAAGAACCTCGGCGACACCCTCGACCCCGACGACCCCACCACCAACGACCTCGCCCGTCGTGACCACGCCGTTCGGATGGTCGAAGCGCTCCGCTACGAACCCTGCTCGCCGACCTGCCCCAACTGGCTCCGCTATGGGATTCAGCCCAAGGGAGCCAAAGCCGGGATGCTGCCGGGCCGGTGCAAAGGCAAGGCGCACAAGGCCGAACACCTCGGGTACGCGGGCCGTCGCGTCCTGGTCTCGCGTAAGTGGTCCAACAAGACTCTCCGGGAGCACAAGGCCGACCGCCGGGCCTGGGTGCTCGACCTGCTCGGCCTGCCCGACGACACCAATACCGACCCGCACCGCTACGTCTGGCGGCCGGTCTCGACCAACGACCCCAACCGCACCCCACTGGCCAAACGACTGCTACGCGGGGTCGCCGACCGCCACCGCGCCAAAGCACGCCTAGCCGAACTCCAAGCCAGAGCAGACGGCACCCCTGTTCCAGCTCTTTCGGCAACTCCAGCTCTGGAGGTGGCTGCGTGACCAGAAAGGCCAGGCAAGAGCCCGTCTCGCTCCTCCCCGAGCTGGCACGGGGCCGGTTGCTCACCGTGGAAGAGGCCGCCGAACGGCTCAACACCACACCCCGTTTCCCCCGGCGCCTGATCGAAGAACGCCGCATCGCCTTCGTTCACGTGGGGCGAAACGTCCGTATCCCCGAAGCGGCCCTTGATGCGTTCATCGCTGCCGGGCTGGTCGAACCGATCACCACCACACGCCGCAGGAGGGCTGCCTGATGGCAGAGCGCCGTAAGTTCGGCAACATCCGTAAGCTCCCCTCTGGGCGCTTCCAGGCGCGCTACAAGGGGCCTGACGGCGTGTCCTACACCGCCCCCGAGACCTTCGGCAACAAGACCGATGCGGACAACTGGCTCGTTCTCAGAGAGTCGGAGATCCTTCGGAAGGACTGGACCGCCCCCGACACTGGAAAGATCCGTTTCGGCACCTTCGCTACCGAGTGGATAGATGATCGTGTGCTCAAGCACCGGACGGAAGTGCTTTACCGGGGCCTGCTCAAGAACCATCTCGTACCGACTTTCGGCAATTGCTACCTCTCCGACATCAAAGAGGCCGACGTACGGCGCTGGCGCAAGGAACGGCTCGGCGTCGTCGGGCAGTCCACCGTGGCCAAGGCGTACCAGCTCCTCAAGTCGATCATGGGCACGGCTGTGGAGGATGAGCTGATCCGCCGTAACCCGTGCCGGATCAAGGGCGCCGGGATGCCGAGCACTCCGGAACGGGAGATGATCCCGCTGACCAAGGTCGTGGAGATCGTGACGACGGTTCCCGACCGTTACCGGGCGCTCGTGCTGCTGGGCACCTTCGCGAGCCTGCGATGGAGTGAGTTGGCCGGGCTCCGCCGTACTCACCTTGACCTTGATCAGGGAGTGCTTCGGGTCGCCGGTGCGCTGGTCGAGATCGGCGGTGGCAAGGTGCTGGAGGAGACGCCCAAGTCGCGGGCCGGTCGGCGGATGGTGTCCATTCCCCCGGAGATCATTCCGGACCTGCGGGTACACCTGGAGATGTTCGCGGAGCCGGAGGAGAACGGGCGCGTCTTCACCGGTCCCAATGGCGGCCCATTGAAGCACTCGGGATTTCGCCGGACGTGGAACAGGGTCCGTGCGGCTGCCGGGCTCCCCGATCTCCATTTCCACGATCTCCGGCACGTCGGCAACACCCTGGCCGCTTCCAGCGGGGCGAGTCTCAAAGAGCTGATGTCCCGCATGGGGCACTCCTCCACGCGGGCGGCGCTGATCTACCAGCACGCCAGTCAGGACCGTGACAGGGCCATCGCGGAGGCTCTGGGCAAGGCGCTCAAGGTGGCACGGAAGACGGCCACGAAAAAGGCCAGTGGCACGCGGGTGGCACGAAAGGGCAAAAAGTCCGCTTAACGATCAAAGGGCCAGGTCACCGTGTTCCGGTTGACCTGGCCCTTTGTTACGAGCCGACGAGGGGAATCGAACCCCTGACCTACAGTTTACAAGACTGTTGCTCTGCCGATTGAGCTACGTCGGCATGGTCGCCAGACGATTGTAGTCGGCTCGAGCCTCACACGTCACCGAGGTATGCCGCGACGATTGCGAACCGTTAGGAACGACGCTTGCGGGCGACCTCGTAAAGGGCGATGCCGGCGGCGACGCCCGCGTTGAGGGACTCGGCCGCGGCGTGCATCGGAATGCGGACGACCAGGTCGCAGGACTCGCGGACCAGGCGGGACAGGCCCTTGCCCTCGGAGCCCACGACGACGACCAGCGGGCCGTCGAGGAGGTTGGCCTCGCCGATGTCGACCTTGCCCTCGCCGTCCAGGCCGATCACGAACAGGCCCGCCTCCCGGTACTCCCGCAGGGTGGCGGTGAGGTTGGCGGCGCGGGCGACCGTCAGGGTGGCCAGCGTGCCCGCCGAGGTCTTCCAGGCACCACCGGTGACACCGGCCGAGCGGCGGGAGGGGACGACCAGGCCGTGGGCGCCGAAGGCGGTGGCCGAGCGGGCGATGGCCCCCAGGTTGCGAGGGTCGGTGACCCCGTCGAGGGCGACGATCAGCGGCACCTCCGCGGCGTCCCGGGCGATCCGGACCAGATCGTCGGGGTGGGCGTAGTCGTACGCCGGGATCTGCAGGGCGATGCCCTGGTGGATCCCCCCCTCGGTGAGTCGGTCCAGCTTCTCCCGCCCGACCTCCAGCATCGCGATGCCGCGGTCGGCGGCGATGCGGACCGCCTCCTTGACCCGGTCGTCGTTGTCGATGCGCAGGGCCACGTAGAGCGTGCTGGCCGGGACTCCGGCCCGCAGCGCCTCGACCACGGGGTTGCGCCCGCCGATGTGCTCGGGCGCGTCGTCGCTCCGCCTCGGACGAGCCGAGGCACGCGGGGAGGCGGACCTGCCGGTCTTCTCCTCGCGCTCGATCCGCTCGGCGCGCGCCTTGTCCTTGTGCCAGTGCCGCATGTGCGCCGGCGGGGTGGCCCCCCTGCCCTCCAGGCCTCGGCGGACGTTGCCGCCGGTGCCCTTGGTCGGACTCTTCTTCTTCGCGGGTCGCCCGGACCCTTTACCCCCACCAGCCATGGTCTATAGCGTACGGCCTGGTTTTACCGCGAGAGTTCCCAGCGAGTGCCCTGGGGGGTGTCCTCGACGTGGATCCCGGCCCGGGAAAGCTGGTCACGGATGCCGTCGGCCGCCGAGAAGTCCCTGCGAGCCCGCGCCGCCTGCCGCTGCTCCAGGGCGACGGCGACCAGCGCGTCGACGGTCGCCCGCATGCCGGTCTCGCCGCCCGTGGAGCGCCACTGCTCCGAGCGCGGGTCGAGGCCGAGGACGTCGAGCATGTTCTGCGTCTCGGCGAGCAGCCTGGCGACCTGCTCCTTGTTGCCCTGGGCCAGCGCGACGTTGCCCTCGCGGACCACCTCGTGCACCACGGCGAGCGCCTGGGGGGTGCCCAGGTCGTCGTCGAGAGCCTCGGAGAAGGCCACCGGGAGCGGCGCGTGCGCGTCGACGTCGTGGATGACCTCGGCCGCGCGGGTGACGAAGCCCTCGATGCGCTGGTAGGCCGTGGCGGCCTCGAAGAGCGCCTCCTCGGAGTATTCGATCGAGGAACGGTAGTGCGGGGCCGCCAGGTAGTAGCGGAGCTCGACCGGGCGGACCTTCTTGGTGACCTCGGGGATCAGCAGGGAGTTACCGAGCGACTTGCTCATCTTCTCCGCGCCGATCTTGAGCATGCCGTTGTGCATCCAGTAGCGGGCGAAGCCGTCGCCGGCCGCCTGGGACTGGGTCAGCTCGTTCTCGTGGTGCGGGAAGATCAGGTCGACGCCACCACCGTGGATGTCGAAGGTCGAGCCGAGATACTTCGTCGCCATGGCCGAGCACTCCAGGTGCCAGCCGGGGCGGCCTCGGCCCCACGGGGTCGGCCAGGTCGGCTCGCCGGGCTTCTCGCCCTTCCAGAGCGCGAAGTCACGCGGGTCGCGCTTGCAGGAGTCGGTCTCGGTGTCACCCGCGGCCCGCATGTTCTGAAGCTTCTGGTTGGAGAGCGATCCGTACCGGTCGGCGTAGGACATGACGTCGAAGTAGACGTCGCCACCGGAGGCATAGGCGTGGCCGGCGGCGATCAGCCGGTCCATCAGCTCGATCATCTCGGGCACATGGCCGGTGGCCCGTGGCTCAACGGTCGGGGGCAGGCAACCCAGCACCTCGTAGGCCCAGGTGAAGGCCCTCTGGTTACGCTCGGCGACGGCGAACCACGGCACGTTCTCCGCCGCCGCGACCCTGATGATCTTGTCATCGATGTCGGTGACGTTGCGGCAGAAGGTCACCTCGTAGCCCGACCTGATCATCCAGCGGCGGAGCACGTCGAAGTTGACGCCCGAGCGGATGTGCCCGATGTGCGGGGGAGCCTGCACGGTGGCACCACACAGGTAGATCGAGGCCCGGCCGGGTTCGACCGGGACGAATTCGCGGACGGTGCGTACGCTGGTGTCGTATAGCTGCAGGCTCACGAGGGCAAGGCTAATACCTCACCTCCCCTCACAAGCCAGGTTGCGGTACGTTGAAGACACCCACTAGAGGATTTTCTGACCATTAGCGGCGAATGTCCCCCAGCCAGTCCGTGAAAGAGCACCGGGTAGAAGACATACCCGGAAGCGATACGGACGATCATGCCGGGTGTCGATTCTGTAGGCTCGAAGAGCCATGGACGCCAAATCCCCCGCGGCGGCAGACCCGCTCTCCCGCCCGTCCCCGCCCCTGACCGCCGCCGCCGAACCGAGCAGGACAGTCCTCGCCCTGCGCCGTGCCGGGATCGCCGTCGCCGGAGTCGGCGTGGCCGCCCTCACCGCCGCGGCCTGCGTGCTCTCCTTCGAGGACCTGCGCGCCCTCGCCCTGGCGGGCAGGGCGCCCGCCGACCTCGCGTATCTCTACCCCGCCGCCTTCGACGCACTGCTCGTCGTCGCGATGATCGGCGTGCTGCTGCTGAGGGGCGGGTGGTGGCCGGTACGGCTGCAGGCGGGGGTGGTCCTGACGCTGCTGTTCGCCGGCGCGGCCGCCGCCGAGGTGGCCACCGCCATGCGGATGGCGGTGGACGAGCAACGGGCGGCCGTCGTGGTCGCCGTCGCCCCCTGGGTGATGCTGATCCTGGCCCTCTGGCTCTGGCTCCTGCTGATCAAGCACGCCGCCGCCAGGCGTGCCGCGACCGACGCGAGCCTGGCCGGCCGGCTCGCCTCTGAGCACGACATCGTGCCGTTCCCCGAGGCGGGCCGGCCGTCCTCGGAGCATCCGGGCGCGCCGGACCGCGAGGAGCGCCGGCAGGGGCCTGGCCACCCCGGGCAGTTGGTGCACCACCCCGCGGCCGAGATCATGCTCGATCCGCACGCCGCCCCTCCGCTGGAGACGGTCCCGCACCACGATCTCCCGGCGGGAGAGCCTGTGGTCGGCCCCACCGCGGCGCCGGAGACCCCCGAGGTCGCCGACCTTCCGCAGGGCCCCCCGCCCCCGCGGAGGGCCGCGGCTCCCCGGCAGGGAAAGCCGATGCGCTGGGGTGACCTGGTCCGGCCCCGCCAGGGCGATCTGCTCGTCCACCCGCCCCGTCCCGGCCTGCGAGCGACCGAGGAGGAGCCGGGAGGCGAGAGCAGGGTCAGCGAGCGGGTGGAGACCTGGGACACCGACGCCGGCCTCCCCCGGGAGCGGGAGTCCCGGACGAGCGAGGCCGATACGGCCGAGGCCGGCCCACCCGGCACGGCTCGACCCGACACGGACGAGGTGAGCGAGCGCGACGCCGACACCCAGCCGATCCTCGCCGTGAAGGATCGGACGGCGAACGTCACGCCCGGCGGGACGGCGACGGAGGTCACCGAGGCGGCGGCGAAGGCGGATGCCGCGGGCAGGAGAGCGGGCGGCTCGCCCGACCCCGCGCACGGCGCCGAGGCCGCCGAGGCCGGGGAGGAGGCCCAGGCAAACCAGGAGGACGGCACCGCGGCCCCTCCCTCCGGGCGGATGCGCAGCACGCCCGTCCCGCCCGGCGAGTGAGGGACGAAAGCTTGACCACGCCCGCATGCCCCCCTGACCGGATCCGGGGAACGAAGCCGGCGTGACGAAGTGCTGGGTGAAGGCCTCCGATGACAGCGGCTTTCCGGTGCGGAACCTGCCCTTCGGGGTTTTCTCGCGCCGCGGCGAGTTCCCCCGTGTCGGCGTGGCGATCGGCGACCAGGTACTGGATCTGGGCCTGCTGGCGGAGACCGGGGTGCTGAGGGGCTCACACTGGTTCGCCTCCGGCACCCTCAACGCGTTTCTGTCCGCGGGACCGCGGATCTGGCAGGAGGTCAGGGAGCGGTTGATCCATCTGCTCACCGAGCCGTCATGCCGCCCGGCGGTGATGCCCGCGCTCATCCCGATGGTCGAGGTGCTGATGCACCTGCCGTTCCACGTGGCGGACCTGATCCGCTTCCAGTCGTCCATCGAGCACGAGACGAACCTGGGCCGGATGTTCCGGCCGCCCGGCGATCCGCTGCCGCGCAACTGGCCGCGGATGCCCATCGGGCAGTACGGCAGGGCGTCGAGCGTGGTGGTCTCCGGCACTCCGGTCGTGCGCCCGTCGGGTCAGCTCCGGGGCCTGGGAGGAGCTGACCCGGTATTCGGGCCGTCCACTCAGCTGGATTTCTCCGCCGAGATCGGCTACGTGGTCGGCGTCCCCTCAACCCCGCCGCACGCGCTGGGAACCCAGGCGTTCGAGGACCACGTCTTCGGGGTGGTGGTGGTCAACAGCTGGCGGGCCCAGGACATCATCGCCTGGGAGAGCACACCGCTCGGGCCGTTTCTCGGACGGTTCGCCACCTCGATCTCTCCGTGGGTGGTCCCGCTCGCGGCGCTGGAGCCGGCCCGGGTGGTGCCGCCCGCCCAGGACCCACCTCCGCCGCCCTATCTGCTGGCCAGGCGGCAGTGGGGCCTGAACCTCACCCTGCGGGTCGAGTTGAACGGCCGGCTCCTGTCGGAACCGCCGTTCGCCACCCAGTATTGGACCGGCCCGCAGCTATTCGCTCACACGGGTGTGAGCGGCGCCCCGCTGCGGACCGGCGATCTGCTCACCTCCGGGCCGGTGTCAGGATCGGCCAGAAGCCAGTTCGGCACGCTGCTCGAACTGACCTGGAACGGCCGAGACCCGCTCGGCATGCCGGACGGAACCGAACGGGTCTTCCTGGAGGACGGCGACATCGTGCGCGTCACCGCGAGCACCTCCGGCCCGGAGGGGGGTCAGCTGAACCTCGGCGAGGTCACCGGAGTGGTCCGCCCCGCCGTCCGCTAGACGCTGTCCACCAGAGGCCGTTCGTCAGACCCTGGAGCGCTTGAGACCGGCGACCAGGCCGACACCGACGATGGCCAGACCCACCTGCATGACGAGTTCGATCCAGTCGATCCCGTCCGTGGTGGCGACGCCGAGAACCTGGGCGATGGCGGTGCCGATGAGCGCCGCGACAATGCCGACGACGATGGTCAGAATCCATCCGATCGCCTGCCTACCGGGAAGCAGCAGACGACCGATGGCACCGATGACAGCGCCGATGACGATTGCTCCAAGAATGGACTCAATAGTCATTTCAACCTCCCAGTGAGGGTGAGACCTTCACTCTCACAGGGAGGTGGCTACCCCCTATGCCATGGATATTCCTGTAAACGGTAAAAATTCGGTCAGTGCGACTTCCTCGCCTGCATCTGAACGACGAGTAGCACTCCGATCACGGCGAGCGCGAGCTGGATGAGGTGCTCCCACCAATTGATCCCCCGCGTGTTGGTCAGGCCGACCGATGCGGCGATGGCGGTGCCGATAAGCGCCGCGATGATGCCGACGATGAGCGTCAGGCCGATGCTCAGGTTCTGGCGCCCGGGAAGAATGAGGCGTGCCAGCGCGCCGATGATGGCGCCGATGATGATTGCGGAGACAATCGATCCGATCATGTCCGGCTCCCCCTGTCACGAGACACAGTCATCAGGGAGTTACCCAGCGCATTCATAGATCATCCCAAAAAGGGGTGGCCCGTACCGCGCCAGGAAACGGGCCACCGCCTCGATGTGGACTGACGGGCATTCCGCGCCGCCCGCCGGAACGTTTCCACGTTCCGCATGAGAAGACGTCCGACAACCGCTAGAGGTTCACCACGATCGCGGTCGCGATGGCCGCGACGCCCTCGCCTCGGCCGGTGAGGCCCAGCCCGTCGGTCGTGGTGGCGCTGACGCTCACGGGAGCGCCCACGGCCGCGCTGAGGGCCTTCTCGGCCTCGACGCGACGGGGGGCCATCTTGGGCCGGTTACCGATCACCTGGACGGCCACGTTGCCGATCTCGAAGCCCGCGGCCCGCACCTGGCGAGCGGTCTCCTCCAGCAGGGCGGCACCCGAGGCACCGGCCCAGCGGGGATCGGACGTGCCGAACAGGCCCCCGAGGTCGCCGAGACCGGCCGCGGACAGCAGAGCGTCACAGGCCGCGTGAGCCGCGGCATCACCGTCGGAGTGCCCGGCCAGGCCGGTCTCCCCGGGCCAGTGCAGGCCGGCGAGATGGAGCTCGCGGCCGGAAGCGAACGGGTGGACGTCGACTCCGACGCCCACCCGTGGAAATGTCTTGTTCAGGAGTTGAGAACCTCGTCCAGCAGGGCCTCGGCCTTGTCCTCATTGGTCTTTTCCGCGAGCGCGAGCTCGCTGACGAGGATCTGCCTGGCCTTGGCCAGCATTCGCTTCTCTCCCGCGGAAAGCCCGCGCTCCCTGTCTCGTCGCCACAGGTCGCGAACGACCTCGGCGACCTTGTTGACATCACCGGACGCCAACTTCTCAAGGTTCGCCTTGTAGCGGCGGGACCAGTTCGTGGGCTCTTCGGTGTGAGGCATTCGAAGCACGTCGAAAACGCGCTCAAGGCCCTCTTGTCCGACTACGTCGCGAACACCCACGAGTTCGGCGTTATCAGCCGGCACCTGGACGGTAAGGTCGCCCTTGTCGACCTTAAGAACCAGGTAGGTCCTTTCCTCACCTTTGATGGTCCGGGTCGTGATCGCCTCGATCCGAGCAGCCCCATGGTGGGGGTAGACGACAGTGTCGCCGACCTGGAAAGTCATGTGACAAGTACCCCTTCCGCTGTACTCAAGAGTACCACGTATCCACAGCCTCCCGGAACAGTGAAATCACCATAACTGCAGGTCAAAGCCGCGTCTTATGACTTGACAAGTGCTCAAGTGTGTGAATCAAGGGGGCAAAAAGCACTTATGACCTGCGTTCCCCACCTCCGAATGATCAGGCAGGGCGAGGCGGAAGCCGGTAAACGTCGCCGATAGGGTTGGCCTTGCCCTACCTCATGCGTGACAAGGAGAACTCGCACCGTGACCCGCAACAGCCGTCACCGGGCGATCGCCGCCGCCGCGTTCCTCGCAGCCGCCCTGACTCTGGCCGGCTGTGGCGCCGGATCCGACGCGATCACCAACAAGCCCTACTCGCCGACCGAGGCCCTGTCGGTCAAGACAAAGGGCATCGACATCTCCCAGGCCTTCTTCCTCGGCCCCGACTCCGGCGGGACGCTACCGGCTGGGACGGCCACGCCGCTCTACCTGTCCCTGGTCAACACCAACGGCCCCGACCAGCTCGTCGGCCTCGGCGTCGACCCGGCCCTCGGCACGGCGAAGGTGAGCGCGCCCGTACCGCTCCCCCAGAACCAGCGGGTGAACGTCGGCAAGCCGACACCCACGATCCTGATCGAGGGGCTGAAGAAGCCCCTCAGGGGCGGCGAGTCCATCCCGGTGCAGCTGCAGTTCGCCAACGCGGGGGTCGTGCAGCTCACGATCCCGGTCATCACCCGCAGCCGCGAGTTCACCGCCTACCCGCAGGTTCCCGGCGCCTCCGCGGCTCCCACGCCGACCCCCACCCCCTCCGCCTCCACCGAGGACGGGCAGGGGCACGGCCACTGACCACTCCCGTCGGCCTCAACATGCGGGAGGCCGCCGGGCGACCACGGCTCCCGGGAGATCCGAATCCCCGGGAGCCGGTCATCGGACAAGGCCCGGCCCCCGGTGACCGCCTCCGGACACGCCGAGGGGCCGTACGGCGCGGGCACGCCGTACGACCCCTCGGACCGTCCGGAGGCGCGTGCGAAGGCTCAGGCCTCCGCGGGGTCGAACTTGTAGCCCAGGCCCCGGACCGTGAGGATGCAGCGCGGGTTGGACGGGTCTGACTCGACCTTGGCCCGTAGCCGCTTGACGTGCACGTCCAGGGTCTTGGTGTCGCCCACGTAGTCGGCACCCCAGACCCGGTCGATGAGCTGGCCCCGGGTGAGCACCCGCCCGGCGTTGCGCAGCAGCACCTCCAGCAGCTCGAACTCCTTCAGGGGCAGCTGCACCGGCTCGCCCCGCACGGCGACGATGTGGCGGTCCACGTCCATCCGGACCGGACCGGCGGCCAGCACCGCCGACTCCAGCTCCTCCACATCGCCCTGGCGGCGCAGCACCGCGCGGATGCGGGCCACCAGCTCTCTGGAGGAGAAGGGCTTGGTGACGTAGTCGTCGGCGCCGAGCTCCAGCCCGACCACCTTGTCGATCTCGCTGTCCTTGGCGGTGAGCATGATGACGGGCACGTTGGAGCGCTGGCGGAGCGAGCGGCAGACCTCCGTCCCCGGCAGGCCGGGGAGCATCAGATCGAGCAGCACCAGGTCGGCGCCGTTCCGGTCGAAGGTCTCCAGCGCCTCCGGCCCGGTGGTGGCCACGGCCACCTCGAAGCCCTCCTTGCGCAGCATGTATGACAGAGCGTCGGAGAACGACTCTTCGTCCTCGACGACAAGCACGCGAGTCACTGCGCGGCCTCCAGGGGGATCGTGGTGGTAGCTGGTACTGCCACCGCCATGCCGCCGAAGGCGGGCAGGCGGAGGGTGAAGGTGGAGCCTGAGCCTTCCTTGCTCCACACCGTGACCGCCCCGTTGTGGGCGGCGGCCACGTGCTTGACGATGGCCAGGCCGAGGCCCGTGCCACCGGTCGCGCGCGAGCGTGCCGCGTCGACGCGGAAGAACCGCTCGAAAATTCGCTCCTGGGCGCTCTCGGGGATGCCGATGCCCTGGTCGCTCACGCTGATCTCGACGTATTCGGTGTTGGGGCCCGCCCCGCGGGCACTGACCACGACCCGGGTGTGCTCGGGGCTGTAGGCGACCGCGTTGTCGATGAGGTTGCGCAGGGCGGTGACGAGAAGCTCGTCGTCGCCCCATATCCGCAGGCCCTCGACGCCGCCGGAGACGAGGGTGATGTCCTTGGCCGCCGCGGTGGTGTTACAGCGGTCGATGGCCTCGTGCACCGCCTCGTCGATCAGCACCGGGCCCGGAGTGGGGATGGGCTCGGCGCCCTGGATGCGGGAGAGGGTGATCAGGTCCTGGACGAGGTAGGTGAGCCGGGCCGCCTCATGCTGCATACGCCCGGCGAAGCGGGTGACCGCCTCGGGGTCGTCGGCGGCGTCCTGGATGGTCTCGGCCAGCAACGACATCGCGCCCACCGGCGTCTTGAGCTCGTGGCTCACGTTGGCCACGAAGTCGCGGCGGACCGCCTCGACGCGGCGGTGCTCGGTCTGGTCCTCGGCGAGGACCAGCACCTGACCGTAGGAGCCGAGCGGGGCGACCCGCACCGCGAAGTTGGTCGACTCCTGGCCGAACTTGTGGCCGGCCACCTCGATCTCGCTCTCGCGGATCTCGCCGTCCCTGCGTACCTTCCTGGCCAGCGCGAGCAGCTCGGCCGCCATCAGGTGCTCTCCCTTGACCAGGCCGAACGCGCGCGCCGCCGAACTGGCGCGCAGCACCCGGTCCTCCTTGTCGAGCACGACCGCCGAGGACGGCAGCACGGCCAGCACCGAGGCGACCCCGTGCGGGAGCGCGCCGGGCTCGACGCCGTCCACCGGTGTCATCCCGTCACGCCGTCCGTGGCTCTGCTGGCGGACGACCATCACGGCCAGCGCTCCCACGACGAAGCCGGCCAGCGCGGCCAGGCTCGCCATCAGCTCACTCACGTGGTCCTCCCGTAGGCTTCACGTTTTCGATGGTAGGTGGGGGTTTCCATGTTGGGGACGGCCCGGGGGTGGTGACAGCGGCCTTTCCCGCAAAGTTCACTTTGCGGTCGAGGTTCGTTCACCGGTCCCCTCATACGGTGAGTTCCATGCGCGACGCCTATCACGAAGACCTCGACGCCCTCACCGAACGGCTGGTCGAGATGACCCGGCTCGTGAGGTCGGCGATATCGCGGGCCACCACAGCCCTCCTGGACGCGGACCTTCATCTCGCCGAGAGCGTCATCTCCCAGGACGAGGAGGTCGACCGGATCTTCGCGGAGATCGAGGCCACGATCTTCGACCTGATGGCCAGGCAGCAGCCGGTGGCCGTGGATCTCAGAATGATCATCGCGGCGCTGCGGATGGGCACCGACCTGGAGCGGATGGGCGACCTCGCCGAGCATGTGGCCAAGGTCGCCAGGCTGCGCCATCCCGACTCCGCGATCCCGCCGGAGATCCGTGCCACCATCCTGGAGATGGGCCAGATCGCCGAGCGCCTCATCACCAAGACCGGCAGCTGCATCGCCTCGCGCGACGTGGAGTCCGCCCTGGAGCTGGAGGCCGACGACGACGCGATGGACAGGCTGCACCGCAGGCTGTTCAAGGTCCTGATGGCTCCCGACTGGAAGTACGGCGTCGAGCCGGCCATCGACGTGACGCTGATCGGCCGCTACTACGAGCGCTATGCCGACCACGCGGTCCGTGTCGCGCACGACGTGGTCTATCTGGTGACGGGTTCCCGGCCGCAGGACACCGGCGCCATCTGACTCCCCCGTCGATCTCCTCAGCCCCTCGGAACGTCAGGAGGGCCCGCCGGATCCGGCGGGCCCTCCTGACGTTCCTGCGGATGAGGCCGGGACTACTTGCCCTGGTTGGCCACCGCCTCGATGGCGGCCTCGGCGGCGGCGGGGTCGAGGTACCGGCCGCCCCTGGTGACGGGGTGGAAGTCCGCGTCCAGCTCGTACTGGAGCGGGATGCCGGTGGGGATGTTGAGCCCGGCGATCTCGTCGTCGCCGATCCCGTCCAGGTGCTTGACCAGCGCCCGAAGCGAGTTGCCGTGCGCGACGACCAGCACGCTCCTACCGGCCGCGAGGTCGGGCACGATCTGGTCGTACCAGTAGGGCAGCATGCGCTCGACGACGTCCTTGAGGCACTCGGTCCTGGGCAGCAGCTCGCTCGGCAGCAGCGCGTAGCGGGGGTCGCCGGACTGGGAGAACTCGTCGTCGTCGGCGATCGCGGGCGGCGGGACGTCGTAGGAGCGACGCCAGAGCATGAACTGCTCGTCTCCGAACTCGGCCCGCGTCTGCGCCTTGTCCTTGCCCTGCAGAGCGCCGTAGTGGCGCTCGTTGAGCCGCCAGGACCGGGAGACCGGCAGCCAGAGCAGGTCGGCGGCGCCCAGTGCGAGGTTGGCCGTCTGGATCGCCCTGGTCAGCAGCGAGGTGTGCACCACGTCGGGTCGCACCCCGGCGTCGAGCAGCAGCCTTCCTCCGCGCTGTGCCTCCTCCTCGCCCTTGGCCGAGAGTCCCGCGTCCACCCATCCGGTGAACAGACCCTTGGCGTTCCATTCACTCTCACCGTGCCGGAGCAGCACCAAAGTCGACATACCGACAAGCTTAGTGGGCATCCCCCGGTGCCCCTCAGCGCTCGGGATCGGCGAAGCGGGCGAATGCCTGGAGGTTGGCGAGCGACTCACCGCGCTTGGCACGCCACTCCCACTCGCGCCGGATCGAGGTGGCGAAACCCAGCTCCAGGGCGCGGTCGAACCCCTCGTCGGAGTAGGTGAGCACGCACCCGAGAAGGCGGTCGATCTCCTCTTCGGTGATCGCCCCCAACGGGGCCCGGCCCACGAGGTAGACGTCACCGATCGAGTCGAGGGCGAAGTGCACCCCGTACATGGAGCCGTTCTTGGTGAGCAGCCAGCGGTAGAACTCGGCGTGGTTCTCGTCCGGCCGGCGGCAGAAGAACGCCTCCACGTGCAGGGCCTGGTCGCCGACGATCAGCCAGGTCATGGTGGCGAGCTTGTGCTGGCCGGGGAGCCTCACCAGGAAGGCCCCCGGCCTGGGCTGCTCGTAGGAGACGTCCGCGCTCTTCAGCGCCGCCTCGATCACTTCGCGCATGGGCCCAGCCTACGAGCGGGTCTCATGAATTGACCGCGATGGGGACCCGGTGCAGGTTCGCCATCGCCCCGGCGTAGACATCCGCCAGCCTGGCCGCGGTGGCCGACCAGCCGAAGGCCGCCGCGTGGGCCACCGCGGCCGCGGACAGCGCCTCCCGCCAGGCGGGGGCGTACACGAACCGGCCGAGCACCCGCGCCCAGTCATGGGGGTCGTGCCCCTCGACGAGCACCCCGGAGACGCCGTCGCGCACCGCGGTGCGCAGCCCGCCCACGGACGCGGCGGCGACGGGAGTGCCGCATGCCTGGGACTCCAGGGCCACCAGGCCGAACGACTCGTTGTGCGAGGGGACGACCGTCACATCGGCCGCGCGGTACCAGTCGGCCAGCTCGTGCTGGGGCGCCGGTGGAACGATCCTGACCACGTCGGAGATCCCCAGCGAGACGGCCACGTCGGTGAGGTACGAGGGCCTGGCCAGGCCGTTGCCGCTGGGGCCGCCGACGCAGACGACGACCAGTCTCGACCTGAGCGAGGGATCTTCGAGGAGCATCCTGGCCGCGGCGCGCAGCAGCACGTCCGGGGCCTTCAGCGGCTGCACGCGGCCCACGAAGAGCAGCACGTGGGCATCCTGCGGCAGCCCTAGCCTGTGCCGGGCCGCGCCTTTGGAGGCGGGCTGGAAGACTCTGAGGCTCACGCCGGGGTTGACCACCTCGACCCTGGCGGGGGCCGCCCCGTACAGCTCGACGAGATCACTGGCCTCGGCGGGGGTGTTGGCCACCAGGCGGTCGGCGACGTCCACGACCTGCTGTTCGCCCAGTACCCGGGCCGTCGGCTCGGGCTTGTCGTCCTCGGCCAGCAGGAGGTTCTTCACCTTGGCCATGGTGTGCATGGTGTGCACCAGCGGCAGGCCCCAGCGCTCCTTGGCCAGCCAGCCCACCTGGCCGGAGAGCCAGTAGTGGGAGTGGATGACGTCGTAGCGGCCCGGCTCGTACATGGCCTCGGCGCGCAGCACGCCCGACAGGAAGGCGCAGAGCTGGCCTGGCAGGTCGCCCTTGTCGAGCTCCTCGTACGGTCCGGCGGTGACGTGGCGGACCGAGACGCCCGGGACGATCTCCGCGACCGGTGGCAGGTCCCGGGATGTCTGCCGGGTGAAGATCTCCACCTCCACCCCGAGTTCGGCCAGGCGTTTGGCCACCTCGACGATATAGACGTTCATACCGCCCGCGTCCCCGGTTCCCGGCTGGTCCAGGGGGGACGTGTGCATGCTGATCGTCGCGACTCGGTTGACCCGCCGTCGCCTCACCGACACCACCTCCGAGTGGGCTCAACCACCTGAGAATCCGCAACATTCCCGACACATCACCGCAGAAGGGTCCGTGCGGGGTGGTCCTGGCAGGATGGAGGGTCATGAAGAGGACAGCTGTGGTGACAGGGGCCAGCAGTGGGATCGGCGAGGCGACAGCCCGCCGGCTGGCCGCGGAGGGCTTCGACGTGGTGGCCGCGGCACGGCGCCGGGAGCGGCTGGAGGCGCTGGCCGCCGAGGTGCCCGGCATCCGCGCGGTCACCCTGGACGTGACGTCGCAGGAGTCGGTGGACGAGCTGGCCTCCTCGCTCGACCGCTGTGACGTGCTGATCAACAACGCCGGTGGCGCGATCGGCCTGGAGCCCGTGGCGAGCGGGGACGTCGCGGACTGGCAGCGGATGTACGACGTCAACGTGCTCGGCACGCTCCGCGTCACCCAGGCGCTGCTACCCCGGCTGATCGAGTCCGGCGACGGCGTGCTGGTGATGCTGACCTCGGTGGCCGGGCTCGTCTCGTACGAGGGCGGCGGCGGCTACAACGCGGCCAAGCACGCGCAGACCTCGATGACCGAGGTGCTCAGGCTGGAGCTGGTCGGCCAGCCGGTCAGGGTCGTCGAGATCGCCCCCGGGCTGGTCCATACCGAGGAGTTCTCGCTGAACCGCTTCCGCGGCGACTCCGCCGCCGCCGACGAGGTCTACCGGGGCGTGCCCGGCCCGCTCACCGCCGACGACGTGGCCGACGCCATCGCCTGGTGCGTGACCCGGCCGGCCCACGTGAACATCGACCGCCTCGTCATGCGCCCCCGGGCCCAGGCCGCCCAGCACAAGCTCCACCGCGTCTGAACCATGTCCAAGCCGATAGGGGAGATCACCAGGGGGACCACCGGTCACAACCGCCTGCGGCGGGCCGACCGGTGGGTCGTCGCCGCGCACGGCCGCCTGCTGCGCGCCGCCGACCGCCCGCTGGTGGTCGACCTCGGCTACGGGGCCTCGCACACCACGACCCTGGAGATGTTCCTGCGGCTGCGCCGGATCTGCCCCTCGGTCGAGGTCGTCGGCGTCGAGATCGACCCGGCCAGGGTCGCGGCGGCCAGACCCCACGAGCGCCCGGGGCTGTCCTTCGCGCTTGGCGGCTTCGAGTTGCCGGTGGACCGGCCGCCCCTGCTGGTCAGGGCCTTCAACGTGCTGCGGCAGTACGGCGAGGCGCAGGCGTGGGAGTACTGGGCGATGCTCCGCGAGCGGCTCGCGCCGGACGGGGTGATCGTCGAGGGCACCTGCTCGGAGGTGGGCCACCGCGCGGTCTGGGTCGGGCTCGACCGCTCGGGTCCCCGGACACTGACCCTCTCGGCCCGCTTCGACTCCTTCGAGCGCCCCTCGGATCTGGCCGACCGGCTGCCCAAGACGCTCATCCACCGCAACGTCCCCGGTGAGCCCGTCCACGCCTTCCTGCGTGACTTCGACCACGCCTGGGCGGTCAACGCGCCCTTCGGCTCCTACGGTTCCCGCCAGCGCTGGATCGCCTCCGCGGAGACGCTCGCCGCGACCTGGCCGCTGGCCGAGCGCCCCCCGCTCGGCGGACGATCGCGCTGGCGGCTCGGTGAGATCACCCTCCCCTGGGCCGCGGTCGCCCCGAGATGACCGGCTAGACTCTGCCGCGCCCTGAGCGGAGCGCGCGAGACGAGCGGGTACGCCGCGAAACGCATCACTCGACAGCCCGTAGTACTACCCCTCGTGGTGCGGGGGTTAGTCTTGACGGTGTGAAGGGTCTCGGCGAGCTTGAACGCAGCATCATGGACATCATCTGGGCACAATCATCCCCCGTGACGGCACGGGAGGTCGGACGCCTGATATCCGACCGCGACCTGGCGCCGACCACCGTGATGACCGTGCTCGACCGGCTCACCCGCAAAGGCTTCCTGGTCCGCACCCGCGACGGGCGCGCGTGGCGGTACGCGTCCGCGGAGAGCCGCGACGCCTACGTCGCGGAGCTTATGCTGGAGGCGCTGGATCTGACCGGTGACCGGTCGGCGGCCCTCACCCGGTTCGCCCAGGCCGTCACCGGCACCGAAGCCGACATCCTGCGCAGGGCCCTGACCGGCCTTGAGGAGGAGCTGGAGGACGAGTAAATGACCGCGGCAGCCCTGGCGACGCTCGCCCTGGCCTGCACGGTCGGCGCCTGGCGGTTCACCAGGGCACGGTGGACCTACCGCGCTCCGCACGTGGCCATCGTGCTGTGGCAGGCGCTGGGGGTCACCTGGGGGCTGGCCGGGACGGGCGCTCTGCTCGGCTACGCGCTGGAGCCCTATGGCCAGGGTGTGCTGCACGGCCTGGCCGGCTTCGCCGCCTCCGCGTTCGGTGGCGGCCGGGGATTACCCCAGCCGTACGACCTTTCGAGGATCGTCGCGCTCATCGCCGGGCTGACGGCGCTCGCCGTGCTGATCATGGTGCTTCTCGCCGCGGGCGTGCAGACGTTCCGCGCCCGGCACCGCCACCGCACCCTGCTCGCCCTGATCGCCAGGGAGGACCCGGTGGTCCCCGGTGTACGGGTGCTCGACCACCCGGGCGCCACCGCCTACTGCGTGCCCGGCCTCCGCTCCCAGGTGGTGGTCAGCGAGGGTGCGCTGAAGCTGCTCTCCGCCGACGAGCTGACCGCGGTGCTCGCCCACGAGACCGCCCATGTGCGCGAGCGACACGACCTGGTGCTGCTGCCCTTCGCCGCGCTGCGCAGGGCCCTGCCCTGGTCGCGCGTGGTCAAGGACGCGCAGAGCGAGGTCAGCCTGCTGGTGGAGATGGCCGCCGACGACGTCGCCCGCCGCTACTGCTCCCCACGCCGCCTGGCGACCGCCCTGCTGCGCTTCGGCACGGCGGGCGCCGTCCCCGCGCCGCACGGCGCGCTGGGCGCCGCGACCTCGTCGTCCGCCGCCGTGATGGCCAGAGTCGAGCGCCTGGTGACACCGAGCCCGATCCTGCCGCTCGGGGTCCGCTACGCCATCGTCGCCTTCTCCGTCACCCTGACGGCCTCGGCCCCGCTGCTCTGGCTGATCCCGCACTGACCTCACCTCGGCGTACCGGCCGATCCTGATACAACTTCACCCCAAAACGCTTGCAAGTGTTAGCCATGGCGTTTGCAATTGCAAGCATGGTGAGGCAGACTCAAGGTATGGCACTACCCAAGGTCGGCTCGATCGGTGAGTACATCCGCGAGCAGCGCACGCACGCGAAAATCTCCCTGCGTCAGCTCGCCGCGGCGGCGGGGGTCTCCAACCCCTACCTGAGCCAGATCGAGCGCGGGCTGCGCAAGCCCAGCGCCGAGATACTGAACCAGATCGCCAAGGGCCTGCACATCTCGTCGCAGGCGCTCTATGTCCAGGCCGGTCTCATCGAGGAGCGCGAGCCGGACAGCGACGTGCTGACCGCGATCAGAGCCGACCACCTCATCACCGAGCGCCAGCGCCAGGTGCTGATCGACATCTATGAGTCGTTTCGCAAGGAGAACCGGGCCGAGGCTCCGGACGAGGATGCGCAGACCTCCCAGAAAGCGCATCCCGCACCGGAGCCCCGGCAGGGTGACGCGGGCTCCTCGCCTGACGACGAGGTACCGCTGCCCGGGGAATATCTCACCGCGTTGAAACCCTACGCGGCGCCCCCGAGCAACGGCCACATCACAAAGGAAACCAAGGAAGGTTAACCCATGCCCATCACCACCGAAGTCAAGAAGCTCGCCGAGTCCAAGCCGTTCTACGCCGTCGCCGGGGCCGGCGACTTCGCCGTCGAGAAGCTCATGAAGCTTCCGGAGCGGATTCATAGGCTGCAGGGCCGCCGCGAGGAGATCCGCGAGGCCGCGAAGGACCTCCCGGAGAAGGCCAGGGAGCTCGCCGGCAAGGCCGAGGGCTATGCCAAGGACTTCCCCGTGAAGGCGCGCGACTACGCCGACCACTTCGCGGGCAGGGCCACCGAGCTCTACGAGGAGTTCGCCAACCGCGGCCGCAAGGTCGTCTCCAAGACGAGCAGCGAGGCCGCTCTGGAACTGGAGGAGCTCTCCGAGGCCGCCCGGCCCACGACCCAGAAGAAGGGCACCCGCACCTCGAAGTCCGGCACCTCCAAGGCCTAGCCCGTCGAGGGCTCGTCAAGCTCCAGGACCCGTTCCGGCGCCGCCGGGGCGGGTCCTGGAGCGTTCGGGGGCCGTTCCCCGGCCGAGCGTGTTCGGCCGGAGCGGGCATGTGGAGGCCGATGACGCCGCGAAGGGGACTTTCGGCATTAGGCTGAGGGAAACCGGTGAGGCGAGCGTTCTGGAGAGACGATGATCCAAATCCACGGTGCCCTGGACCTGGTCTTCTGGATCCTGGCCGTCGGGGTGTTCGCGCTGTCGGGCTGGGCACTCGTCCACGCGGTGAGGACCCCCGCACGGGCGTTCGCGGTCACCGGCAAGCAGAGCAAGAACCTGTGGCTGGTCATCCTGGGGCTGGCGGCCCTGTTCGGCTTCGCCGCCGCGGTGGGTTATCTCAGCACGCTGAGCATCTTCACGATCGCGTCCGTCATCGCCTCGGGCATCTACCTCGCCGACGTGCGCCCCGCCGTGCGGGAGATCGGCAAGGGCGGCAACCAGGGGCCGTACGGCCCCTGGTGAGGCGCTCTCCCCTCGGCTGAGAACCGGCGCCTCCGGCGATCCGGTTGCCCTGCGAGGTTTCGGCCGGTAGACACACCGAATGATGTTCGCGCACAAACCCACGCTCTCCGGAGAGCACGTGACGCTCCGGCCGGTCGGCCCCGAGCATGTGGACGGTCTCTGGGAGCTGGTCAACGACCCCGAGACCGTCCGGCTGACCGGCTCGCACGGCAAACCGGAGTTCGAGTCGATCAAGAGCTGGTACGGCTCGCGGGGTGACCACGGCGACCGGCTGGATCTGGCGATCTGCACCGCCGAGGACGACGCCTACGTGGGCGAGATCGTGCTCAACCAGCTCGACGCCGGCAACCTCTCCTGCAACCTGCGCATCGCGCTGATCGGCCCACGCGCCTACGGCAGGGGGTACGGCACCGAGGCGATCCGGCTGACCCTCGACCACGCCTTCACCTCCACACCGCTGCACCGGGTGAGCCTGGAGGTCTACGCGTTCAACGAGCGGGCCGCTCACGTCTACCGCAAGATCGGCTTCACTCAGGAGGGTGTATGCCGTGACGCACTGCGCATGAACGGTGAATGGTACGACTCCGTAATCATGGCGATACTTGCCTCTGACTGGGTTGTCAGGGAAATTTGACATACACATGGTGATTTTTCGGAAACATCTTTTGACACTTCCGAAACAATGCTAGGTTCACTGGGAGCGCTCCCACCTGTGCGGAATCTTGGTGTGGAGGAAGTTATGACGGATCTACCCACACTTGCCCAGGTCGCAGCAGAGGCAGGGGTCTCCCCTGCCACAGCGTCCCGGGTACTCACCGGTTCAGTCAGAGTCAGCACATCGACTCGTAGGCAGGTGCATGACGCAATCTCGCGTCTCGGTTACGTAAGGCATCGCGCTCCCCGTGGCGGCTCCGGCCGCCGATCCGACCAAGTCGTGGCCGTGGTGGTCTGCGAGCCCGCGCACCGGCTGTTCACCGAGCCGTTCTACGCGAGAATGATCACCGCTGCCGAGGAGGTTCTCACCGGGCACGGCGTTCCCCTGGCCGTGATGACCGCCACGGCGGCCACCTCCACCATCGCCACACCCCCGCTCGTCGCCGGAGGCATCGACGGCGTGCTGTTGATCGGCGCACGCGACAGGCACCCGCTCGTGGTGACCCTGGCCGCCTCGGGCATCCCGGTACGCAGCGCGGGCCGTCCCCCGGACGGCATCGACCTCCCCCATGTCGACATGGACAACCGCGACGGCGGCAGGCAGGCGGCGGAGCACCTGCTGCTCGGCGGCCGGCGGTCCATCGGCGTCATCGCGGGGCCGCCCGCCCTGCCGGCCGCCCGTGACCGGCTCGACGGGTTCCTGCAGACTCTCACCCTGGCCGGGATGACCGGCGTGCCGGTCGCGTACGGCGACTTCAGCCACGCGTCGGGGGTGCACGGCATGCAGTGGTTGTTACGCCGGATGCCGCACCTCGACGCGGTCTTCGCGGCCTCCGACGTGATGGCCGCGGCCGCGTTGCAGACCCTGCGCCGGGCCGGCCGCCGGGTGCCCGAGGACGTGGCGGTCATCGGCTTCGACGACGCCCCCGCCGCCCGGCGGACCTCCCCCACGCTCACCACGGTCCGTCAGCCGGTGGAGGAGTTCGCGGCGCTGGCCACCAGGCTGCTGCTGCTCTCGATGGGCTCGGCAGGCGCATCCCGTGACAACCCCGTACTCCCCACTGAGCTGGTGGTCCGTGAGTCCGCCTGACCCTGTCGGACTCCGTGCGGGAGACGTGCTCACCCGCAGGTACCTGCTGCTGGAACGGATCGCCTGGGGCGGCATGAGCGTCATCTGGCGCGCCTTCGACCAGTCGTTGCAGCGGATGGTCGCGGTCAAGCTGCTGGACGGCGAACTCGGCGTCGACCACGGGGAGCGCGAGCTCATCCGCAGGGAGGCGCGCGCCACCGCGCGCCTCATCCACCCCGACGCGATCGAGGTCTACGACTACGGGGAGACCGTGACCTCGCACGGTCGCCTGGCCGCCTACGTGGTGATGCGCCTGCTGGAGGGGCGACCGCTCGCCGACCGGATCATCGAGGGCCCGCTGCCGTGGGCGGAGGCGGCGCTGATCGCCGCCAGGCTGGCCACCGTGCTGGCCGCCGCCCACGAGCGGGGGATCGTCCACCGGGACGTCACCGCCGACAACGTGCTGCTCACCTCTACCGGCGCCAAGTTGCTCGACTTCGGCATCGCGGCGTTCATCGGGGAGGACGGCGACGACCGGGCCTCCGACTACGGCACACCTCCCTACGTGGCGCCCGAGCGGCTGACCGGCACCGTCGCGGACCCGGCGAGCGACGTCTACGCGCTGGGCGTGCTGCTGTTCGAGATGCTCACCGGCAACCCCCCGTATCCGGAACGCACCTGGGAGGAGATCGAGAACGTCCGGCGGGAGGGCCCCCCGCCGATGGCGGACGTGCCGGGGATGCCCGCACAGATCAGCGCCCTCTGCCAGACATGCCTGTCACCTCGGCCCGAGGTCCGGCCGAAGGCACAGGAGGTGGCCGACGGCCTGGCAGAAGCCCTGATGCCGTCCCGTTCGACCGGCAGGGGCACCCTGACGCGCTGGAGCATGGTCACGGCGACGGCGACGACACTGCTGGTGGGAGGCCTGGTGTGGAGCCAGCTCACCGGCTACCCCGACGGCCAGGTGGCCGATCCGCAGGGGCGCGGAACGCTCCCGGCCGCCGCCCTCGACCCCGCCACCGCGCTCCCCGAACCGGGCGCGACGCCGAGCCCCAGCCCCTCCCCTTCCGCTCCCGCCGTCCGCAAGGGGGGCGGGCGGGAGGTGGAGCAGACGCCCTGGACAGAGGCTGTCCGCTCCTCCATCCCGAACCTCAACCAGAGCCTGCGGAGTTTCAACGCCGTGCTGGCGAAGGGGGAGGACGAGGGCAGGATCCGCCCGGACGTGGCCCTGGACCTGCGACAGGTGCTGGCCAACAGCGTCCGGGACTCCGGCGACCTCACCTCGATCTGGGGAAAGATCGCCGACCGGAACCGGGAGGGCTCCCTGCCCGACGATTTCCGCCGCGCGTTGGAGGCACAGCTCCTGCTCGTGTCGGTGGCCCTGACCGGTTGAGCCCGTCGCGCCGGCCTGCCGCGGTGGTACCCCGCCACCGGTGAGCAGACCGGCGGGTGGCGCGACGGGTGAAACTTTCACCTGGTGATCGGCGGGACAGGAAGCGTACAGAGCGAGCTAGGAGGGGTCGCGGGCACTCGTGAGAGGGCGGGAACGGTCCCGCACACGGTTGACGGGAGCGGGGTGAGCGCCGAACCATGGCGAGCGCGACCGGCCGCATCTTCGATCGCGGGGGCCTCTCCCCGCGTACAGACCCCGTCCCCGAAGGGTTCTTGATGAAAGTCCTGCGTGTTCGCAGGTGGCCGGCGGCGCTCGCGGCGCTCGTGGTCACCTCGGCGCTGGCGGTCGCGCTCGGCTCCTCTCCCGCGGGTGCCGCGGGCGGAACCGGTACCGGCTACCTGCGCACCTCCGGTAACAAGATCGTCGACAGCACGGGCGCGACGGTCCGGCTGACCGGCATCAACTGGTTCGGCATGGAGACCGACAACAAGACCTTCCACGGGCTGTGGTCGAGCAACCCGTGGAAGGGCCAGATCGACAAGATGGCCTCACTCGGCTACAACACCCTGCGCGTGCCGTTCTCCAACGACGCGCTCAAGCCGGGCGCGGTCGCCAGCGGCATCAACGACTACGTCAATCCCGATCTGGTCGGCAACACCCCGCTGCAGATCCTCGACAAGGTCATCGCCTACGCGGGAAGCAAGGGGATGCGGATCATCCTCGACCGGCACCGGCCGACCGCCGCCGGGCAGTCGGCCCTGTGGTACGTCGCCTCGACGCCGGAGAGCACCTGGATCAACGACTGGAAGGCCCTTGCCCAGCGGTACGCGGGCAACACCACGGTCATCGGCGCCGACCTGCACAACGAACCGCACGCCGAGGGCACCAACCCGGCGGCCACCGGGGCGTGCTGGGGGTGCGGCGACACCGCGCGCGACTGGCGACTGGCCGCCGAGCGCGCGGGCAACGCCGTGCTGTCGGTCAACCCCAACTGGCTGATCTTCGTCGAGGGGGTGAGCTGCCCGAGCGGTGGCCTGTCCAACGTCTGGGACAACGACCCGAGCAACGACGAGGACTGCGGCTGGTGGGGCGGCAACCTCTCCAAGGCCGGAGAGTTCCCCGTGCGGCTGAACGTGGCGAACCGGCTGGTCTACTCGCCCCACGAATACGCCACCTCGGTTTACCACCAGGCCTGGTTCGACGCGCCGAACTATCCGGCGAACATGCCCGCGATCTGGGACAGGTACTGGGGCTATCTCTACAAGCAGAACATCGCCCCGATCATGATGGGCGAGTTCGGCACCACGCTCCAGGCGGCCGTGGACAAGGTCTGGCTCCAGGAACTGATGAAGTACACCGGCACCGGGGTGAACGGCATGTCCTTCACCTACTGGTCGTGGAATCCCAACTCGGGTGACACCGGTGGCATCGCCAAGGACGACTGGATCTCCATTAATCAGGACAAGCAGGACATCCTCCAGCCGTACCTGATCCCACCGGTCGGCGGCGGTGGCGGAGGCACCTCCACGCCCACGCCCACACCGACGGCCACCACCTGCCAGACCACCTACGCGATCACGAACTCCTGGTCCGGCGGCTTCCAGGCGGAGCTGACCGTGAAGAACACCGGGACGTCGACCTGGAACAACTGGTCGGCGAGCTGGACCATGCCGTCCGGGGTGACGCTCGGCAGCGGCTGGAACGCCACGGTCACCCAGAGCGGGACCACCTTCACCGCGAAGGCCCCGAGCTACGCGGCCAACCTCGGGGCGGGCCAGTCCGTCGTCGTCGGGTTCACCGCCACCGGGCCCGCCACCCCAGGCCCGTCCAACATCACCTGCTCCTGATCGACATCTCCCCGACGGGTGCCCGCCCGCCGGCATCGTCGAGGGCGTGCCGCCGAGCGGCACGCCCTCGCGTGGCATCTCTCCGGATCCTGAAACGGATCCCGGCACGAGCTCCGGTGTTCGGCGGCCCCCGGGGCCGGACTCGGCCTCGCAAGCAAGCGCTCGACCCCCAAGATCGGGAAGCCTGAAACTTTCACGGCCTGCGAAAAAAGTGGCGCGGATCGTAGCAGCCTGGCGGCATGGGCCGTGAAACATCGACGTAACCGAGGACACATGCCATTGACATCCCCGGGACTGTCCCCAGAATCCCTTATGGGAGCGCTCCCACCCCCTCTCTCCCTTGCTTGATCCTGCGCGAGGCCACTACCAGCAAATTCGTGCTGATCTCACCCCCGGAGGCCCACTTCATGCATCGATATCCCATCAAAACGGGAGCGCTCCCACGCTTCCGGAGACGAGTCGCCGCGCTGGCGCTGCTCAGCCTGGCGGCCGGGACGACCACCGCGCTGGCAGCCTCGCCCGCGCTCGCCGCCGTCGCCTGTGACGTGACCTACACGACCAACGACTGGCAGGGCGGCTTCACCGCCAACGTGACCGTCAAGAACCTCGGTGACCCGCTGAGCGGCTGGACCCTCGGGTTCAGCTTCCCGACGACCACCCAGAAGGTCACCCAGGGCTGGAGCGCCACCTGGGCGCAGAGCGGCCAGGCCGTCACCGCCAAGAACCTGGACTGGAACGGCAACCTGGCCACCGGCGCCTCGACCAGCATCGGCTTCAACGGCAGCTGGTCCGGTACCAACCCCAAGCCGACCTCCTTCACGATCAACGGCGTGGCCTGCGGCGGGACCACCCCCGTCAACCAGCCGCCCACGGTGAAGATCACCGCTCCGGCGGCCGGGGCCACCTTCGCCGCGCCCGCGACGGTCCCGATCACCGCCGACGCGGCCGACAGCGACGGCACCGTCTCCAAGGTCGAGTTCCTCAACGGCAGCACGGTGCTGAGCACCGACACCACCGCGCCGTACGCCTTCAACTGGACGAACGTCGCCGCCGGAAGCTACTCGCTCACCGCGCGGGCGACCGACAACGCGGGGGCGGTCACCACCTCCACCCCGGTGGGGATCACCGTCACCGCCGACTCCGCCGCCGCGGTGCTCGCCACCCCGTCCACGATCGCCGTCCCCGAGGGCGGCACCGCCGACTTCTCGGTCAAGCTCTCCAAGGCCCCGACCTCGAACGTCACCGTGACGACCGCCAGGACGAGCGGTGACACCGACCTGACCGTCTCCTCCGGCGCGTCGCTGACCTTCACCACCGCCAACTGGAACACGGCCCAGACGGTGCGGATCGCCGCCGCCGAGGACGCCGACCAGACCTCCGGCAGTGCGGAGTTCACCTCGACCGCCCCCGGTCACACCTCGGCCAAGGTGACCGCCACCGAGGTGGACAACGACGTCAGCGGTGGCGACAACGAGTACATCAAGCGCTTCGTCGCGATGTACAACAAGCTCAAGGACCCGGCGAACGGCTACTTCTCGCCGGAGGGCGTGCCCTACCACTCCGTCGAGACCTTCATGGTCGAGGCGCCGGACCACGGGCACGAGACCACCTCCGAGGCCTACAGCTACTACCTGTGGCTGGAGGCGGCCTACGGCAAGGTGACCGGCGACTGGAGCAGGTTCAACGCCGCCTGGGCCTCGATGGAGAAGTACATCATCCCGGCCACCGCCGACCAGCCGACCAACTCCTTCTACAACCCGTCCAAGCCCGCCACGTACGCCGGCGAGTGGGACGACATCAAGCAGTACCCCTCCAAGCTGGACAACGGCGTGAGCGTCGGCGTCGACCCGATCGCGAACGAGCTGAAGACCGCCTACGGCACCAGCGACGTCTACGGCATGCACTGGCTGCTGGACGTGGACAACACCTACGGCTTCGGCCGCTGCGGGGACGGCACCACCAGGCCCGCCTACATCAACACCTACCAGCGCGGCCCCGAGGAGTCGGTCTTCGAGACCATTCCGCAGCCGTCCTGCGACACCTTCAAGCACGGCGGCCCGAACGGCTTCCTGGACCTGTTCACCGGGGACAGCAGCTACGCCAAGCAGTGGAAGTACACCAACGCCCCCGACGCGGACGCCCGCGCCGTCCAGGTGGCCTACTGGGCGCACACCTGGGCCACCGAGCAGAACAAGGCGTCGCAGGTCTCGGCCACGGTCGCCAAGGCCGCGAAGATGGGTGACTACCTGCGCTACGCGATGTACGACAAGTACTTCAAGAAGCAGGGCTGCACCAGCACCTCGTGTGCGGCGGGCACCGGCAAGGACAGCGCCTCCTACCTGCTGAGCTGGTACTACGCCTGGGGCGGCGCCAACGACAGCTCCGCCGGCTGGGCCTGGCGGATCGGCTCCAGCCACAACCACTCCGGCTACCAGAACCCGATGGCCGCCTGGGCACTGTCCAGCGTGGACGTGCTCAAGCCCAAGGGCACGACCGCCGTCGCGGACTGGACCATCAGCGCCAAGCGGCAGCTTGAGTTCTACCGCTGGCTCCAGTCGAGCGAGGGCGCGATCGCCGGTGGCGCCACCAACAGCTGGCAGGGTCACTACGCGGCCCCGCCGTCGACACTGCCCACCTTCTACGGCATGGCCTATGACTGGCAGCCGGTCTACCACGACCCGCCGTCCAACCAGTGGTTCGGCTTCCAGGCGTGGACGATGGAGCGGGTCGCGGAGCTCTACTACGCGACCGGCAACGCCGACGCCAAGCTGATCCTCGACAAGTGGGTCAAGTGGGCCACCGACAACACCACCGTCAACGCCGACGGGACCTACCAGATCCCCTCGACCCTGGTGTGGACCGGCCAGCCCGACACCTGGAACGCGAGCAACCCCGGCGGCAACAGCGGGCTGCACGTGAGCATCAGGGACTACACGACGGACGTGGGCGTGGCGGGTTCCTACGCCAAGGTGCTGATGTACTACGCGGCCAAGTCCGGCAACGCCACCGCCAAGAACGTCGCCAAGGGCCTGCTCGACGGCATGTGGAAGAACAACCAGGACGCCAAGGGTGTCTCGGTCCCCGAGACCAAGGCCGACTACCGGCGCCTCAACGACCCGGTCTACGTCCCCGCGGGCTGGAGCGGCAAGATGCCCAACGGCGACGTGATCAACTCCAGCTCGACCTTCCTGTCCATCCGGTCCTTCTACAAGAACGACCCGGACTGGCCGAAGGTGGACGCCTTCCTGAAGGGCACCGGGCCCGCCCCGTCCTTCAACTACCACCGGTTCTGGGCACAGGTGGACGTCGCCGTCGCCCTGGCCGAGTACGGCCGGCTCTTCCCCTGATCCGGCACCTTCCCCGATCCCGATTCCGGCCTTGACCCCGGTTCCCGGTCCGGCTCCCGTCTGAGCCGGACCGGGAACCGGGATCCACCTCCCCCGAGACCTCGGGGCGTGACGGCACCCCTGACCTGCTGTCACGCCCCGAGCACCACCTCCGAGAGGCACCTTATGAAATCCAGTGAGGGGACTACCGGATTCGTCCGGCGGGGAAATCGCTCCCGCGTTAGTCTTTCTCTGTTTGAGCCGGGCAGGGCTTGTCCGTCGCCTACCCCGACTGGGGAAAGCGAGAAGCCGCTTCCTTCGAGGAGCGGAGGAGTCACGAAGAAAACCCTGGCGGTTCTCGCCACGGCGGTTCTCACGTTGTCCGGCCTGACGGCCGTGCCGGTGCCCGCGGCGTCTGCCGCCGCGGCGCCGCAGTTCAGCTACGGCGAGGCGCTGCAGAAGTCCATCTGGTTCTACGAGGCCCAGCAGTCGGGGAAGCTGCCGAGCTGGAACCGCGTCAGCTGGCGCGGCGACTCCGGGCTCACCGACGGCCAGGACGTCGGGCTCGACCTGACAGGCGGCTGGTACGACGCGGGCGACCACGTCAAGTTCGGCCTGCCGATGGCGGCCAGCGCGACGATGCTGGCCTGGGGCGCGGTGGAGTACCGCGACGCGTACGTCTCCTCAGGGCAGCTCACCCACCTGCTGAACAACCTCAAGTTCGTCAACGACTACTTCATCAAGGCCCACCCGTCGGCGAACGTGCTGTACGGGCAGGTCGGCAACGGCGGCAAGGACCACGCCTGGTGGGGTCCCGCCGAGGCGATGCAGATGGAGCGGCCCGCTTACAAGATCGACGCCTCCTGCGGCGGAGCGGACCTGGCCGGGGAGACGGCGGCGGCGATGGCGGCGTCATCCATCGTCTTCCGTCCGACAAATCCGACTTATGCCGACACGCTGGTGACGCACGCCAAGCAGCTCTACACCTTCGCCGACACCGTGCGGAAGAAGTACAGCGACTGCATCACCGACGCGTCGGGCTACTACCAGTCGTGGAGCGGCTACAACGACGAGCTGGTCTGGGGCGCGATCTGGCTGCACCGGGCCACCCAGGACGCCTCCTACCTGGCCAAGGCGGAGTCGTACTACGACAACCTCGGCACCGAGCCGCAGTCCACCACGAAGTCCTACAAGTGGACGATCGCCTGGGACGACAAGTCGTACGGCACCTACGTGCTGCTGAGCAAGCTGACCGGCAAGCAGAAGTACCTCGACGACGCCAACCGCTGGCTCGACTACTGGACCGTCGGGGTCAACGGCCAGCGGGTGAAGTACTCACCGGGCGGCCAGGCGGTGCTCGACCGGTGGGGATCGCTGCGCTACGCGGCCAACACCTCGTTCGCGGCCCTGGTCCACTCGGACTCGATCACCGACGCGACGCGTAAGGCGAGATATCACGACTTCGCGGTCAGGCAGATCAACTACGCACTCGGCGACAACCCGCGCAACTCCTCGTACGTGATCGGGTTCGGCGCGAACCCGCCGAAGAACCCGCACCACCGCACCGCGCACGGCTCGTGGACCGACCAGATGACCAACCCGGTCGAGACCCGCCACACCCTGTACGGCGCCCTCGTCGGCGGCCCGCCCGACCCCGACGACAAGTACACCGACAAGCGCGACGACTACGTGATGAACGAGGTCGCCACCGACTACAACGCCGGCTTCACCAGTGCCCTGGCCCGGCTCTACCGGGAGTACGGCGGAGCCCCCGCCGCGAACTTCCCGGTCGCCGAGACCCCCGACGGGCCGGAGATCTTCACCGAGGCCGGGGTGAACGCCTCGGGCTCGACGTTCACCGAGATCAAGGCCATCGTCAGGAACCAGTCGGCCTGGCCCGCGCGCCCGCTGACCAACGGCTCGTTCCGCTACTACTTCACCCTCGACGGCACCACGACAGCGAACCAGATCACCGTGTCGTCGGCCTACAACCAGTGCAAGGCCCCGACCGGGCCGACCTTGCTGTCCGGTAAGACCTACTACGTCACCATCGACTGCTCCGGCACCTCCATCTCCCCCGCAGGCCAGTCGCAGCACCGGCGCGAGGTGCAGTTCCGCCTCGCGAGCACCGGCACGTGGGACCCGTCCAACGACTGGTCGTACGTGGGCGTCGCCACCACCCCCGGCGCGACCCCGGTCCGGGTGCAGAACATGACGCTCTACTCCGGCACGACGAAGATCTGGGGCACTCCCCCCGGTGACGAGCCGCCGCCGCAGGAGGACCTCGTCGCCCCGTCCCGGCCCGGCAAGCCCGTCGTCTCCGCGATCACCGGGAGCGGCGCCACGCTGACCTGGACCGCGTCGACGGACAATGTGGGCGTCAGCGGCTACGACGTCTACCGGGGCACAACGAAGGTCGCCACCTCCGCGGCCGCCTCGTACACCCTCACCGGCCTGACCCCGGCGACGGCGTACACCGTGTCCGTGGTGGCCAGGGACGCGGCGGGCAACTCCTCCGAGGCGTCCGAGAGCACCGCGTTCACCACGACCCAGGCCCCGGCGGGCGGCTGCACCGCCACCTACACGGTGGGCAACAGCTGGCAGGGCGCCTTCCAGGGCGAGGTCACCGTCAAGAACGAGGGCGCCTCGGCGATCTCCGGCTGGACCGTGACCTGGAAGTTCCCCAACGGCCAGACGATCAGCCAGCTCTGGAACGGCACGCTCACCCAGACCGGGGCGGACGTGTCGGTCAGGAACGTGGCCTGGAACGGCAACCTCGCCCCGAACGCGTCGGCGTCCTTCGGCTTCACCGCGAGCCAGAGCGGCGTCAACGGCATCCCCACTCCGGTGACCTGCACCGCGAGCTGACACACCTTCGTCCCTCCAATGTCCAGGCGCACCGGTCCACTCAGCCGGCGCCCCCCTGCCCCGGCCGGGCGCGACGACCCCTCCGCCCGGCCGGGCACTCCCCAACCGAGGTAGGTCATGCGTTTCAGAAGCCTGGCGCTGCTCGCGGCGCTCCTGCTCTCGTTCTTCGTCTCGATCCCACCCGCCCACGCCGCCGTCGGTCTCCGCGTGAGCGGTACGAAGATCGTTGAGTCGAACGGCAACACGTTCGTCATGCGGGGTACCAGCCACGCGCACACCTGGTACCCGTCCCAGACCGCCTCGTTCGCGGGTATCAAGTCGCTCGGCGCGAACACGGTCCGGGTGGTGCTCAGCGGCGGCCGGTGGACCGCCAACGGCGTCTCCGACGTGGCGAACGTGGTCTCGCTCTGCAAGCAGAACAAGCTCATCTGCGTGCTGGAGAACCACGACACCACCGGGTACGGCGAGCAGAGCGGCGCCTACACCCTCGACCAGGCCGTGGACTACTGGATCAGCGTCAAGAGCGCGATCGTCGGCCAGGAGGACTACGTGGTCCTCAACATCGGCAACGAGCCCTTCGGCAACAACGCGACCACCCCCGGCTGGACCCAGGCCACCTCGTCCGCGATCTCCCGGCTGCGGAGCAACGGCTTCCAGCACCTGATCATGGTCGACGCGCCCAACTGGGGCCAGGACTGGGGCTTCACCATGCGCGACAACGCGGCCACCGTCTTCGCCGCCGACTCGCAGCGCAACACCGTCTTCTCCATCCACATGTACGGCGTGTTCGACACCGCCGCCGAGGTCACCGGCTACATGCAGAGCTTCCAGACCGCCGGGCTGCCCCTGGTCGTCGGCGAGTTCGGCTTCGACCACTCGGACGGCAACCCCGACGAGGACACGATCATGGCCCAGGCCCAGGCCAGGGGCATCGGCTACCTCGGCTGGTCGTGGAGCGGCAACGGCGGCGGCGTCGAGTACCTCGACCAGGTGACCAACTTCAACGCCGCCAGCCTCACCAGCTGGGGCCAGCGGCTCTTCAACGGCGCGAACGGCATCGCACAGACCTCCGTCGAGGCCAAGATCTACGGTGGGAGCACCACCCCCGACACCGAGGCGCCGACCAAGCCGGGCACGCCCACCACCTCCGCGATCACCGGGAGCGGCGCCACGCTGACCTGGACCGCCTCGACGGACAACCGCGCCGTCACCGGCTACGACGTCTACCAGGGCACCACCAAGCTCGGCTCCTCGGCGACGAACTCGATCACCCTGACCGGGCTCAGCGCGCAGACCTCCTACACCGTCCACGTGGTGGCCAGGGACGCGGCCGGGAACACCTCCCCCGCTTCCAACACCACCACCTTCACCACCACCTCGGCCCCGCCGAGCGGCTGCACCTCCACCTACAAGACGGTCAACTCCTGGCAGGGCGGTTTCCAGGGCGAGGTCACCGTCAAGTGCACCGCCGCCGTCACCGGCTGGAAGACCGTTCTCACCTACCCCTCGGGCGTGAACATCACCCAGTCCTGGAGCTCCACCCTGTCCGCCGCTCCCCCGGCCTTCACCTTCACCAACGCCGCCTGGAACGGCTCCATCCCCGCCGGCGGATCCACCACCTTCGGCTTCATCGGCAGCTGGAGCGGAAGCGGCACCCCACCCACCCCCACCATCTCCTAGCCCACCCACAGTCCCCACCCGCACGGAGTTCTCCCGCGCGAGCGACCCTCCCGTACGAGAACCCGGTGCGGCCGGGGCAAGGGGGTACGGCTCACCTGCCGTGCCCCCTCTCCCCGGACCGTTTCCGAAAGTTTCGGTACCTTCTCGCAAATTTTCTAATCACTAGGCCGGATCTTCCCGGCCCTCAGAGAGGACCCCCCATGTCCAGCCTCCGCAAAGCGATCTCGGCAGGGGCGATCGCCCTGCTCCCGCTCGTCACGGCAGCCGTCGCCGTCCTGCCCGCCACCCCGGCCCACGCCTCCGCCTCCCTGCGCGAACACGCCGCCGCGCGCGGCAAGTTCATCGGCGCCGCGGTCGCCACCTCCCCGCTGGCGAACGAGACCTCCTACCGCAACATCGCGGCGACCGAGTTCAACCAGATCACCGCCGAGAACGTCATGAAGTGGGACACCACCGAACCCAGCCAGAACCAGTTCAACTGGACCGGAGCGGACGCCGTCGTCAACTTCGCCACGCAGAACAACCAGCAGGTGCACGGGCACACGCTGGTCTGGCACAGCCAGACGCCGAGCTGGGTGCAGAATCTCAGCGCCACCGACATGCGCTCCGCGATGCAGAACCACATCGCCAAGGTCGCCGGCCGCTACGCCGCCAACCCCACGGTCGTCTCCTGGGACGTCGTGAACGAGGTCTTCGACGACAACGGCAACATGCGCAACTCGTTCTGGTACCAGAAGCTCGGCGACACCTACATCGCCGATGCCTTCCGGGCCGCCCGGGCCGCCGACCCTGACGCCAGGCTCTGTATCAACGACTACAACGTCGAGGGCGTCAACGCCAAGAGCACCGCGATGTACAACCTGGTGCGGACGCTGCGGGCGCAGAACGTGCCGGTCGACTGCGTCGGGTTCCAGGGGCACCTGGCCACCCAGTACGGCTTCCCCGGCCAGGTCCAGCAGAACCTCCAGCGCTTCGCCGACCTCGGCGTCCAGGTCAGGTTCACCGAGATCGACGTCCGGATCCAGATGCCCCGCGACGCGGCCAAGGACACCCAGCAGGCCACCTACTACCGCGACGTCGTCAACGCCTGCCTGGCGGTGACCCAGTGCGCGGGCATCACGCTCTGGGGCTTCACCGACAAGTACTCATGGGTCCCCGACACCTTCCCCAGCGAGGGCGCGGCCCTGATCTACGACGCGAACTACGCCAAGAAGCCCGCCTACACGGCGGTGCACGACGCGCTGGCCGGTGGCACCACCACCCCGGACACCGAGGCCCCGACCAGGCCGGGCACTCCGGTCGCCTCGGCCATCACCTCCTCTGGAGCGACCCTCAACTGGACCGCCTCCACCGACAACCGCGCGGTGACCGGCTACGACGTCTACCGGGGAAGCACCAGGCTCGGCTCGTCGGCCACCAACTCCATCACGCTGACCGGCCTCAGCCCGCAGACCGCCTACAGCGTCACCGTCGTCGCCCGTGACGCGGCGGGGAACACCTCGACCGCCTCCGCGGCGGTGACCTTCACCACCCTCGCCGGGCAGCCCGGCGGCCCCTGCACCTCCACCTACAAGACGGTCAACTCCTGGCAGGGCGGTTTCCAGAGCGAGGTCACCGTGAGCTGCCCCTCCGCCGTCACCAGCTGGAAGACGGTCCTGACCTACCCCTCGGGCGTGAACATCACCCAGTCCTGGAGCTCCACCCTGTCCTCCGCTCCCCCGGCCTTCACCTTCACCAACGCCGCCTGGAACGGCTCCATCCCCGCCGGCGGATCCACCACCTTCGGCTTCATCGGCAGCTGGAGCGGAAGCGGCACCCCACCCACCCCCACCATCTCCTAGCGGTACGCGGACCGGCGGTCCAGCGTCGGTCTCACGGGCCCCGTGGCCGGTTCACACCGCGTCACGGGGCTTCCCGCCTCAAGATCGATAATGACGCGAAGGAAGCCGGACAGCGCGAGGCGGCGACACCGCGGTTCGAAAACCGCGGCGCCGCCGCCGGTAATCCTGTGAGAAACAACAACTCGCACTGTGTTGAGAGTCAGGATCCCGAAGAGATTCTTCCCGGGTTTCCGTGCCCTCGGTTCGGGGCGGCGTTTCTCTGTGGAAAAACACGGTCCCGGTGAATACCGGATCCCTATCTCTTGGCGTCGCTTCCGGAGCCGCACGAAATCGCGGATCCGGCCGCGAATGGCCTCACATCTCGAATGTCTTCGACATCCCGGATGCCCCGGCCCCGCATCGCACCCCGATCAGAGCGCGGCCACGGTTGGACGGCCGGAAGGCCTAGTCCTCGTCGTCGAAGCCACGGAAGCCGGAACCACCGCTCCTGTTGCTCAGGTGGTTGAAGTTGTTGTTGTGGTTGTTGATGGTCACCCTGACGCGGCTGTGGTGGCGGTGGCGGTGGCCGCCCCAGCCGCCACAGCCGCCGCCGCCGCAGCCGCAGCGGCGCCCGCAGCCACCGCCCCAGGTCGGGAAGGCCGCGGCGGTGACCGTGGCGGTGGTCGCGCCGGCGCTCGTTGCGGTGGTCGCCGCACCCATACCGACAGCCCCACCGGTCAGCGCCGCACTGATCGCGAGCCCTGCGATAACACTCTTGGACTTGGGCATTGTGTTTCCCCTCGAAAGGTTCAGTTACCCTAATTTCCGGCTTTTTCTAGATCGGCCGAAAATCGCCTGAGATGACCAGACATGAGCCATCCCTGATTGTCATAGTTTCCTGCCATGTCTGCCCACAAACAACGATTCAAGGCTTTTACACTATTCTTGTCTAGTTATGGCGGACATTAAACTATTATGAGTCACTTTGGGGTGGAATGTCCTTTATGTACCCCGAGGAGCCGCAATCCACGAGGACCGGGCGAGCCACCGAACCTGCGGCTCCCGGTCCCGCCGCCGTGAACGGACGGACCGCTTTTCGCACCGCCGGCCAAGGCCGCGGGCGGCACGGGTCAGAGGGGACGGGCATCGATGCCGTACTCGTGCAGCCTGGCGACCATCCAGCGGGAGAGGCGCAGATGGCCCACGAGGGTGGGATGGACGCCGTCGGGCAGCACCGCCCCTCTGCCCCAGCCCCGGCCGTGTGGGCCGAGCGGTTCGAACGGGTCGAGGAAGGGCACCTCCAGCCGGTCGGCCGCGGTCGAGACGGCCTCCCTCACCCGGTAGGCCCATCGGGGAGCCCTCGTCATCCAGATCGGGCCGACCAGCACGATCCTGGTGTGCGGCCACTGCCGCCTGACCAGCTCCAGCAGGCGGACCACCGCCCCCTCGATCCTGGCGGCCCCGATCCGGCGGTCGTTACGCCCACCGGAGACGATCAGCAGGTCGGGCTCCGGACGCCAGGAGAGCTCCTTGACGAAGGACTGCTGGAAGGTCCGGCCCACCCTGCCCGGGTTGACGAAGCCCGTTCCTGCGGCGCCCGCGGTGATCAGCTGCCAGCCCAGCTGCCGGGCGACATGTGCCGCGTAGCCGTCCCATCCCTGTACCGGCCCCGACCCGACCGTGAAACTGTCACCGATGATCATGACGAGTGGCGCCTGGCTCGGGGGGGACGGGGTGGCCGAGGCGGGGAGTTCGGCACCCAGCGTCACCGGTACGACCGTGCCCCCCTCAGGGACACATCCCGAAATAAGACAGGAAATCGCTACAACAAGCGCGACCGCGAACGCCCACGGTCGTCTACGTGCGGGCGTGCGCATGCCACCTCGGGGGACGTCGGACTGCCGACTGATTGTAGATGTCCGCCGGTAGCCGGACTCGGAAAGCGGAGAAGCCGGACCCGGTGGCATCACGGGGCCCGGAAGCCTTTCCGAGCGGCCTGCCCGTTCGGCGGGAGCGGGTCAGCTGACCTGGGAGGGAGGGACGACCCAGGTGTTGCAGTAGGCGATCCGGGCGTACTTCCAGCCCTGGTGGAGCCAGGCGGCGTAGTGCTCGCCGTTGCCGTGGTCGCGCCGGAGGTTGCCGTTCCGGTCGTCGCCGCGCCCGTAGTCCGTCCGCAGCACCTGCTGCCAGCGGGCGCCGGTGATACCCAGCGGGACCCGCACGGTTCGGGCGAAGGCCCCGGCGAGACACTGCGCCTGAAGCTCGTGGCGACGGGAGTGCGCGTCCTGCGCCTCGCGGGACCTGGTGGAGACCTCCCACCACCAGGCCCCGCCGATGCCCGCCATGGACTGCACGTGGTGGGCGTACTCATGGGCGAGCACGGTCAGGTAGGGCACATGGTTCTGGGCGGGGTCGACCTGGCCGCTCTGCTGGATCACATGACTCAGGCCGATGTACATGCCCCGGTTGGCCGGGCAGTAGTAGGCGGAGGCGTCGGGGTTGGGATAGACCCCGCAGGGCCCGCGTCCCGCACGGGACCAGTAGACCTTGCTCGGCAGCAGGAAGACCGCTCCGGCCTGGGAGAACTTCGCGCTCCACGCCCGGTCCAGACAGCCGGTGACGGCGTTGAGGTAGGCGAGCATGTCGCCGGGGTCGGTCGAGGGCCGAGGAGCGCGGCAGGAGGTGGGGCGCATCAGGCCGGTGCCGTACAGCGGGTTGCGCTTGAGCCGGGCCGCGGTGTCGGAACGGCGCATGTAGCGGAGGTCGACGGCCATGCTCCGCTCCGCGGCGGCCGGCACGATCTCGGTGTCCCCCAGCGAGCCGAGGTTCAGCTTCCGCGGCGGGGTGAAGGTCGGCGGAGTGATCTCGACCTCGCCGGTCTGCGTGGGGACGGCCTTCCCGGTCGCCACCGGGGCCGTCCCGGGACCGGCCGGACTCTCGGCCTCCTCGCCACCGGCCAGGCCGGCGATCACCACGACCCCGGCGAACGCCAGGGCGAGAATACCCAGAACGCCAAAGGCCAGCGGGTTCGACCTTCGTGGGCGCATGCGACCGCCTCTCCAAAGAGTGGATCTTCGGGCGGCAATCTAGCGGATACACACACATATGGGTTTACGGGCGTGAAGAAATGGATATGAGGCCGATCATCACGGCTCGGTGCTTCTCGATAGGCTCCCGACCCATGGCGGCATCTTTCTCGCACCGAGCAGCCGGAAGCCTGGCCGCGACGGCCATCCTCGCGTCGCTGGTCAGCGCCTCCCCTGCCCTCGCGACCGTTTCCGCGTCCCCCCAGGCCCCCCAGGACGGCAAGGTGACGAGCACGACGGTCCAGATGGAGCTCCGGCAGGACGGGGTGCTTCATGTCAAGGAAGAGGTCATCTTCGAGGGCGACGCGCCGTCGCGCGACCTCGTCGACCGGACCCGCTACGACAATCGCAGCGACCGGCTCTACCAGGTCACCGATCTGAAGGGCGACGCCACTCTGACCGGCGGCACCATCACCCTGAAGGGCACGGGCAGCGCCGTCCTGGAGTACGACGTCAGGGGCACCATCACTCCGCTCACCGACGCCCAGGAACTACGCTGGTACGCCGTGGGCGGCTGGTCCGTCCCGGTCGAGCAGGCCAGGGTCACCGTGAGCGGCCCGGCCGCGCTGCAGCACCTGTCGTGCTTCGCCGGCCCCCTGACCTCGGCGATCGCCTGTACCGAGGCATCCATGGGCCACACGGGCGTCGCCGCCGAGTTCGGGCAGCAGGGCCTGGGCGCCGGCGAGGTGCTCACCGTGGTCATCGGCTACCCCGCCGCCGCCACCAAGGGCGCGCCGATCCTGGCGCGCCGCTTCGAGCTGTCCAACGCCTTCACCCTCAACGCCGTGACCGGCGGCGCGCTGGCCGCCCTGCTTCTTCTGATGCTCGGTGGCCTCGCCCTCCTCTACTGGACGCGAGGCCGGGACGCCCGCGTGGTCGGCCACGAGTCGGGCTCGCTCAGCGGCGTCGAGAACGGCCACTTCGCCCCGCCGGACGGCGTCCGCCCCGGTCAGATCGGCACCCTCATGGACGAGCAGGCCGACGTGATCGACGTGACCGCCACGATCGTCGACCTGGCCGTCCGGGGCTACCTCAGGATCGACGAGCAGCCCCGGCAGACGTACGAGACACCCGACTGGAGGCTCGTACGGCTGCCCGCCGCCCAGGTCTCCTCGCTGATGGCCTACGAGCTGGAGCTCTACGACGCCATCTTCGACGGCCGCGACACGGTGCTGCTCTCGGAACTCCGGGGATCGTTCGGCGCCAAGCTCGGCAAGGTCCGCGAGGCGCTCTACCGCGACGTGGTCAAGCAGGGCTGGTTCGCCCGCCGCCCCGACACCGTCCGCACCCGCTGGACGACCCTCGGCGTGCTCCTCACCGTGCTCGGCGTCCTCACCACCTTCGCGCTGGCCTGGCTCACCACGTACGGACTGCTCGGCCTGGCCCTGATCATCGCCGGTGCCGCCCTGGCGGCGGGCGGCCAGTACATGCCGGCCAAGACCGCCAAGGGTGCGGGAGCGCTCGCCCACACCCTGGGGTTCAAGGAGTACCTGTCCGGCGGTGACATCACCGATGACGTGCCGACGGCCCAGCGGGTGGAGCTGTTCTCCCGCTACCTGCCCTACGCCGTGATCTTCGACAGCGTCGACCGCTGGGCCCGCGTGGTCTCCTCGGTCACCGGCAACGGTCAGCAGGCCGACAACCTGTACTGGTACCACGGCCCGGCCGAGTGGGACCTGTCCAGGTTCGCCGACTCGATGCGGACCTTCACCATGACCACCTCCGGCGCGATCTCCACCACCCGCCAGTTCCGCTCCCTTTGACCTCGTCGGCGGGGCACCGGGAGACCTGTGCTGATCACTACCGCACGCGGATCTCCCCCACCGGACGCCCGCCGCCGAGCAGCACCCCGGTGGCCAGCTCGTCGAGCTCGGGGCCCTCGAAGCCGAGCGCCCGCAGGGCCGCGACGGTGACCGGAACCCGGGCGCGCTGGCCACCATCCTCGATCTTGACGGTCCCCGAACGCCCGTCGCCGAAGGCGAAGGCGTCGAACGCCTCCGCACCGATCTTGACCATCAGCCCGGGAATCGCCCGCATCAGCCGGGCCTCGGGGCGGGTGGTGCCCGACGTCCATTCGGGGTGGGCCCGGAAGGCATCCGCGATCCGGCGCTCCGGAGTGCCCGGCTCGGCCAGGACCAGTGCGCGGAACGCCCGGGTCACGCCCAGCATCGAGATGAAGAACAGCGGGGCGCCGCAGCCGTCCACCCCGCCGGCCGCGACACGCTCGCCGGTCAGCTCCTCGACCGTGGCGCGGATCGCCCGCTGCAGCGGATGGGTCTGGTCGAGGTAGGTCTCCACCGGCCAGTCATTGACCACGCAGGTGGCGAGCATCGCCGCGTGCTTGCCCGAGCAGTTCATGTAGACCCTGGCCCGGCTCCCTCCGGAGCGCAACACCTCCTCCCGGGAGGCGGCGTGCTCGGGCAGGTCCTCCGGGCAGCCCAGCGCGCTCTCGGCCAGCCCGGCCCCGGCCAGGATCTCGCGTACCCCGTCCACGTGGAACGGCTCACCCGCGTGGCTCGCGCACGCCAGCGCGAGCAACTCCCCCTCCAGGAGGAGCCCGGCGCGGACCATGGCGAGCGCCTGTAGGGGCTTCATCGACGAGCGCGGCGAGGCCGGCGCGTCCACCGCCCCGTGCACCCTCACCAGGGAGCCGTCGGCGGCGACGGCGAGCATCCGCGCCCGATGGGTGGACTCCACGAACCCCGAGCGGACGACCTCGACGAACAATGACTCAGCAGACACCTTTGTCTCCTTTCGCCCAGAGTCTAGGGAGGTCGGGAGGCACGGGATGATGGGAGGCATGCGTGCGGTCGTGCAGCGGGTGAGTTCCGCGTCAGTGGTGGTGGACGGCGTGACGGTCGGGGCGATCGACGAGCCGGGACTGCTGGTCCTGGTCGGCGTGACCCATACCGACACCCCCGAGCAGGCGGCCAGGCTCGCCGCCAAGCTCTGGGGCCTGCGGATCCTCTCCGGCGAGAAGTCCTGCTCCGACATCGGCGCGCCCCTGCTGGTGGTCAGCCAGTTCACCCTGTACGGCGACACCCGCAAGGGGCGCCGCCCCACCTGGCAGGCCGCCGCGCCGGGTCCGGTCGCCGAACCGCTGGTCGAGACGGTCTGCGCCGAACTGCGCGGGCTGGGCGCCCACGTGGAGACGGGGGTCTTCGGCGCCGACATGAAGGTCGGGTTGACCAACGACGGCCCGATCACCCTGATCCTGGACGTCTGAGCCCCGGGACCGGGACTTTCCCGGTAAGCCGATCTCTCCGGGGCTCGGTGCCCCGAAGAGATCGCCCGAGAGGTGGCCCGAGAGGTGGCCCGACCACGCCGATCCCGGGCCGGAAGCGGTGCCGTCAGCGGATGCGGCGGCGCAGGGCGGGATCGATCTGGACGTTGCGCCCGGCGTCCGGCGGCACGATGACCTCCTGGGACGCGGCCACCCCGCCGGCCTCCAGCGTGGCGTCCACCGGCACCGTCCGCTTGACCACGGCCAGCGCGATCGGGCCCAGTTCGTGGTGGCGCGCGGCACTGCCGACGGAGCCGACCTCCGCGCCGTCGTACGTCACGGGGGCACCGTGCTTCGGCAGGGTGTCGACGCTGCCGTCCAGGTGCAGGAAGACCAGGCGGCGCGGGGGGTGGCCCAGGTTGTGGACGCGGGCCACGGTCTCCTGGCCCTTGTAACAGCCCTTGCTGAGGTGCAGGGCCGTGCCGATCCAGCCCACCTCGTGCGGGATCGTCTTGTGGTCGGTCTCGAAACCCAGCCGGGGGCGGTGCTCCTCGATCCGCAACGCCTCGTACGCCCAGAGCCCGGCGAGCCTCAGCCCGAGCCCCGCCGCCAGCTCCTCGCGGGGGAGCAGGATGTCGCGCCCCACGGCGACGGCCCCCGCCGGCAGGTCGGGCCGCGCCGGTCCGGCCACGGAGACCACGGCGTAGCGATCCGTCACGTCGGTGACCTCGACCCTCAGCATGAACCGCATCTTGTCGAGGAACGCGGCCAGCTCCGCGCCGGTGCCCGGCTCGACATGCGCCCAGACGGCCGCACCGTCATCGACAAGGACGAGGTGGTGCTCCACCCTGCCCTGGGCGTCCAGCAGCAGTGTCTCGGTGGGCCGACCAGGTTCAAGGTCGTCGAGTTTCTGCGAGCTGAGGCTGTTGAGCCAGCTCAGACGGTCGGGCCCGGAGATCCGGATGACCTCGCGGTTGCTCCGGTCGACCATCGCCTCTCCGGCGAGCAGCGCGCGCTGCTCGGCGAACGGGTCACCGTAGTGTCCGGCGACATCGGCGTCGGGGGTGTCGGCCGCGACCGCGCCGGGAGTGTCCAGCAGAGGGCTTCGCATGTACACAGCCTACGAGGCCGCACCAGGCAGGGCGGCGGCGGCTCCGCCACGCTCCCGGGACGGGTTCCGGAGGCGCCCGCGGAATTCGGGGGCGCCCACGGATCGCGGCGGCTCAGGGACGGAGCGCCTCCGGAGGATCAACGGGTGCGCGAGTCCCCCGGCGGTGAGGCCGACCGGCGCCGGTCGTCACGATCCGGGCGCGGGCCACGCCTTTATCCTGTGGATCCGCCCCTCCCTCTCCCCCTACAGTCGCCGGAGCGCGACGTCGTCATCGGGAGCGGATCATGCGAGTGCACTACCCCCGCACCCCTCACCTGCCCTGGTCTCCCGGGGCCACCTCGGACGACGTACGCGCCGACGGCCTGTCGGGGCTGGCCGGCCGGGAGGTCGTCGTCACCGAGAAGCTCGACGGGGAGAACACCACCGTGTACCCCGACGGGGTGCACGCCCGCTCGCTGGATTCGGCGCACCATCCGTCCCGCGCGTGGGTCAAGGCCCTGCACGGCAGGATCGCCCGGTTCCTCCCACCGGGCCGGCGGGTATGCGGCGAGAACCTCTACGCCCGGCACTCGATCGAGTACCGGGACCTGGAGAGCTGGTTCTATGCCTTCTCCATCTGGGACGGTGACCACTGCCTCGACTGGGACAGGACGGTGCGCCTGACCCGGCGGCTGGGGATCCCGGTTCCGCCGGTGCTGTGGCGCGGCACCTTCGACGAGCGGGCGCTGCGGGCCCTGCGCCTGGACACGACGCGGCGGGAAGGGTACGTCGTACGAACGGCCGCCGGATTCCACCGGGAGGAATTCGCCCACCACATCGCCAAATGGGTGCGTCCACGGCATGTCCGGACGACCGAGCACTGGATGCTCGCGCCCGTCGTCGAGAACGGCCTGGGACCGGCCGCCGCGCTGTGGAAGGTGCGTTCGGGAGCCGATCCGGACCTGCCGGCGCTCATCTCGGCGACGGGGATGACGGCCGGTGATCCGGCGGGGCCGGGGGCAGGCTCCCCGGAAGCGGCGCGACGGCCGACCACGGCGACCGGTGACCCGGCGGGACCGGCGATCCCGGTGGCCGCCGCCGAGCGCGTCGAGGCGGCCGTGGCCGACGTCTCCGCCAGGCTCGACCTGCTCGGCCGGACTGGGGACGCCCGGCTGGCGGGCGTCCTGGCCACCCTGTTCCACGGCACCCGCCGGGCCTGGCTGGCGTCCGCCCTGGTGGCTCCCCTCGGCATGCCCCTGGCCCGGCGGGTCGCCGACCTGGCCGGGCTGAGCACCCGCCTGCACCGCCCCTTCCCCGACGAGGAGCGCAGGACCGGTCTGGTGCGGCTGACGGCCGCGGCCGACCTGGGAGTCCTGCACGCGGTCGCCGCCGCGGCCCTGACCGGGCGCGCCGACGGTGACGCCGCCGACGCGCGCGAGCAGGTCGGCTGGTCCGAGTTGCACGCCGACGAGGCCGGGCTGCTCGGCGAGGCGCCGCTGGAGCCGCTGCGCCTGGGCCTGCGCCAGGCGCTCGACGGATGTGATCCCGACGTGGCGGACCGGTGCTGGGCCGAGACGCGGGAGTCCTACGCGCTGGGCCGGATCGCCACGGCCGAGGGCGGCCTGGCGGTGAGCGGGCGCTGGCGGTCCGGCCGGTTTCCCCGGCTCGTCGTCATGGTCGGCCCGTCGGGCAGCGGGAAGAGCACGTTCGCCCGCGGTCTCCCGGACGCCGGGGCCGTCGTCGCGCTCGACGACCTGCGCCAGGCCCGGGGGTCCCGGTCCGACCAGCGGGCCAACCCGGCGATCCTCCGCGAGGGCCTGCACCGGCTCGACGCGCTCCTGGCCGGCGGCGGAACCGTGGTGTGGGACGCCACGGCCCTGAACCGGCACCAGCGCTCCCTGGTGCACACCGTGGCCCGCGGGCGCGACGCGCTGACGACGCAGGCGGTCATGCTGGTCCCCGGCGACGTGCTGGCCCGGCGTAACGTGGGCCGTGCGCACCCGGTGCCGCCGGAGGTGCTCTCCGCCCAGCTTCGCCGCTTCTCCCCGCCCTATCCGGGAGAGGCGCACCGCACGTGGTACATCGGGCCGGAGGGGAACGTCCTCGACGTCGCCGGAGCCCTCGACAGCGATGAGGAATGATCATGCGGACGAGTGAGGAGATCTTCCACCGGATCCGCTGGGATCCACGGTTCGACCCGGCGCGGTTCGTCCTGGGCATCAACGTGCGCGGGGCCTCGCCCAAGCGCGTGCCACTGCCCGCGTTCGTACCGGGAGGCGACATCCCCTGGCACCGGATCCTGTTCGTCGAGGCCGACGGCGAGACGGTCTGGGACCGGTCGGCGGGCCTGGACCGCATCGACTCGTCGCAGGCCGGCCGGGTACGGAATCCGCGCAGGCTCCGGGCACCGTTCTTCGCGGCCAGGACGCCGTTCGCGTGGGATCCGGTCGCGGGCTGGCGTCCCGCGCCCCCCGTACCGGCCGGGGCCGCGTCCACGACGGCACACCTGCGCGTGCTGACCTGGAACACCCTGTGGGACCGCTACGACAGCGACCGGCTGGACACCGCGCGGCGCCGGCCGCTGCTGCTGGAGGAGCTGGAGCGGGCCGACGCGGACGTCATCGCGCTGCAGGAGGTCGAGGCCGAGCTGCTCGGCATGCTGCTGCGGACCCCGTGGATCCGCTCCGGTTACACGCTGAGCACCGACCCGGCCGGCCAGGACGTCGACGACGCCGGGCTCCTCCTGCTGACCCGCCTGCCCGTTCGAGAGGCGGGCCTGCACGTCCTCGGCCCGCACAAGGCCGTCGCGGCCGTCACGGTGGAGTCCGCCGCCGGGCCGGTCGTGGTGGCCGCCACGCATCTGACCAGCGACCACACCGACAACGGCCCCGCCCGGCGCGAGGCCGAGCTCGCCCGGCTCGCCGAGGTGCTGCTCGGCGTGGACGGGGATGTGATCCTTCTGGGCGATCTCAACGACGGCGGGAGCCGGCCCGCCGAGGTGCTGGGCCTGCGAGACGCCTGGACCGAGGCCCACGGCCCCGATGATGCGACCGCCACCTTCGATCCGCGGGTCAATCCGCTGGCGGCCCTCTCCTCGCTCTCCGGCCGCGCCTCCCGGCTCGACCGGGTCCTGCTGCGCGGCCACGACCTGCGCGTCACGACCGCGGCCGTACGGGGTGACGTTCCGACGCCGGACGGCCTGTTCGTGTCGGACCACTACGCCGTCGCCGCCGACGTCGCCATCGGCGGCAGCGGGCACGGCGTCTCCGGCGTCCTCGACGCGCGCCCGACGGCACGGACCGCGCTGGTCTGGATCCCACCGCGGGAGCTCTGGCCGGCGATCCAGGAGATCCGCCGGGAGCACGACCCGCAGATCCGCAGGTGGCCACCGCACGTCACGGTGATGTTCGGTTTCGTACCGGAGTCCGACTTCGAGGTGGCGGCCCCCCTGCTGGCCGCCGCCGCGGCCGCGATCCCCCCGTTCACCGCCCGGTTGGAGGGCGTGCACGCCTTCTCCCATCGGGACGGCTCCACGGTCTGGCTCGACCCGGCCGCGGGCGGAGCCGAACCGTGGGCCGCGCTGCGCGGCGCGCTGGAGCGCGGGTTTCCCCGCTGCCGGGGCCGCTCCGCGGGCTACACCCCGCACCTGACCCTGGGAAGGGTCCGGGATCCCGGACGGCTCGTCGCCGACTGCGCGGCGCGGCTGGGCGGCGGGTCGGTGCGGGTCGGCGAGCTGGTCCTGCTGTCACGCCGGGGTGAGGAGCCCATGCGGCCCCGGGCGACCGTCGCTCTCGGAACGGGCGAGGTGCGCTGGCTCGACCACGGAACACGCGCGCCCGACGGCCCACCGGAGCCGACGCGCACCCCCGGGGACGCCCCGGGATCGGGAAAGGACGGCGCCCGCGCGAAGGACGGCTCCGAGGCGCGGGAACGTCACGGCGCCGCCGTGGCACGGGAGGTCGTGGCGCGGCTGCGGGTCTCGCTGGCCGAGGGGGTCGTTCACGTCACCGGGTCGCGACGCCTGGGCTGCGCCCTGGCCGACGCGGACCTGGACCTGGTGGTGGCGCTGCCCGCGGCGGTCGCCCCCGCGGACGTCGAGGCGCGGGTGCGGGCGGCACTGCCGGAGGCGATCGGGCTGCGGAGTGTGATCGGCGCCAGGGTGCCCGGCCTCCGGTTGCGGATCGACGGTCTGGACGTCGATCTGGCCGTCGTGGCGGTCACGGGCGTCACCCCCGCCGAGGCGGTGTCGCGCCGTACGGAGCTGGACGAGGCCTCGGCGATCGCATTGAGCGCGGTCAGCGACGCCGACGCCGTGCTCGCCGCGGTCGGCGCGAACCGCGCCGCCTTCGCCGGGCTGGCCCGGGAGGTGAAGGCATGGGCGAGGGCGCGCGGGCTGGACTCGGCCCCGTTCGGCGGGTTGCCGGGCCTGGCCTGGACCATCCTCGCGGCGCGGACGGTGTGCGAATCCGGGGATCTTCCTCCCGGCGACCTGCTCCGGCACTTCTTCGGTACCTGGGCCGCATGGGACTGGCGCCGGCCGGTCGGCCTGTGGCCGGAGGCACCGGACGGGCCCCCGGACGGAGGGTCCGGCGCGGCCGTGTCGGTCACGACCCCCACGGCCCCCGTCCGCCTGTGCAGTGAACAGGTCGGCGCCGGCGGGCGGGATCTGCTGGCACAGGAGCTCTACACCGCCTGGGAGATCGTGGAGGAGGCGGCGCGGACCGGCCGGAGCCCCCGGGAGGAGTTGCTGTCGGCGCCGCCGTCGCACCGGCGGCACGCCGCATGGGCGGTGGTGACCGTGCGGGACGAGCGGGCCGAGAGGTTCGCCGTGACGCTGGGCCGCGTCCGGGGCCGGGTGCGTGCGCTGCTCACCTCCCTGGAACGCGCGGGGGCACGGGACGCGCACGCCTGGCCCAGGCCGTTCGAGACCGGGCCGGGAATGGCCCGGTTCGCGATAGGGCTCGGCCGCACGCCGCCGGACGCGGCCGCGCTGGCCGAGACGGCCGGTCCGTGGGCGGCGGGCCTGCGCGGAGTCGGCGTCGAGTGGGTGGAGGGCGGCGAGGTGCCGACGCTCCACTGATCACGCCTCGATCCGGGTTCCCCGCGGCCGGGTGTGCCTCCGCCACGGCACCGGCGCGGTCCCCGGCCGGCCGCGTCCGCGAAGGCGGCGGCCGGGTTCCCGCCGCTAGCGGCAGTTCCGGCAGCGGCCGAAGACCGTCAGGTGGTGCACGTCGGTGACGAACCCGAGCTTCTGGTCGAGGTTGTCGACGAAGCTCTCCACCAGATCCGGACTGACCTCGCTGATCTCCCCGCAGCCGCGGCAGACCAGATGCACGTGATCGGCCTCGGAGGTCAGGTGGTAGGTGGGGGCACCGTGCCCGAGATGGGAGTGGGTGACCATGCCGAGCTCCTCAAGGAGCTCAAGGGTCCGGTAGACGGTCGAGATGTTCACCCCGCGAGCGGTCTCCCGCACCCGGTTGCAGATCTCCTCCGGGGTGGCGTGCTCGCAGGCCTTGACCGCCTCAAGCACCAGCTGGCGTTGCGGAGTGACCCGGTAACCACGGGCCCGCAGTTCCTCATGCCACGACGTCTCGGTCATGTCCAGAGTCTAGGAGCAGTCGTCATGTCGGTGAACGCCCTCCGCCACGGAACACGTACGCCGGACAGCCCCGAAGGCCGGGCCTGAGGAGCTAGTCCAGGTCCTGGAGCCGTCGCGCGACCTTCTCCGCCCGTTCCGTCATCGACCGGTCAAAGGACTCCCGCAGCCCTCGCAGCCCATCCCAGAACTGCGTGCGATCGGTGAGATTCTCCGGTATCGGCGAGCCGAGTACTCCGCCGACCAGCTCCCGCGTCTTGCGCTCCCCGTCCGCCTGCGCCCGCTGTACGGCCAGGCAGAGCTCTTCCGCCAGCTTCCGGCTGTCCATACGCATGACGCGCGGATTCAAAGTGAGCGTCATGAGACGGCCCGCCGAGTCGGTGACGGCTTGGATCATCTCGTCGGCGGCCTCGCCCTTGCCGGTGAGATCACTCAGACCGTCCTCCATCACGCGCAGGATCGCGTCGTTCGGGTGGTTCACAGCGTGCTCCTTCGTTACCTAAATTTCCATCCAGGCGGGAAGATGACCGCGCGCAGGCCGTGCCCGGTGATTTTGAACGCCCATTCATCGTTCGTGGTCATGCCCTCCTTCTCGTCGTCCAACAGGTTGTAGGTGGGGGTGTAGGCGAGACCCGAGCCGACGAGGCGCGCGCCCAGTTCGATGCCGCGAGTGGTCGGCGCCCTGCCGAGGGGTGCCTTGGCCGCCTCGTAGCCGAGGTTGAACGCACTGTTCGCGGTGAAGATCTTGCCGAATTCGGCCGCGTTCTCCTTCAGCGAGCCCATCGGCCGGCCATTGTCGAGCTGGGCGATCTTGGTCATCCCCAGTGACCCCGCGGCGTAGGCCGCGCCGTCCAGTGCCAGGTAGAGGAGCATCGTCGTGGCGTACTTCGGCACGGTCATCTCCAGGATCCTCGCCACGTTCATGGCGAAGGCGGTCTGGAGGCCCCTCGCCGCCGCGGCCAGCGCCGCGATCCGCGCGGCGGCGAACCCGTAGAGGGCGGTCGACATCGGCTGGTACACCACGAGCCACACGAGTTGCAGGATCATGTCCTCGTACATGGCGAAGCCTTTTTTGACCTCCTCGACCTGCTCCGCGTACGCCTCGCATCCGATGGCCACGATGCGGCAGTCCTTGGCGAGCTGTGGCACGTAGACGGACACGGCGCCCTGATAGACGCGGCGGAACGCCTCGATGCTCTGGCCCTCGTTGCCCTGGCCTTCGTTCCCCGAGTTCTTCCACACCGAGGCGGCCAGCGCGTCGGCCTGATCCGCGATGCCGTCCTTCCCGCTTCCGCCGTCGATCTCGTCGGCCAGCCGGAAGAATATCTTCGCGACCTCCCGCAGCTTGTCGGGGGGGATCTCGGGAGCCGTGACGCCGGCGTAGATCTTCAGCGCCGCCATGGAGCCCAGCCCGGTGAGGCCGACCATGGTAAGAGCCTTCGTCGGGATCATGATTCGGCCCGCTTCACCGGGCCGTCGTCGGTGTAGTCCGGCACCGCGTCCAGGCTCTTCGCCAAGCCCCAGTCGATCTCCAACACGTTGCGGCTCATCGCGATCAGCCCTTTTCCGATGTCACCGTAGGCGCCGGCGAGGTCGGCCGTCAGTGTCAGCATCTGTTCGCATTTGGGGGTGAACCATTCGAGAAACCGCTGGTCCACCTCCTCCCCGCTCGGCAGGGGGCCGATGGCCTGTAAGTCCTCAAGGGCGCGTTTGACCACGGCGCCAAGATCACTGCTGACGTCGGCGAAGCCTAGCCCCGCCCGATCCTGCAGCTGATCGTGGTTGTAAGCCATGGTTGACGGATTGCCTACGGAGTCGGGATCGGCCAACTACCAGCCTCCTGACAGTGGAAAGATCACAAGGTGCTACGAGCGAAAGCATCTTGGCCGCATGTTCCAGATGGGATAATTTATAATTAAAGTGGCATTAATCCTGATCGTCCTACCTGGCTGGCCGGACGAACCCCGCACCGAGGCAGCTCGGCGATCCCTGCCCTGAACTCCGGCCCGAGGCCCCTCACGAAGACCAGGGGCTCGCACGGCGCATGGCGTCATGCACCGCAGCCTTGTTCAAAGTCGGCAACGGCGGAGCAACTGTGATCGTTTGCCCGCCCCTCGCTCCCATCAGGCCGCATCGGGCCTGGTCAGGGGATCGGCTCTAGGGCCGGAGCCTCAGTTCGGGGGGATGGAGAATATTCATTTGCCTCGGCGGCATGAGATTTCATAACGTACAGGCACGCCGAAAGGAGGTGGTCCGAACAATGGTTGATCATAGTTGGGCTAGCGAGGTGGCTGTCCGCTAGGACGCCGCGACCGGACTCTGTCCGGGCGTCTGGCGACGTTCGGCGAATCCACGACAATCACCGGAACCCCGGGCCGCCGGGGGCGGGCAATCCCGCCTTTGGTCCACCGGCCCTCCTGCTCAGCCAGGAGGAAGCGGCCCGGGGTTCTTCCCTTTCCGGCACTCCTCTTTCCAGGCCCTCCGCCCCCGGGCCGGGACGCGCCTTTCCGGTACGACTCCAGATCGTGTCGCGGTCGCCTCCCGTCAAGCCGCGGTGCACGGATCCGGGACCGTGACCCCCTCGAGGCCGAGGGGCTGAGGTCACCCCTGGAAACCAGGATTGGCGCAGTGCAGCGGGCTTTCCCCGCCGAGGATCCTGACGATGTCCTCGCAGATCATCCGGGTGTGGTTGATCTCGGTGTCGTAGGTCCCCGAGCCCAGGTGCGGAGTGAGCACCACGTTGTCCATGTCGGCGAGCGGGTGGGACGGGTCGAGCCAGTCCCCGGCGAACCTGTCGAGGGCCGCACCGCCCAGATGGCCCGCCTTCAACGCTCCGACCAGGGCGTCCATGTCGTGCAGGGCCGCGTCGGAGGTGTTGACGAAGATCGCTCCGGTCCTCATCGCGGCGAACTCCACAGCGCCGATCAGCGGCCTCGCGGACGCGGGGGCGTGTAAGGAGACGACGTCGGCCTGGGCCAGCAGGACGTCGAGGCCGTACCGGTTCTCCGCCGCCTCGGGGTCGTAGACCATGACGCGCATGCCCAGCCCCCTCATCCGCCAGGCCACCGCGTGGCCGACCGCCCCGTAGCCGATCAGGCCGACGGTCCGGCCCGCGAGCTCCCACGCGCGGTGCCGCCGGTAGGAGACCATGCCGTAGCGGATCTCCCGGTCGCCGACCGCCACCCGGCGGGTCACCGCGAGGATCAGGGCGAGGGTGAGCTCGGCCACCGCGTCGGCGTCGCGCCCCGGGGCGCAGAGGACGGGAATGCCCCTGTCGGTGGCCGTGCCGAGGTCCACATTCCCCGCGTCGCCGCGGGCGCAGCCCACCACCAGCAGGGGAAGATCCAGCACCGGGCCCGCGACCTCGTCGGACTCGGTGATGAGGATGCGCGCCCCGATGTCCGCGAGCCGCCGGGCGAGGTCGGCAGCCTGGTACGGACCGTGCTCAGCCGGGTCGTAGTGGACGTCGATCAGCTCTCTCAGACGGTCCCACTCCGGACCTCGCATTGGCGCCAGCACAAGGGCTCGCGGTTTCACCGCGCCTCCTTATTTCAGGAAATTTCAGCATCTGGGAGCTTTCCACGAATGCCACGATCAGTCCTGGCATTGACCCGACTGTCACCAACGGCCCCATCAGCCTCTCCTGTTTTCGGACTTGTCCCTTCGTCGCCTCCTCCAGCTGGAAGTTCCGGGCGAAAATCCATTCAAGGTGTGAAAAACCAGGGAAATCCAACGAATAAGGTCATCCGAATAAAACCCCGGCCGGCGCCGTAATCACCGGCCCCGCTTCACGCCGGCCCCGGCTCCCGACCAGCGCCTCCAGGGCGGTGCCCCGGGCAGGCTCCGGGCAGTGCCCCGGGGCAGCGGAAAGCGAAGGTCCGCGACCGGGATCGGCTCCGGTGACCGGCCCGCCGATCCTCACGACCGCCGCGCCCGGCGCCGGCCGGCAGGGTCTCGGACCGAGGAGACTCCCGGTCAGTGCTCGCCGCGGGCAGGGACGCCAAGGGCCGCACAGGCGTCCCGATAGAGGCGGACGACCTCCGTACGGACCTGCGCGCGTTCGGTCAGCGTGCCGCTCCACGGGACCCGGACCGGAATCTCAAGCCCGCCGACCACGGCGGCGAACTCGATCGCCTCGGCGTCGACACCGGTCGTCGTCGCGCCGGTGGCCTCGGGCTGTCCGCCGAGGCCCTTGCAGATCAGTAGCGCGTCGTCAGCGTGATCGTCGTTCATGTGGCGCTTGATGGCCTCGACCGCTTCGGGGGTGAAGGGAGTGCTCATCGGATACCTCCAGCGTGGAGACCCCCGCCTTCAGGCGGGGAAGGAAACGCGGCACGGTGCCGCGTTTCCGGGTGGGTGGTGTAGCCGTAGCCGTCGGCTCGCTGGAGCAGGCGGACGTGGCGGTGGCCGATGCCCTGCACGAGGCCGTGCCGGGTGGCGATGTTGAAACTGCCGGTGCTGCGGACCGCGACCCGCCCGGTGTGAACTCCGGCCTTCTTGCCGGTCGGGACGGTCGCGCGGACCAGGTCGCCGGTGGCGAACCCCTTGACCTGCTTGATCCGGGGGAGCCGTAGCCGGGGGAAGCCGTAGCGGTCGGTGCGGGTACGGCAGTAGGTGCCGCGCCCGGTCGCCTTGACCACGAGCACGGTGGAC
>NZ_JBSFWD010000049.1:0-24037 GCF_053592655.1 Streptosporangium sp. NPDC002607
CCCTGACGCTGATCGGCCTTGGCTGCGCCGCGGCCGTGGCCGCCCTGGATCGATCGGGACGCCTGGCGGCCTCACCACAGACCGCTCCGGCGACGACGTGACGCGCCTCGGGGGCGGCCCGGCCTCGCGGAGCGGGTTCCGGCGGCCGGCTACCCGTCACCGGCCGGCTCGGTGGGCGGCGCCGCGGGGTCCCACCCGCGCAGCAGGCCACGGGTGACGGCCGTGACCGCGCAGCGCTGGGCGGCGTAGGCGAGGGCCATGGTGTGGTGTTCCTCGGAGAAGTCGGCGACGGCATCGGCCACGAGGAACGGCTGCAGGTCCTGCATGAAGGCGTCACAGGCGGTCATGAGGCAGCCGATGTGGGCGTAGACACCGCAGACGATGATCTGGTCGCGGCCCATCGCGTCCATCCGGGCGCGTAGGTCGGTCATGCGGAAGGCGCTGTAGCGCCACTTGGTGAGCAGGATGTCGGACGCCGCGGGGAGAAGGCTCGCGACGATCTCACTCTCCTGCGAACCGGGGATGCCCGAGCCCCAGAAGTCCTGGAGCAGGCCGCGCTGGTGGCTGTTCTGGCCGCTGGGCTGCATCGAGTAGACGACCGGGACCCCCAGCCCGGCGCAGGCCTCGCGCAGCAGGCCGATGTTGTCGATGAGCCCGGTCAGCGGTGGAGCACCGGCGGCGAAGGGGGCGAGGAAGTAGTTCTGCATGTCATGGACCAGCAGGACGGCGCGGCGCGAATCAGGGCGCCAGGTCACCTGGTTCTCGGGAAGATCGCCTTCTCCCGGCAGCGGGTAGGAGGCGATCTGGGGAAGGGCCACGGGTGCTGTCTCCTTTCCTGTGATGGTGGGCCAGACGGTGGGTCAGCGGTCCTGGCCCAGGCCGACGGCGCGGAGCATGGTCTGGAACTTGGCGGTGGTCTCGGCGAGCTCGGTCTCCGGCACCGAACCGGCGACGATTCCCGCACCGGCGAACAGCCTCAGGGTCTGGTCGGCGACCTCGGCACAGCGGATGGTCACGACCCACTCGCCGTCGCCCGCCAAGTCCCCCCACCCGACCAGGCCGGCGTACAGACCGCGGTCGAACGGCTCGATCTCCTCGATGGCCTGGCGCGCGGCGCTCGCGGGGGTGCCGCAGACGGCGGGGGTGGGGTGCAGCATGGTGGCCAGCTCCAGCGACGTGACCGCGGGGTCGTCGAGCACGCCGGTGATCCGGGTCGACAGATGCCACATGGAGGCGGTGGACAGCGGCGAGGGTCCGTCGGGCACCGAGAGTTCCCGGCAGTACGGGCGCAGGACCTCCACGATGCTCTCGATCACCAGCGCGTGCTCGCGAAGATCCTTGTCGGAGGCGAGCAGGGCGCGGGCCCGCTCCGCGTCGACGACGGGGTCCGGGTGGCGGGGTACGGACCCGGCCAGCGGGTTCGTGGTGATCCGGCGGCCGGACCGGGAGACGAGCAGTTCCGGGCTGGCCCCCAGCAGCGTGCGGGCGGTGGCGGTGCTCGACGGCAGGTCGACCGCGTAACCGTAGGCCTGCGGGTCGCGCCGGATGAGGTTGCGCAGCACCCGCCCGACGTCGACGGGGGCACCCAGGGTGACGTCCAGGGCGCGGGCCAGCACGATCTTCTTGAGCTCTCCCGCGGTCAGCTTGACCAGTGCCTTCTCCACTCCGCGCAGGTAGTCACCGGGGTCGGGGACCGGGCCGAATCCGGTGAACGTGCCCGTGACCTGCTCGGGACCGGCGGGCAGGCCGGCCGGTGGGCTCGTCCAGCAGACGGCGGCGGGCACCAGCAGGCGTGGCGGGCGGTCGTCGCGGAAGGGGATCGCGCCCACCACCACGGGGTTGGGGTGACCTGAGCTCCTGGCGTCCCGCAGGGCGGAGGCGACGCGGTCTCGCAGGCTCGTCGCCCCCGAATCGGGGACCTCCTGGCACACCCCCCTGGCGAGCAGGGTCCGGGTCGGCGAGGTGAAGAAGAAGGTGCCGGGTTCGTAATCCTCCAGGAGGTCCGGCATTCGGGACATGGTGAGGGCGTCGTTCGGCGACATGGGGAAAAGCTCTCCTGTCAGGAGGGGATCCAGGAATAGGAGGGACCAGCGCCGGCGGGCGGCCGGCGCTGGGAGAGGACCGTTCCGCTACCGGAGCGTGGCGCCCCCGTCGACGTACAGGTCCTGCATGGTGATGTGCCTGGCACGGTCGGAGGCCAGGAAGAGGACCGCGTTCGCGATGTCCTCGGGGTCGGCCAGGCGGCCGAGAGGGATGCCCACCCGGAAGGTGGCCGGCGATCCGTCGATGGCCGCCCGCGCGTCGTGGCCGCCGGTCCACAGGGCACGCTGCATGGGGGTGTCGGTGGAACCGGGCGACACCACGTTGCAGCGGATGCCGTACGGCGCCAGCTCCAGGCCGAGACACTTGGTGAACTGCGCGGCCGCCGCCTTGGAGGCCGCGTAGGCCGACATGTTCATCCGCGGCACGCCCGCGGCGTTGGACCCCACGGTGACGATCGCCCCGGATCTACGGGGGATCATCCGGCGGGCGACCGCGCGGGACAGGTGGAAGACCCCACCGGTGTTGACGGCGAAGGTCCTGGCCCAGTCGTCGTCGCTGGTGGCGACGGCCGATCCCGAGCAGAGCACTCCGGCCACGTTGACGAGCAGCTCGATCGGGCCGAGGTCGGCCTCGACCCTCGCGACGACGTCGTCGACGGCGGCGCTGTCGGCGACCTGGCAGGGGTAGGCGACCGCGGTGCCGAGCCCGGCGGCGACCCGCTCGATCCGCTCGGCGTTCACGTCGAGCGCGGCGACCCGCGTGCCCGCCACCGTCAGGGCTCGCGCCACCGCCTCGCCGATGCCCTGCGCCGCACCGGTGACCACGGCCACTCCGCCTTCCGCCAGCATGTCCCCACCTCCGTCAGCCTCTCGCCGGTAGGCAGGCTAGTGCCATTACTTTAAGTCGCGCAGCAAAAACTTATAGTTACTTTTCACAGATCAGGCGGACATCACGGAGGTTGGTACGAACACTCCTGACCGCCGGACGTGGCGACGTATGAGGAGCGCGGGGGCCGGAGCGGTGCCGATTCCTGGGGCTTTCGCATGGATGACCAAGGGGCTGACGCGTTTGTCTTCTAGCTGTGTCACGTCAATCGTTACGGCTTATGATCACTCTTCATGACAAGCCAGGATATTTCTGAGCAACCTGCGTATATTCCCCCTATTTCGCAAGACACTCCTCCGGCAGCTCCGACAGATCCATCGGAAGAGGAGGAAGGCAGTGGTGTCCTGGAGATGATCGAGCGCATCGGCTCGGTCGTCGTCCCGATCGGCGTCGCGCTCTACGCCGTGCTCTACCTCGGCGTGCAGTCGATGTACGAGGTGTTCGAGATCAGCCCGGAGCAGGCGGGGATCGACCAGTCCGTCCTGCTCGGCCGGCTGATGGGCACCCTGATCCTGCTGCTGCTGGTCGTCCTGCCGCTGCTCGGCGTCATCGTCGGGGTGATCTGGCTGGCCGACAAGGTGACCTTCGGCACAGTCGGCAAGCTCGCGAACGCCGTACGGCGGCGGCCCTGGCTGATCGCTGTGATCGCCGCGCTGTGGTGCGGCGCGACCTACTGGGGCCTGCTCAACCTCTTCGGCGAGATCGACCTCGCTGCCAAGGTCGTCGTGGCCGTGGTGCTGGGCGTGCTGGCCTTCCTGGTGCCGTTCCGGCTGCTGCGCCGCAAGCCCGTCGGCCGCGCCGGGATGAAGGTGCTCGTCGGCGCCCTCACCGGCCTCGGCCTGGGGTTCCTGCTGATCCTGCAGATGTACAGCGGGGCGATGGAGATGCGGGAGACGGGAAAGGCCAACGACCTTCTCCCCTTCGTCGGCTTCCAGGACCAGTGGGCCGTTCTCCGGAGTGCTGAGAACGACAAGCCGCTCTACGACAGCCGGTGGATGATGCTGCTCGGCGAGAGCAACGGCGCGTACGTCCTCTACGACTGCGACAAGATGGAGACCATCCGGCGCTCCATGGACAAGACCATCCTCGAATCCATCCGGCTCAACCCGGAGCGGGAGGCGGGTTTCAAGTGCGGCACCCTCGCCGAGGAGACGCAGACGGCCGAGGCCACGGGCCAGTAGGCACGATGGGGACACCCGCGTCGCCGGTCCGATCGGCCCCGCCCAGCCCGCCGGTGGCGGGGCCCGGTGTTCCGGATCCCGCCACCGGTGTCAGGACGGGGCACCGCCCTGACACGGTTGTCAAGTGTCAGGACGGCGTGCCGTCCGCGCCGCACTTGATGATCGGGCGGATGCAGTCGCGCAGGCGGCGCTCCATCTCGGCCGGGGGCCAGGCGTTGAAGAAGTCGCCGTGCATCGTGTATCCGCGCCCGGATGCCAGCCGCAGCTGTGCCGGGTCACCGCTGACCGGGTACCTCAGCACCTGGCGTAGCTTCGGCACCGGCACCGGGTGCGAGGCGGGACAGGCCCCGCCCACCGGGTAGGCCATGTGGCTCTTGTGGTCGGCCGAGTCCAGGTCCCTGCCGTTCCAGCACTGCGGGAAGTCCAGGTAGGACTCCAGCATCGTGCCCGCCGGGCAGTTGACGAAGTCCTTGGAGGACCCCACGTGCCCGGCGTGCAGGCACGACCAGCGTGCGTTGCTGCTGGGGTCGTCGATCCCGGTCGCCTTGGCGTTGCCCGCGACGATCCGCAGGCCCAGGGGCAGCGGCTGGGTCCGCGCGATGATGTCGTCGCGGACGCCCTCACCCAGGTAGTAGAACGTGGTGCCGGTGGGTTCCACCGGGGTGTTGCCGTTGTAGAGGGTCGGCACCCAGTACGACGACAGGTCGACGCGCGGGTTGCAGTTGCTGGGAGAGCTCTGCAGGGACGCCAGCGTCGTGTGGGCGTTGGTGGAGGTGCTGCCGAAGAAGCTGTGCATGTGCGACGCGCCGGGAAGTCCCGGGAAGACGATCGGGTCGTCGGGCAGGCGATGGCTGAACGGGCAGTCGGCGAGGAACTCCGCCACCCGGACGACCGCCGCGGACGAGCCGGCGGCCTGCGGGGTGTGCAGGACGAGGGACGTGCCCAGGAGCGCCAGCAGTGTGGTCATCAGGGTCAGCGGGCGTAACCGGCGTCGGAGGCCGGCCGGGGAGAGTGCCGGGTGCATGGGTGACTCCTTTGGGAGGTCCCCCGGTACGGCTCGCCGAGCCGTACCGGGGAGCGGTGGAGTTACTGGTAGACGCGTACGTAGTCGACGAGCATCTGCTTGGGGAAACCCGTGCTCGCGTCCGGCGGTCCTGGCCAGTCGCCGCCGACCGCGAGGTTGAGGATGATGTAGAAGGGGTGGTCGAAGACCCACGGGCCCCGGGTCGCCTCGACCTGGTCCTTGCTGATGGTGAAGACCGTCCGGCCGTCCAGGGTGTAGACGATGCCCTTGCTGTCCCAGTTGGCGGCCCAGACGTGGAAGTCGTCGGAGAAGTCCGCGCCTGTCGGCAGCGTGTACGGGCTGCCGACACCGCCGCCGCCGTTGTAGGCGGGTGCGTGGACCGTCGAGTAGGCGGTCTTGACGTCCTTGCCGAGGACCTCCAGGATGTCGATCTCGCCGTTGTACGGCCACGGCCTGCCGGTGAGGAAGTCGGCGCCCATCATCCAGAACGCCGGCCACAGGCCGTTGCCCTTCGGGACCTTGACCCGGGCCTCGACCCTGCCGTAGGTGAAGGTGAACTTGCCGCCGGTGTTGATCCGGCCCGAAGTGTACTGGCAGGTCCCGCCCGGGCACGCCGACCCCGGGGTGGCCTCCTGCCGGGCCGTGATGGCGAGGTTGCCGTTGCCGTCCATCGCGGTGTTGTTGGGGTTGTAGTACTCCAGCTCGTTGTTCGGGCCGGTTCCCGGGTCCTGGGTCCACTTGGCCGCGTCGGGCCTGGTCCCCGCCGCGCCGTTGAACTCGTCACTCCAGACCAGCCTTGGCGGGTTGGCCGGGTCGGGCGGGAGCGGCGGCGGGGTGATGGGGGCGCCGCCGGTGCCCCAGACCTGGAACTCCCACAGTGAGTAGCCGTAGGGAGTGGCCCGCTGGGTGCCGTACATCCGCACGTAACGGCCGGTCCCGTCGACGTTCAGCGTCTGCTTGAAGCCGGTGCCGGTGGTCGTGGAGTAGATCGGCGTCCAGGTGGTCCCGTTCGCGGAAACCTGGATCTCGAACGCCTTGGCGTAGGCCGGATCCCACTGCAGCACGACCTTCTTGATCTGCGCGGTCGCGCCGAGGTCGACGGAGATCCAGGCCGGGTCGACCCAGCCGGTGGTGGAACTGGTCGCCCAGCGGGAGGCCGGGTCGCGGTCGAACGCCCTGGCCGGGGTGCACTCCCAGCAGTTCCCGTCGTGCTGGGAGCTGGAGGCCGCACCTGGCCTGCCGTAGGACAGCAGCTTGAGCGCGCCCGGGTCGGGGTCCGGGCCGGTGGAACCGATGGTGCCGTAGACCTGGAACTCCCACAGCGAGTAGCCGTACTGGGTGGAGCGCTGGGTGCCGTACATCCGCACGTAACGGCCGGATCCGTTGACCGCCAGCGTCTGGTCGCCGCCGGTGCCGGTGGTCGTGGAGTAGATCGGCGTCCAGGTGGTGCCGTTGGGCGAGGTCTGGATCTCAAAGGCCCTGCCGTAGGCGGTCTCCCACTTCAGCGACACCTGCGTGATGGTCGCGGTGGCACCGAGGTCGACCTGGATCCACTGCGGATCGGCGAACGCGCTGGACCAGCGGGTGCCCGCGTCGCCGTCGACGGCCGCCGACGCGGGGAAGGCCACGTTCTCCGCGGACGAGGCGGTCACCGTCTTGCCCTGGGACAGCAGGGTGTCGGCGGCGGAGGCGGGCATGACGGCGAGACAGGATGTGACGAGGGTGACGGCCGCGGCGATCATCAGGACCACACGGCGGCCGGGACTTCGAAGCGAGGGCATGGCGTCTCCTCGGGGGACGGGGGTGCGTACCGGTACGGGTCGGGGAGCGCTCTCTCAAGCAGAGAGTGCTCTCGTCCGACAGGGCCTGTCAAGTACCCGTTTAACCAGCAGGAAACGGGCTGCACATGATCCGGCAATCAACCGCACACCTCAGGGAGCGCTCCCGCAAAATTCTTTGTACCGTTGTAAGCGGCTGTGAGCTGGAGTTAAGAAGATCTTTTTTAGGGAGCGTTTTCTCAGATTTCCTCACGGGTCGCCGAGGAGGAAAAATCGACTCCGTTCTCGGCATTGACAGAAATCTCACCTCTGATCACCCTTTGTGAGGGAGCGCTCTCTTCATGATCCTCGATTAGGCTTCTTGAAGGTGGCACCGCACGTTCCGGCACCACCGGCCAGTCAGCGGTACGGACTGCGGGGAGAAGCACATGAGACGACCCACCCTGGAGGCTGTCGCCACCCGGGCCGGCGTGTCCAAATCAACGGTCTCCAGGGTGGTGAACGGCGAGCCGACCGTCGCCTCGGACATCCGCGACCTGGTCATGCGGGCGGTGAACGAGCTGGGCTACGTCCCCAACCCGGCGGCGCGCAGCCTGGTGACCCGGCGCACCGACTCCATCGCGGTGATCGTCTCCGACCCACCGGCCGGGCTCGTCTCCGACGACCCGATGTTCTCCACGGTCGTGCGCGCGGCCAGCCGCGAGTTCGAGGCGGCGGGCAAGCAGGTGGTGCTCATGCTCGCGGGCTCGGATGACGCCCGCCTGCGGGCCAGGCAGTTCGTGGCCGCCCGCCACGTGGACGCGGTCATGCTCGTGTCGATGCACGGCGCCGACCCGCTGCCTGCGGCGCTCGCCACGACGGGCGTCCCGCTCGTCTCACACGGCAGGCCCGTCTTTCAGGTGGCCGCACCCTGGGTCGACAACGACAACGTCGGCGGTGCCGCCCAGGCGGTGCGGCACCTGCTGGAACGGGGGCGGCGCAGGATCGCCACCATCTGCGGGCCGCTGGACATGTCCGCGGCCCAGGACAGGCTGGGCGCCTACCGCGAGGTGCTGAGCGAGACCGGACGGCGCTCGATCGTGGCCATCGGCGACTTCACCCGGATCTCCGGAGCCGAGGCCATGGCACAGCTACTGGAGGACGACCCCGCGCTGGACGCGGTGTTCGCCGCCAACGACCTGATGGCGATCGGCGCCATGCGGGCGCTGCGCCGGGCGGGCCGGCGGGTGCCCGACGACGTGGCGGTGGTGGGGTTCGACGACATCGAGGCGGCCCTCTACACCGACCCCCCGCTCACCACGGTGCGCAGCCCGATGGGCGAGCAGGCCGCCGCCTCCGCCCGCCTGCTGCTCGGCCTGCTACGAGGCGAGGACGCCGCCCCGGTGATCCTCCCGACCCGGCTCGTGATCAGGGAGTCCAGCTAGCCGCCGGGAATCGAAGGAGTTCTCGCGGGCGCGGTCCGGGGTGAACGGCGCCCCATCCCTGTGGTGGGCGCCTCGGACCTTCCCGCCGCGAAGCACGGTGACGCACTCCGTCGCCCAGGAATGTCCTCAGGAGACGTCGCCCGGGAGGTGGGGCGGAACCCGCCCGCGCCCGGCGTGGTCCCTGCCCTGGAGGGCGCGGGCCAGGCCGGTCAGCCCGAGCGTGAGGCCGGCGCGCTCGTCGGCCGTGAGCCCCTCGAACAGCGCGGCGTGCGTGGTGCGCAGGTCGGCGCCGACCCGCTCGGCGGCGGTCCATCCGTCAGGGGTGAGGCGGAGACGGTAGAAACGGCGGTTGGCCGGGTCCCGTTCGCGCGACAACCACCCCCGCCGTTCCATGCCCGCAGCCAGACGGCTCACCGTGCTCTTCTCCAGGCTCAGCCGGGTGGCCAGTTCCCCCTGGGAGAGCGTCCCGGAGTCGGCGAGCTCACCGAGGGCGAACACCTCCGACAGGGAGACGCGCAGGCCACCGTAGTCATGCGGTTCGAGCAGTCCACCCGTCCTGACAAGCAGCTTCAACAGACCACGCAGCTCGTCATCGGGGAACGCCCCCCCATGAGTTGTATCGTACAACTATCTATCCTATGCTCGACAGTGCACAGTTGTGCTTTACAACTATAGGAGAGCGTCATGCGTGCCATCCATCGTGCCCGTGCGAGCCTGTTCGGTCTCTTCCACCACGGTGGCCTCTACGACCGGCTTATCAGCCGCGGATTCCGTCCCCTCTACACCAAGGTCACGGCCGACGTCGTGTCGGCGGCGCCCGCGGGGGGAACCAGGGTGCTCGACGTGGGCACCGGCCCCGGGCGGGTCCCTCTCGCGATCGCCCGTGCCTTGCCGGAACTGCGGGTCGAGGGCCTCGACCTGTCCGCCGAAATGATCGACCGCGCCCGGCAGAACGCGGCGGAGGCCGGGCTCACCGGCCGTGTCGACTTCGCCGTGGGCGACGTCGCCGACCTCCCCTACCCCGACGGTGGCTTCGACCTGATCGTCTCCAGCATGAGCCAGCACCACTGGCCGGACGCCGCCGCGGGACTGCGCGAGTTGCGCCGGGTCCTCGGCCCCGGCGGCCGCATCTGGATCTACGACTTCCGGTTCGCGTTGCGCCGGGCCGAGGCCGCCGCCCGTGCCGCGTTCCCGGGACATCCCGTCCGCCTGGAGACCGTCCGCACCAGCCGCCTGCCGATCAGGTTCATCGGCCGGGTCGTGGTCGAAACCCCCTGAAGCGCGGAATCCGGCTCGACTCCTAGCGGGCTCCGGCCAGGAGCTTCTCGGTGGCGACAAGGCGCACGCAGGTGGTCAGGCCCAGGATGGCCGACTCCAGTTCCGCCAGCTCGGGGTAGGTGGGGGCGATGCGGATGGTGCTGTCGCGGGGGTCGTTCCCGTACGGGTGGGTGGCGCCCGCGGGGGTCAGGGCGATGCCCGCCGCACCGGCCCGCCGCACCACCTCGCGCGCGCAGCCCTCCAGCACGTCGAGGCCGATGAAGTAGCCGCCCGTGGGGCTGGACCAGGTCGCCAGGCCGGTGCCGCCCAGTTCCTTGGCAAGGATCGCCTCGACCACGTCGAACTTCGGCCGAAGCAGCTCCCGGTGGCGGCGCATGTGCTCGGCCAGGCCGTCGGCGTCGCGGAGGAACTCCACGTGGCGGAGGTGGTTGATCTTGTCAGGGCCGATGGTGCGCTTGGCGGTGTGTCCGAGCAACCAGGCCACGTTGGCCGGGGAGGACCCGAAGAAGGAGACGCCGGAACCTGCGAAGGTGACCTTCGAGGTGGAGCCGAAGACGAAGACGCGGTCGGGGTTGCCGCTCTCCGCGCACAGCGCCAGGATGTCGGCGATCTCCGCCGGCGTGTCGGTGAGGTGGTGCACGGCGTAGGCGTTGTCCCAGAAGATCCGGAAGTCCGGGGCCGCGGCCGGCATGGCGGCCAGACGCCGCACCGTCTCGTCGCTGTAGGAGACACCGCTGGGGTTGCTGTACTTGGGCACGCACCAGATGCCCTTGACCTGGGGGTCTTCCCGCACGAGACGCTCCACGACGTCCATCTCCGGCCCCTCGGCGTTCATCGGCACGCCGATCAGCTCGATGCCGAACCGCTCACACAGGGCGAAGTGGCGGTCGTAGCCGGGAACCGGGCACAGGAAGGCGACCCGCGGCTCGTCGGCCCAGCGGCGCTCGGCGCCGGGCAGCGTGCCGAGCAGGGCGTGGACCATCGAGTCGTGCATCAGCGAGAGGCTGGAGTTGTCCGCGGCGACGAGCTGGGCGGCGGGCACCTGCAGGGGCCCGCTGAAGATCTCCCGGAGTTCGGCCAGGCCCTGGAGCCCGCCGTAGTTCCGGCAGTCGGTGCCGTCCGCGGCGGTGTGGCCGCCGGGCAGGTCCAGCAGGGCCTCGGAGAGGTCGAGCTGCCGCGCCGACGGCTTGCCGCGCGTGAGGTCGAGGGAGAGACCGCGCCGCACCAGCGCGTCGTAGTCCCGCCGAGCGTCGTCCCGCTGAGCGGTCAGCTCGTCGATGGTCAGTGCCGGAGAGGTCATGGGAGTCCCTTCGCCTGCTGGTCTGGATCGGCTCCGGAGGCAGCCGGCGACCGACTGGGAGGACGGTGGAGGAACGGCTCCGAAGGTGGCCGGGGTCGGTTCCAAAGGATAGAAGATCCCACCGCGCAACCGCTCCGCCGCTTCTGACCGGTCCGCTGGAGGTCACCGGCACTGGGCGAGCATGACCCTCTTGTCCGCGCGGGTGACCGGCAGGTGGTACTTCAGGGCCACCTGGGCGAAGCGGACCACGTAGGCGCAGCGGACCCCGCGCCTGGGGGGAAGCCAGGAGGCCGGCCCCGATCCGCCCTTGGCCTCGTTGGCGCCGCCGTACACCGGGAGGAGGTTGAGCGGGTCGTTGGCGATGCGCATCCGCTTGGACCGCGACCAGCGGGAGGCTCCCATCCGCCACTCGTAGGAGAGCGGGACCACGTGGTCGACCTGGATCTCATCGGAGCGCTTCTTGCTCCAGTGCACGATCCGGCCGGTGTAGGGATCACGCAGCCTCATGGAGACGACCACGCAGCCGGATCCGCGACGGTAGCGCACCTCCTCGCCGTCGCGGGCCAGCAGGTCGTCGCGGGTACGGCAGCCGTTGCGCGCGTACGGCACGCCACTGGCGGTGTCGGCCCAGTTCGCGCCGAACCTGGCCCGGCTGTAGCCGGCCTTCGACCCCATCTGCCCGACCCGGAGCCTGCTGATCAACCTGACCGCGGCACCCCGGTCTCCGGCCGACCTGACCGGCGCCAGCCCGGGCCGCAGGCCGTCCGGGTTGTCCAGCGGCACGACCCTCGCCGGCGCGGCCCTCGCGCGCGTGTCGCCGTGCGTCGACAGTGAGAAGAGCATCGCGGCGCCCAGCACCACGGCGACCACCCCCCGCGTGCCCACCCATGCCTCCAGAAGGGTCTACCGGCCCGTTCTTGACCGATTCCCGGAAATCGGTTGGTTGACACGGGGGTGTCCGCGGGTTGAGACCTGACCGGTCAGGGCTGGAAGCGGTAGCCCATGCCGGGTTCGGTGAGCAGATGGACCGGGTGTGCGGGATCGCGCTCCAGTTTCTTGCGCATCTGGGCCATGTACTGGCGCAGGTAGTTGGTCTCCTTGTGGTACGAGGAGCCCCAGACGTCGTTCAGCAGGCGGCGCTGGGTGATGAGCTTGCCGGGGTTGCGGACCAGTATCTCCAGCAGGCGCCACTCGGTGGGGGTCAGCCGCACGCCACCCGAGACGGTCCTGCCCGCCAGGTCCACCTCGTGCTCACCGATCACGAACCGGGCCGGCTCCTCCTCGGGAACCGAGGTGCGGCGCGACACCGCGCGGATCCGGGCGAGCAACTCGTCGACGCCGAACGGCTTGGTGACGTAGTCGTCCGCGCCCGCGTCCAGGGCCTCCACCTTGTCATGGCCCTCGGCCCGGCCGGACAGCACGATGATCGGGACGGTGGTCCAGCCGCGCAACCCCTGGATGACGTCCACCCCGTCCATGTCGGGCAGGCCGAGGTCGAGCACCACCAGGTCGGGGTGCCAATCCGCGGCCTGGCGCAGGGCGGCGGCGCCGTCGGCGGCCACGGCCACCTCGTACCGGCGGGCGACCAGGTTGATCCTCAGCGCCCGCAGGAGCTGGGGCTCGTCATCGACGACGAGGATGCGCGTCACGGGTCCTCCACGGTTGCGGGCACAGCCTGGGAGGGGCATGGTGCGGTCTCCGGCGGCCGGTCCCCTTCCCCGAAGCCAGGTTACGGCCGACCGAATACCCGGAGTGGGCACGGGGTCCGGCCGGATCAGAGCCAGTTGCGCTTCTGGAACGCCCGGTAGAGCAGGATGGTGCCCACGACGATCAGGGCCGTGGACACCCAGAACCCGATCGGCTGTCCGAAGCCGGGGTAGGGCACGTTCTGCCCGTAGAAGCCGGTGATCATCGTGGGCACCGCGATGATGGCCGCCCAGCTTGTGATCTTCTTCATGATGTCGTTGAGCCGGAATCCCTGCTGGTTCATATGGGCCTCGCGGACGTTGCTCACCAGGTCCCGCAGCGACTCGCTCCACTCCGCGGTGCGCAGCGTGTGGTCGTAGACGTCCTGGTAGTACGGGGTCAGCCCACGGTCCATGACGTCCTCACCCCTGCGCAGCAGGCTGCCCACGACCTCGCGCGTCGGCACCGCCAGCCGCCGGAAGCGCACCAGCTTCTTGTGCATGTCGAAGGTCCGGCGCTGGATGTGCTGCATGTCCCGGGAGCTGTTCTGGAAGAGGTCGTCCTCCAGCTCCTCGACCCGGTCGTCCACCACCTGGAGGACCTCGAAGTAGCCGTCCACGATGTAGTCGAGCAGGGCGTGCAGCAGATACGGCGCCCCGAACTTGGCCATGTCGGCGTTGGCGTCCCAGCGCCTGATCACCTCGTCGATGTCGAACTCGGGGCTCTCCCTCACGGTGACCAGGGCGTTCCTGGTCATGAAGATCGAGATCTCGATGAAGTCGAGCCCCTTCTCCGCGAGCCTCGTCGCGTAGACGGTGATGAACAGATGGCTGTCGTAGGTGTCGAGTTTGGGGCGCTGCTGGCTGTGGATCGCGTCCTCGACGGCCAGGGGGTGGAGACCCAGCTCCTCGCTGATCTTCGCCAGGTCCGCCTGGGTGGGCGAGCAGAGGTCGAACCAGACGACGGCCGATGTGTCCCCCACGTGCTCGGAGACGTCGTCGATGGGAAACCCCTCGGCTTCCAGAACCCCGTTGCGGTACAGGCGAGTGCGGTCCATGGGCGCCCACCCTAGACCCGCGCCGGCAGACCTGGAATCCCCGTCAGATCCACATCTTCAGACCTCATGCCTCGGCCGGGGGACCGGATCGCCCGGTGCCGGAGAGCCGCGCCCGCCTCCCGGCGGCCGGTCCGCCACATTCCCCGGCGGCCACGGGGATTCGCATGAATAATCCCGCCCGCCCGGGGCAGCAGTGCCTACCACAACAGCCGAAGCCTGAGGTGAGGTCACATGATAGTGCTGGGACTTCTCTTGATCGTACTCGCGGGTGCGACCGTGATCGCGGTCTCCTGGGACGAGACCGCAGCATCGACCACCACCGCGACGTTCACCATGTTCGACCGCGTGATCCAGCTCACCCAGCTGGAGCTCTTCTTCGCGGGTGTGGCCACCGGAGCGGTCCTCCTGCTCGGCCTGGGAATCATGTTCGCCGGGATGCGGCGCTCGTCCGCGCACCGGCGCAGGCTCCGTACCTCGCGCGCGGAGGCTCGTGACCGGGTCATCCGCCTGGAGGAGGAGAAGCGGGAACTGGAGCGCAAGCTCGAAGCGACCCCCGCCACTCCCGCGGCTCCCACGGCTCCTGCGGCTCCCGTGGTCGACCGTGACCGTGACGGCGTCGACGACCGTGCCGAGGACACCGCGCCCCACCCCCGGGTCGAGGTGCCCCGCCAGCCCTCCACCGACCAGCTCGTGGCCGGTCGCCACGGGCGCCCGGACCACCACTAGTCACATCTCCCCTCAGCCGGGGCTGCCCGCGGGCCGCCCCGGCTGAGACGTACCCGGGCCGCCACCGTTCGCCATGGCCGTGTTCGGAGGAGTCTGAGGGGATCTCCGGCGGCGGTGCAGCAGCGTCATGAGCCCGCCGGCCACGAGTCCCCAGAAGGCGGCGCCGACCCCCAGAATCGTCAGCCCCGAGGCGGTGACCACGAAGGTGACGACCGCGGCCTCCCTGCCCCCGGGGTCGGCGACCGCGGAGGCGACGGCCGAGGCGAACGCGCCGAGCAGGGCGAGACCGGCGACTGCCTCGATGAGCGACGACGGGGAGAGCAGGACGAGCGCCGTGGCCAGACCCGAGCCGATGCCGAGGACGATCATCGAGACGCCGGCGCTGACCGAGGCGATCCACCGGCGGGCCGGGTCGGGGTCGGCGTCGGGCCCGGCGGCCAGGGCGGCGCTGATCGCCGCCAGGTTCACCGCGTGGCCGCCCAGCGGAGCGCCCAGCGTGCTCGCCAGACCGGTGGAGACGAGGATCCCCCGCAGCGGGGGACGGTAGCCGTACCCGGCGAGGACCGCCATGCCCGGCACGTTCTGCGAGGCCATGGTGACCAGGAACAGCGGGAGCGCGACGCTGACCAGTGCCTGGACGCTCCAGGACGGGCCGGTCACCTCCACCACCGGCCGCACGTCCACCGCTCCCAGCCCCGGCCCGGTCAGGGCGATCGCCGCGACGGCGACGAGGAGGGCCACCGGGGTCGCCCACCCTCGGGCGAACCTGCTCAGCAGCGCCCAGGCGAGAACGGCGGGGCCGGCCATCAGCGGTACCTCGGCGAGCGCCCTGACCGGCGCGACGCACAGGTCGAGCAGGACCCCGGCGAGCATGGCACCGGCGATCGGGGTGGGGATGGACGCGATCCAGCGTCCCAGGACGGGGAAGAGCCCGACCGCGGTGAGGAGGAGCCCCGAGACCGCGAACGCGCCGACCGCGACGGGAAAACCGCCCTCCACGGCTCCGGTCGAGACCAGTAGCGCCGCTCCCGGCGTAGACCAGGCGATGGTGATCGGGAGCCGCTGCCGCACTCCCAGCCAGATGGCCACCACGCCGTTGGCCACGCAGAGCGCGAGCAGCCCTGACGCCGCCTGTCGCTGGTCCGCGCCCACGGCCCTGAGCCCGGCCAGGACCACGGCGAAGGAGCTGGCGAAGCCGACCACCGCGGTCACCACTCCGGCCAGCACGGGTTGAAGCAGGCGTGTCATCTGTCGGTCCTCACGCGAGGGGGGCATCGATCGTTCCGTAAACGGAACGGTTTCGGTGCTGCACGATAGCCCCATGGACTCCGAAGCACAACGCCCCGCTGTGGACGGCGACATGGCCGACATCGGGCGGCGGATCCGCCGGCTGCGTGAAGAGCGCGGCATCTCCCTGTCCGCCCTCGCCCGCGGCGCCGGCGTCGGCAAGGCCACGCTCTCCGGCCTGGAGAACGGCACCCGCAACCCCACCCTGGAAACCCTCTGGGCGATCACCGCCGAGCTCGGCGTCCCCCTGGCCATGGCCTTCGGCACCCCGCCGTCGGAGGACTCGGGCCCCACGGTCCCCGTCATGCATGGCACCGCCACGGAGGGGACGCTGCTCCAGGTCTTCGAGGACGCGGAGGTCACCTACGAGCTCTACCGGCTGGTGATCCGCGCGGGGGCGCCACAGATCTCGCCCGCCCACCACAGGGGCGTCACCGAGTACCTGACCGTCTTCGCCGGCACGCTCAGCGCGGGACCGGCCGGTGCCCCCCTGCGGGCCGGTCCCGGCGAGCACATCTCCTGGCGGTCGGACGTTCCGCACACCTACGCCGCCCTCGGCGACCAGGACGTCCACGCCAGCCTGCTCATCCGTTACCCGCGCCGCTGATCCCGGCGGCCCGCGCGGCCTCCGCCGGCGCGCGGTGACCCACTCGAATTCGTAAAATTTCCAAAAAGTAATATTTGCCGTATGACACCACGGTCCACAGCGATTCTCATCTGGGCCACGGGTGTACTGGCCTACGTCATAGCCGTATTCCACCGGCAGTCGCTGGGCGTGGCGGGCATCGAGGCGGCGGCGAGGCTCGACGTCGGCGCGGCGGGGCTCTCGGTCCTGGCCATGTGCCAGCTCCTGGTCTACGCGGGCATGCAGGTGCCCGTCGGGATGCTGGTCGACCGGCTCGGTTCCAAGCGCATGCTGGTCCTGGGGGCCATGGTGATGGCCTGCGGCGAACTCGTCTTCGCCCTGGCCGAAGGCCTGCTGCCGGGGGTCGCCGGGCGGACGTTGATCGGGTGCGGGGACGCGATGACGTTCATCAGCGTGATCAGGCTGGTCGGCCTCTCCTTCCCGGCCCGTCGCAACCCGCTGATGGTCCAGCTCACCGGCCTGATCGGCCAGCTCGGCGCGATCGCCTCCGCGGTGCCCCTCATCCACTCCCTGCACACCTACGGCTGGACGCCGACCTTCATGGGCGCCGCCGTTCTGGGCGTGGTCTCCGCGTTCCTGCTGGTCATGGTGGTGCGCGACGCCCGCCCCGAGCGTACGGGGGAGTCGCCGAGCCTGAAGGCCGCCTGGGCCGAGCCCGGCACCCGGCTGGGCATGTGGACCCACGCGGCCACCCAGTGCTCGGCCGCGGCCTTCCTGGTGCTGTGGGGATATCCCTTCCTGGTCCAGGGCCAGGGGCTGTCCCCCTCGACGGCGGGCGTGCTGCTGTCCACACTGACCCTGTGCGGCATGGTGTGCGGGCCGCTGCTCGGCTACCTCGCCGGGCGGTTCCCCTTCCACCGCTCCCGGATGGTGCTCGTCGTGATCGGTACCACCGCCGGGGCGTGGACCGCCGTACTGCTCTGGCCGGGGCGGGCACCGCTCTGGCTGCTGGTGACGCTCGTGGTGGTGCTGGCGGCCAACGGCCCCGGGTCGTTGATCGGCTTCGACTACGCCAGGACCTTCAACCCGGCCACCCGGATCGGCGTGGCCACCGGCATCGTGAACGGCGGCGGCTTCGTCGCGTCCGTGTCGGTGATCATGCTGATCGGCGTCACCCTCGACCTGGTGGGCGGGAGCGGCCCGGAGGCCTTCCGATGGGCGTTCGCCACGCAGTATCCGATCTGGGCCCTGGGCGTCGTCCAGGTCATCCGCTACCGAGGCAAGGCGCGCCGCCTGCTCTCCGCCGCCCAGGCGAGCACGTAGGGCCGGATGTCTCCCGTCAGACGATCCGGGTGAAGGGCTCGGCGAAGTGGGCGGTGCCGATCGTTCCCCGCTCCGCCCTGACCCGGTCGAGCAGTTCCACCCGCGTGGCCGCGGCCAGCTCGGGGTCGTCGTCGTAGAGGTAGGTCACCCGCGGGTTCTCCAGTTGCACCGGATGCAGCACCACGTCGCCGGTCAGCAGCAGATCGCCGACCTGGACGATCTGATGGCCGGGGGTGTGCCCCGGCGCGAGCAGCACCCGGATGCCCGGCAGCACCTCCGCACCGCCGTCCACGGCCTGCACCCGCTCGCCCAGCGGCCGGACGACGTGGTCCAGGACCGTCTCGGCCGCCGCGTCGATCTCCGCGCGCTGCAGGACGTACCGGGCGTTGGGGAAGGCCGGCGCCCCCGCGACCACCGCCCCGCCCGCGTGGTCGCTGTGCAGGTGCGTGATGACCACGGCCGCCACCTCCTCGGGGGCCGTCCCCACCCGGGCCAGCTCCGCACCCAGCGCGCCGGGCACCGGCGCCCAGCTCGACGCGGGCGAGTCGTCGGGGCCGATGCCCGTGTCGACGAGCACCGTACGGCCCGCCGCGTCGCGCAGCAGGTAGCAGTGGAAGTGCAGGATCCACTCGTCCGGCTCGCCGTGGCAGCCACCGGGGAACATCTCCCGCATCGGGCGCCGGATCGAGTCGCCCATCGGCCCCACCGCGTCACACAGCGGGAACACCTCGACCCCGGCGACCGTTATCGGCTGGTGAAGCATTCGCTCTCCTGTTCGATTGAGTGGTTCCCGCCCTCGCCATGGGGAGACACTGCTCGCATCGTAGGGACATTTCATGACAATTCAGCTGCGGCGGAACGCGAGATGATGGAGCGATGCTGGACGATGTCGTCGAACACCTCGCCTGCCCGGTCTGCGGAGGCGCTCTGACCCTTCACGACCGGGTCCTCGGGTGCGCCCTGGGGCACGGCTTCGACGTGGCCAGGCAGGGATACGTCAGCCTGCTGACCGGGTCGCGGGTGCCCGGGACGGCCGACAGCGCGGCCATGGTGGCGGCCAGGGACACCTTCCTCGGCGCCGGGCACTACGCCCCCCTTGCCGAAGCGATCGCCGGCGCCTGCCCTACCGGCGCGAAGGCGGTGGCGGACGCCGGGGCCGGGACGGGCCACTACCTGGCGCGGGTGCTCGACGAGCTGCCGGGGGCCGTCGGAGTGGCGCTGGACGTCTCCAAGCACGCGATCAGGCGGGCCGCGCGGGCACACCCCCGGCTGGGGGCGGTGGTGGCCGACGTCTGGAGACCACTGCCGCTGAGAGATGGCACGATAGATGTGCTTCTGAATGTGTTTGCCCCAAGAAACGGGGCAGAGTTTGCCCGAGTGCTCAGGGGTGACGGTGAGCTTGTCGTGGTCACCCCCACCTCGCGGCACCTCGTACCACTGGTGGAGCGGCTGGGACTTCTGTCGGTGGACGAGTCGAAGGAGCGACGGATGGCGGAGAGCCTGAGCGAACACTTCGTCGAGACCGACCGGAGCATCCACGAGTTCGAGATGACCCTGGGACACGACGCGGTCGGGGCGGTCGTGGGAATGGGGCCCAGTGCCTGGCACATGGATGCGGAAGTTATGCGGAGAAAAGTCCAAGGACTTCGTGAAATGAGCCCCGTGGAGGCTTCTTTCCGTATGTCTATCTTTAAGCACCGCCCCTGAGCAAGCCGTGTGCTTGACAGCCACCTTCGGGACGCCTGTTACTGATGTGACATTTAGTCCGAAATTCCCGGACATTACTCAAGCAATTACCCGTTGAAGACGACATACTGGACCGCAATCCGGCGAGCCCGCGACTGAACGCGTGAAGCTGACGCCTTGACGGAGGGAAGCGCCCTATGAAGGCGGAGGAACGCTGGCAGGCCAGGTTCCGCGCGCCGCGCGCGACGCTGCCTGTGTGGGCGGTCCAGGCTCCCAGCCGGTCCGTCTACCGCAGTAACGCCTCAGGGGCGTGGGAGGTCTACACCTGGGACCGCGCGGGCGGCTCGACCCGCCAGGTGACCTCACGTCCCAAGGGCACCTCACACGGCGCGCTCGACCCCACCGGACAGTGGATCTGGTGGTTCGACGACACCGACGGCGACGAGTGGGGCCGGTGGATGCGCCAGCCCTTCTACGGCGGCCCCGACGAGCCGATCGACCTCGACCCCGGTTTCCCCTGCGGCCTCGGGCTCTCGGCGACCGGTGAGGCGGTCATCGGCATGGCCAGACCCGGCCGCGGCTTCACCATCCACCTCGTCAGGCCGGGTGAGCCCGCTCGGACGATCTACGAGCACGCCGAGGCCGCCGCCGTCTCCGCCGTCTCCCTGGACGGCTCGCTGATCGCGATCAGCCACAGCGAGCACGGCGACGCCCGGCACCCCGCGCTGCGCGTGCTCCGGCGCCACGGTCAGGTCGTCGGCGACCTGTACGACGGTCCCGGCAAGGCGGTCTCCGGCCTGCGCTTCGCGCCGCTGTCCGGAGATCGCAGGCTGCTCACCCTGCACGAGCGCAGGGGCCGCCGCGAACCCCTCGTCTGGGATCCCGAGACCGGCGACCAGCGGGAGATCTGGCTGCGCGACCCGGGAGAGATCACCGCCGACTGGTACGGCGACGGCCGTTCGCTGCTCGTCGTGCGGGGTCACCGCGGCCGCACCCACCTGAGCCGCTACGACCTTCCCGGCGGCGGCTTCTTCCCGATCGAGACCCAGCACGGCGTGATCGACGCCGCCGCGCCCCGCCCCGACGGCTCCGTCGAGTACGCCTGGTCCAGCGGGGCGCACCCGCCGCTGATCCGGTCGACCAACGGCCACATGGTGATGAGCCACGGCGGCCCCACCTCACCACCGTCGGTCCCGGTCGAGGACGTGGACGTGGAGGGGCCCGGCGGCCGGATCCACGCCCTGGTCTCGCGCCCCGAGCGCGGCTCCGGCCCCTTCCCCACCGTCTTCCTGCTGCACGGCGGCCCCACCTCGCAGGACGACGACTCCTTCGTGCCGCAGGTGGCCGCCTGGGTGGACCTGGGCTTCGCGGTCGTAAGGGTCAACTACCGGGGCTCCACCGGGTACGGCTCGAACTGGCGGAACGCCCTCAGCGGCGACGTCGGGCACATCGAGCTGGCCGACGTGACCGCCGTCAGGGACGCCCTGGTCGACCGCGGCGTCTGCGACCCCGACCGGCTGGTGCTGTCCGGCGCCTCCTGGGGTGGCTACCTCACGCTGCTCGGCCTGGGCACCCAGCCCAAGATGTGGGCGGCGGGCATCGCCGCGGTGCCGATCGCCGACCACGCGGCCGCCTACGCGGAGGAGGCGGAGGCACTGCGCTCCTACCACCGCGCGCTGCTCGGCGGCTCACCGGAGGAACAGCCCGAGCGGTACGCGGGCAGCTCTCCGATCACCTACGTCGACCAGGTCGAGGCGCCGCTGCTGATCCTCGCCGGAGAGAACGATCCGCGCTGCCCGATCGGGCAGATCGAGGCGTACGTGGCCAGGCTCGCCGGGCGCGGCCACGAGCACGAGGTCTACCGCTACGACGCGGGCCACGGCTCACTGGTCGTCTCCGAGCGCATCGCGCAGATGTCGGCGCAGCTGGACTTCGCCCGCAGACACGTGAAGACCGACGTCTAGCCCCTGCCCGGCGCGAGGCGCAGGAGGGAGCCGCGGCGTGCCGCGGTGACCGACACCCCGGCGAGGAGCCGCCCGACCACGGCGGGCAGAGGATCTGCCCGTGGAACGCGGTCGGCCCCGTCAGCGTGCTCGCAGGACCACGATCGCCATGTCGTCGGCGCTCGGCTCGGGGGCGAAGTCCTGGACGGCGCGACGGATCCGCTCGGCGACCGCCCGCGCCGACAGGCCCACGCACTCGGCGAGCAGCTTGGCCAGACCCGCGTCGTCGTCGAGCAGCCGCCCGTCCCTGCGGCGCTCGGTGACCCCGTCGGTCACCGCGAGGAGCACGTCACCGGGGTCGAGGTGGACGACCTCCGCCTTGAAGGTCGCCTCGGGGAAGACGCCGAGCAGCGACTGGGAGGTCACCACCGTCTCCACGACGCCGCTGGGTCGCAACCGCAGCGCCTCCGGGTGGCCGGCGGAGACCATCGACACGTTCAGACCGCTCGGCCCGGGCGTGATCTCCCCGTGCAGCAGCGTCAGGAACCGGGCGCGGTCGCCCTCCTCGAGGATGGCCTGGTTGAGGCGGTCGAGGACGGCGGCCACACCGTACCCCTCCCGGGCGAGCAGGCGCAGGGTGTGGCGGGCCAGGCCGGTGACCGCGGCGGCCTCGGGGCCGGTCCCGCAGACGTCGCCCACCGCGAACCGCCAGGATTTGTCGCCGACCGCGAACAGGTCGTAGAAGTCGCCGCCGACCTCGTTGGTCTCCCCCGCGGGCTCGTAGACCACCGCGGGGTCGAGGCCGGGGATCTCGCCGGGCTCGTCGGGAGGGAGCAGGCTGCGCTGGAGCGCCCGGTTGGCCGCCGCCTGAGTGGCGTACAGCAGGGCGTTGTCCAGGGCGAGGGCGGCGCGGCGGCCGATGTCCTCGGCATACTGGAGCACGTCCTCGGTGAACCGGTCGGGACGTCCAAGGCACATCGCGCCCAGCGTGCGCCCGCGCGCGAGAAGCGGGATGACCAGCACCTGCGAGTCGGCGAGCTGCATGGAACCACCGGTCTGCGGGATCTGGACGGTGGCGAGTTCCTCCCGGAGCTCGTCGATGCGCCGCTCATCGGTGTGCCAGAGGTAGGCTGGGCGCTGCGGGCCGCCGCCGTTGCTCCACGTGTAGACGGCACACCAGGTGGCCAGCCTCGGCACCACGATCTGCGAGATGATCGCGGGCACCATGTCAGGATCGAGGGTGCCCGCCAGCAGATCGCTGGCGTCGGCGAGAAAACCCATCCAGATCGGCCCGCGGCTGGGCTCCTCGGCGGTCCACTCCGAGGACGGCCGCCCGGAGGAACCGGGCAGCCGGAGCCTGGCCCAGTGCGTGCGCTGCTGACCGGCGAAGGTGACACCCCACTCCTCCACCGGTACGGACGGGGCGCAGGGGCTCGGCTCGGGGGCCCATTGCTGGCGCACCTCGATCTGCAGCCCGTCGCCCAGGTGGTTCCAGACGACCTCGAAGGGGGCGTCTCCCACCTGCGAGGAAAGCTCGGCCGCCAGCCGCTCGGCGGCCGCCAGCACGGACACGGCGGCCCAGGCGGTCATCACCTCCACGGTGAACCGCCTGACGGCGGGGACAGCTGTGTGTCCCGGGGTGAAGGTCGCTGCCAAGACGGCGCGAGGAGCACTGGTCACTATTCCGTGACTACCACACTTCCCGTTGACATGGGGTCAATCGAAGGTGGGACTACACATTGCGCACCGTGACAGACTGGGGTGACTCACGGCTGCGCCCCCGGGAGTCAAGGAGGTCATATGACCACGGTCAACACCGTGTCCGACGTCGAGGAGCGACGTTACAGCGAATCGGATCTACGACCGATCCTGCAGACGCTCATCACCTGGCGCGACGGCGATTTCCGCCGCCGGGTGCCACATGCCCCGCCGGGAATCCTCAGCGAGATCCGGCTGCTGCTCAACGAGGTGGCCGACCGCCGCGAGCATCTGGCCAACGAGCTGCACAGGGTCCGCCGTGAGGTGGTGAAGGAAGGCCGCTTCGCCGAGCGTCTCACCCCCGGTCCCGGAGTGGGCTCGTGGGCCGAGAGCGTCGATTCGGTCAACTCGCTGATCGACGCGCTCGTCGGCCCGGTCAGCGGAGCGGCGGACGTGATCGACGCGGTGGCCAAGGGCGATCTGTCCCGCCGGATCGACCTTGACCGCGCTGCCAGAGGTGAGGTGCGCCGCCTCGGCAAGGCGATCAACGGCATGGTCGACCAGCTGTCGCTGTTCACCTCCGAGGTGACGCGGGTCGCCCGCGAGGTCGGCACCGAGGGCCAGCTCGGCGGCCAGGCGCAGGTGCGCGGTATGGCGGGAAGCTGGCGCGATCTCACCGAGGCCGTCAACACCATGTCCAGCCGCGTCTCGGCGCAGGTCCGCGACATCGCGGCGGTGACCACCGGAGTCGCACGGGGCGACCTGAGCCGCAAGGTCACCGTCGACGCGGTCGGCGAGATGTTCGAGCTGAAGAACACGGTCAACACCATGGTCGACCAGCTGCTGGCATTCGCCGAGGAGGTCACCCGCGTCGCCCGCGAGGTCGGCACCGAGGGCCAGCTCGGCGGCCAGGCGCAGGTGCGCGGCGTCTCCGGCGTCTGGAAGGACCTCACCGACAACGTCAACGTGATGGCGGGCAACCTGACCACCCAGGTCCGCGCGATCGCCGCGGTGTCCACGGCGGTGGCCCAGGGCGACCTGTCCAAGAAGATCACCGCCGACGCCCAGGGTGAGATCCTCCAGCTCAAGGACACCCTCAACACCATGGTCGACCAGCTGTCGATGTTCGCCG
>NZ_JBSFWD010000049.1:24135-58832 GCF_053592655.1 Streptosporangium sp. NPDC002607
CGGCGTCTGGAAGGACCTCACCGACAACGTCAACTCCATGGCCAACAACCTGACCTACCAGGTCCGCAACATCGCCGAGGTCACCACCGCCGTCGCGTCCGGCAACCTGACCCGCAAGATCGACGTGAACGCCCAGGGCGAGATCCTCGCCCTGAAGACCACCATCAACACCATGGTCGACCAGCTCTCCTCCTTCGCCTCCGAGGTCACCCGGGTCGCCCGCGAGGTCGGCTCCGAGGGCCAGCTCGGCGGCCAGGCCCGGGTCGAAGGCGCCGAGGGCATCTGGAAGCGCCTCACCGAGAACGTCAACGAGCTCGCCGCGCGCCTCACCACCCAGGTGCGTGCCATCGCCGAGGTCACCACCGCCGTCGCCACCGGTGACCTGACCCGCTCCATCACCGTCGACGCCGAGGGCGAGATCGGCGAGCTGAAGGACAACATCAACATGATGGTGGCGGTGCTGCGCGACACCACCACCGCCAACCAGGAACAGGACTGGCTGAAGTCCAACCTGGCGAGGATCTCCCGCCTCATGCAGGGCCATCGCGACCTGATGGAGGTCGCCAAGCTCATCATGAGCGAGCTGACCCCGCTGGTGTCGGCCCACTACGGCGCCTTCTACCTCGCCGAACCCACCGGCGACCACGACCTGCACCTCATCGCCGGATACGGCGTACGCTCCGGCAACGGCCCCCGGCAGCGGTTCGCCACCGGCGAGGGCATCGTGGGCCAGGCCGCGCTGGAGGGCAGGGGGATCATCCTCGGCAACGTGCCCGCCCGCTACCTGACCGTCGACAGCGGTCTCAGCACCTCCACACCCGCGCAGATCGTCGTGCTGCCGGTCCTGTTCGAGACCCAGGTACTCGGTGTGCTGGAGCTGGCCTCGTTCAGCGAGTTCAGCGAGATCCACCACGACTTCCTGAACCAGCTCGTCGAGACCATCGGTGTCACGATGAACACGATCATCGCCAACTCCCGTACCGAGGACCTGCTGACCGAGTCGCAGCGCCTCACCACCGAGCTGCGGGAGCGTTCCGACGAGCTCCAGCGCCAGCAGGAGGAGCTGCGCCGCTCCAACGCCGAACTGGAGGACAAGGCGGCGCTGCTGGCCAAGCAGAACCGGGCCATCGAGATCCAGAACTTCCAGATCGAGCAGGCCCGGCGCACGCTGGAGGAGCGCGCCGAGCAGCTCGCGGTCTCCTCGCGCTACAAGTCCGAGTTCCTCGCCAACATGTCCCACGAGCTGCGCACCCCGCTGAACAGCCTCCTCGTGCTGGCCAAGCTGCTCACCGAGAACGCCGACGGCAACCTCACCGCCCAGCAGGTGGAGTTCGCCAGGACGATCCACGGCGCCGGGTCGGCCCTGCTCCAACTGATCAACGACATCCTCGACCTGTCGAAGGTCGAGGCGGGGCGGATGGACATCCATCCCCAGCAGATCTCCCTGCCCAAGCTCGTCGACTACTTCGAGGCCACCTTCGCCCCGCTGGCCCAGGACAAGGGCCTGTCGTTCACCGTCGAGGTCGACCCGTCGATACCGCAGGAACTCCGCACCGACGAGCAGCGCCTCCAGCAGGTGCTGCGCAACCTGCTCTCCAACGCGATCAAGTTCACCCCCAAGGGCGAGGTACGGCTGCGCGTGATCCACGCCGGTCGCTCCGTCGCCTTCGTGGACGACACCCTGCGCGGCGCCGACGGCATCCTGGCCTTCGAGGTGGTCGACACCGGCATCGGGATCGCCTCGGACAAGCTGGAGGTCATCTTCGAGGCGTTCCGCCAGGCCGACGGCACCACCAGCCGGAAGTACGGCGGGACGGGCCTGGGCCTGTCCATCTGCCGCGAGATCGCCCGCCTGCTCGGCGGCGAGATCCACGTGATCAGCAAGGTCGGCGAGGGCAGCACCTTCACCCTCTACCTGCCACCGTCCTACGGCGGTCCGTTGGCCTCACGGGACGGCGGGGCGAGCGCCCCCAGTTCCTCCCCCCGCAACCCGGCGCTCATCGGCGTGCTCGAAGGCTCCGGCGACCTGCCGGAGCTGGTGCGGGGCGACGACATGCCCCTGCCGCACTTCCCCCCGCAGGGCGAGGGCAAGCCGTGGAAGGGCGACGACCCGCTGACCGGGGCGAAGATCCTGATCGTGGACGACGACATCCGCAACGTGTTCGCACTGACCAGCGTGCTCGAGCGCTACGGCTCCACGGTGATCTACGCGGAGAACGGCCGCGAGGGCATCGAGCAGTTGGAACGTAACGAGGACGTCGCCCTCGTCCTGATGGACATCATGATGCCGGAGATGGACGGCTGGGCCACCACCTCCGCGATCCGCCGGATGCCCCAGTTCGCGGACCTGCCGATCATCGCGCTGACCGCTAAGGTCATGCGAGGCGACCGGGAGAAGAGCATCGCATCCGGCGCCTCCGACTACGTGCCCAAGCCCGTAGACGTCGACCGCCTGCTGGAACGGCTACGCGGCTGGCTGACCAGGGGCAAGCCGGCCGGTGACTCCGACGAAGGCGTGTGATCGATGCCGGATAGAGCCAAGATCCTCCTGGTGGACGACCGGGAGGAGAATCTGATCGCGCTGGAGGCCATTCTCAGCTCGCTCGATCTGATACCGGTCCGGGCGAAGTCCGGGGAGGAGGCGCTGAAGGCCCTGCTCGGCACGGAGTTCGCGCTGATCCTGCTCGATGTCCGCATGCCGGGCATGGACGGGTTCGAGACGGCGGCCCACATCAAGCGCCGCGAGCGCACCCGCAACATCCCGATCATCTTCCTCACCGTGGTCGACAGCGCGCCCGACTACGCCTTCCGCAGCTACGCGGCGGGCGCCGTCGACTACCTCACCAAGCCTTTCGACCCGTGGGTGCTCCGGGCCAAGGTCGCGGTGTTCGTGGAGCTCTACAACATGAACCGCAGGCTGGCCGAGCAGGCCGCCATGCTCCGCGAACGCCTCTCCGCCGAGCTGCCGCCCGGCGAGGCGGACGAGCAGGCGACCGTGCTGCCCGAGCTGTCCAAGCGCCTGGCCGCGGTCGAGAACGAGCTCGCCCGGGTCACCGAGCTGGCACGCAAGAACGGCGCCCCCGGCCTCGTCGGCCCGATATCCGACCTGACCAACCGCCTCAACCACCTGCGCGCCGGCTTCGACGCCCTCACCTGACCACGCCCGCCGGCCCGCCCGCGGGCGGCACCCTCACGGACGTCACCCCCGGGCATCCCCCGCCCGGGGCGGCCCGCCGGCCACCGCGTCTCACCGTGTCCCCGCGGCGCGCGCCGCCCGCCGGCCGCCACGGAGGGAGAACACGATGAAGGATCCGGCCAGGCATCCGACGGCACCGGCGGCGAGGAGCCACGCGCTCGAATACTGGGAGTCGTGCTCCTCCAGGTCGGCCTCGGCGAACCCCGTGTACCGGTCAGCTTCCCGGGTCAGTTCGTCGTGCCGCCCGGGGTCGGTTTCCTTGACGGCCCCCGCCTCGCTGAGCAGCCCGGCCGCCTTCTGAAGGTGCCCGTCAATCCGTTCCTGCGTGGCGCTCGCCCGCAGGAACACGAACCCGCTCAACCCCGCCAAGAGCAGGGCCACGACCAGCAAACCCGCCCCGAACCATGACTTCCGCTCCATCGTTTTCACGAGAGGGGACGGTAGTCCGGGGTCCAGGCCGATCACACCCGCCGTCAGGGGGACCTGGTGTCCCCCTCCCGGTTGACCCGCGACCAGACGCCTCCCAGTTGATACCCACCATCGCTGGCATCGCCCACGCCGGATCAGACGAGAGCCAGCCTCGATGCCTGCTCAAAGGCGCCGCGAAGACCCAGGAGACTGTGGCGTTCAGCGGCGGGCGCGCTCCAGGGCGTCCCAGAAGCCGCGGCGCAGGGCGTGGCGGACCTCGTCGTGCAGGAGGAAGTCGATCGGCAGCGAGGAGCCCTGGAGCAGCCGTGCCTCCAGATCCGAGGGCATCCGGGGCTTACGGGCGAGAACCGCCTCCAGCCACAGGGCGGGGGCGTCCTTGGCGACGGACTCGCCGAAGTCGTGGCCTTCCTTGTGCGCGGCCTTCACCGCGTCGGAGAGGGTCGTCGCGGCACCGTTCCCGGTGCTCTGCACCGGCACGGGGGCCGACTGAGGACCGGTGTAGGCGCCCATCTGCGACGCCTGGTAGCTCGGCATGCCGCCGGTGTTGCCCAGCGAGTACTGCGGGGCGGGCTGCAGCGGGCCGGTCGAGCCGTTGACGGCCGCGTGCGGCGGCGTGGGAGCGGGCGAAAGCGGCGGCGTCTGGAGGGGCGGGGCGGCCGGAGCGGCCGGTGTGACCGGGGTCGCCGGCGACTCCTGGGTGTAGCTCGGATAGGCGGAGGGCAGCGCGTGCTGGGCATGGGCCGCGCGGGGTGTCTGGACCGCGGGGACCGGGCTGGTGACCGGGCTGCTGACCGGGCCGGCCACCGGGGAGCCGTTGCTGCCGCGAGTCGCGACGGAGTGGCCGTTGGTACCGTGCTGGTGGCCGTTGACCGCCAGAGGAGGCGCCTCGTCGCCGATCAGGCTGACGTGCGGCCGCAACTGGCCGGCACCTATCTCGATCAGGTCGTCGCACTCCTGGCGGAGCGTGCGGGAGACGGCCCAGCTGCCGTCGGCGCTGATGTGCACCACGGTGACCCGGATACCGAGATCCTGGGCGTCGCAGACGACCTGCGCCAGGTCCTCGTCGCCGCTGACCACGACCGCGTCGCAGACCGCGCCGTTGCGGGCCAGCGTCATCAGGTCACGGTGAACCTGGGCGTCGACGCCCTCGCGGCGGCCGGGGCGGATGCGCGACAGGCGGAGCTTGAGGCCGGGGATGTCGGCCAGCGTGTCGTGCTCGGGAGTACGCCGGCCCTCCACCGTCGCCTCGTACCAGTAACAGCGGAGCAGCGGCAGGCCGGTGCGCTCTCTCGACAGCTTGTTGAGCAGTTGGAGCAGCCCCGGGTAATCCCAGGAGACCGCCTCGCGGTGGCGGGTTCCGTGCACCGCCATCGCGCCGTCGGACAGCAGGTAACCGGCGTCCACGAACAGCGCGCAACGATCCACCTGACACCGCCCTTCCTACGTGGCCCGATCCTCTGGCTCAGACAAGCCCGAAAGAGCCCAGACAGACGGCCCTTCCTCAGGGTAATCAAGCGGCTGACCATCCGAGGGTGAATCCCGACGATTCCACCCGCGCTCGACCATACGCCGGACCGTTTACGCAGACCGTACCAGTTTGTCCCGTTCGTCAACCCCCTCTGCGGGGTGCTATACGTCATCCGTCTTCGAGGTCCCGCACCGCGTCCGTCGTACCGGAGGCCCGGCCTTCTCGAACGCGCCTCACGGAGCGGTCCGCACGCTCACCGCCGCCACGCCGAAAAGCAGGACGTCCTGGTGCGTGCTGAGCTCCAGCACCGGGGCGCGGCCGAGGCGTGCCCGGAAGCGGTCCACGTCCGTGCCGAAGGTCGCGCGGGCGCCCCTCGCCCCGGTGGCGGATCCGTCGAAGGGATTGCGCGGATCCCGCTCCCCTCCGGCGGGCCGGAGGGTCCGGCCACCGAGCCTCACCCGATCACCCGCGACGCCCGCGTCACCCTCCCAGGTCACCAGGGCCACCTTCGCGGGCGCGTCGGCGGGCGTCAGACCTCCGAGCGGTATCCGCATCGAGCGATGCCCCCGCTCCAGCACCGTCGCGGTGTCGAGCACGACGGTCTGGCTGTACGGCCTGCGCGGGTCGGCCACGATGATCACCAGGCTCCACCCGGCATGGCGCGAGACACCCGGCCTTATCGAGGCGTCGGCCACCCAGTACGTCCCGCGTGCCCTGCCCAGCAGCCGCGTCACATCGGCGAACGCCTGGTAGCCCCGCCCCACGGGCAGCTCTCGCTCCACCACCCGCGCGGCCCTGACCTGCCGGTACTCCGTCTCCCCCGGCACCTTGAGCTTGATCCGCCCGCTGGGGGGCGCGCTCGCCGACCAGTAGAGTCCCGCCCAGACCACCTTGCCGGCCGCCGGCAGCACGAGCCGGGCGGCGCTCGACGAGCTCGTCGACGGATCCCCGTCACGATCGAGGGGACGCATCTCCCAGCTGTTGTTGTCGCGCCGGTTGCCCTGCCCCGCGCGGGCCGCCTCGCACCCGGGCTCCGAGGACGCGCAGCTCAGCAGGGTGTTGCCGATCGCGGAGACGGCCACCCGGCCGTCGGTGGCGAACCGTGCCGGAGCGCCCTCCGCCCGTACGCCGCTGCGCGACCTGGCGGCCACCCGCGTCCCCGCCGTGGAGACCGTGACCGAGGGCGCCGCCCCGTAGGGCGCGTCGTCCGACACCAGGACTCTCAGGAAGACCGCCGTGGCCCGGCCCGCCGGCAGCGGACCGCGGACGCACCGGGCACCTCGCCGCCACGCCCGGCAGGACCAGCCGTCGACCGTGCCGACCGGCGCGACGGCACCGACGGAGTGTCCCCCGCGGGATCCGGACGGCAGCGTCACGCCTCGCGGCAGCCCGACGTAGGCGACGACCTCCTCGCTCTGCCCACGCCCCGCGTTGCGCAGCCGCACCGCCACGATGCCGGCCTCGGACCTGATCAGGGCACCGAGCGCGTCGATCCTGACCACCAGGAGGGGCGCGAGCCAGGAACCCGTCCGGCCGTCCTGCCCCGTTACCGTCGGCCCCGGCCCGGTCTCGGCCGGCTCGCCGGCGCCGGCCCCGCCGCTCTCGCCTCCGGACGCCTTCGGCTGCCCGGAGAGTGTCGGTACGACGCCGGGGAGCGCCGGGGCCATGACGATCGGCTCGGAGGCCGCGTTCGGCGGGGGCGCGGGCTCTGAGCCCGACACCAGCACGAGTGCGGCCACCATCGCGACCGCGGCGGTGACCGCACCGGCCGTGACGGCGCGCCGCACGGATCGGGGAGCCTGCCGCCAGCGGCCGGGCAGTCCGCCCCCCGTCGTGACGCCCATCCTGCCGAGCGCCGCCAGGTAGGCGGGAAACACGGGACCGACGACGAGCGGGCCGATGACGGAGCGGATGCTCTGGCCGATGCCGGTCAGCTCCGTGAGCACCGCGCGGCAGCCCGAGCAGCCCTCCAGATGCTCGTCCACGATCCTGCTCTGTTCCCTGGTCAGGCCGCCACGGATGTGGTGGCCCAGCCTGGCCAGTGCGGGCCGGCACTCGGGCGCGGTCGTCTCGGCCAGGTGGATGCGCAGGCACGCCTGGCGCATCCCCTCCCGCGCCCGGTAGGCGAGCGCGGCCGCGCCGTTCACCGTCAGGCCGAGCAGGAGTCCGGTGTCGTCGGGCCTGGCCCTCTCGACCTCGGCGTGCCACAGGACGAGCTGCCACCTCTCCGGCATGGACGAAAAGGCCCTGGCCACCGGCGAGCCCTCCAGATCCGCCGCGTCGGAGGTGTCGCCGACGGTACGGCGGAGGGCGGTGAGCAGGTGGACGCGGAACGCCTGCTCCGGGCCGTCTCCCTGGTCGATCACGTGGTGGACCGCCGCGAACGTCTCCTCGACGACGCCCTCGACCCCGCTCTCGACGGGGAGGAGCAGGCGGGCCAGCGCGTACGCCGCGGGAGCGTGCCGCTGGTGGAGCACCCGGTAGGCGGCCACGTCGCCGTTCCTGGCGGCAGCCAGCAGTTCAGCGTCGCCTTGAGATGTTTTCACACTCATTGTGACCTCACCATTACCCAGAGTTGCCTGCCGGATAATCCCGCAGTCCGCGCCGCGCGTAAACCCGGATCGCACTTTTGCCATCCGGCGGCCGGGTCGGCGCCGCTCCCCGGTGGCCCCGGATCGGGCGGCCTTCCGGATCGCCCTAACCTTGGTGCCATGAGCGATCGCGAGAACCTGCTGGCAGAGATCAAGGGCAAGGGCGTGGTGCACGGCAAGGTCGTGCTGTCCTCGGGCAGAGAGGCCGACTTCTACGTGGACATGCGCCGGGTGACCCTCGACGGGCAGGCGGCGCCGCTGGTGGGGCGGGTCATGCTGGACCTCACCGAAGATCTCGATTACCAGGCGGTCGGCGGGCTGACGCTGGGCGCCGACCCGGTGGCGACCGCCATGCTGCACGCGGCGGCCGCGCGGGGCAGGACGCTCGACGCGTTCGTGGTGCGCAAGGCGCAGAAGGCCCACGGCATGCAGCGCCGGATCGAGGGGCCGGATGTGGCGGGGCGGAGGGTGCTTGCGGTGGAGGACACCTCCACGACCGGCGGTTCCCCGCTGACCGCGGTGGAGGCGCTGCGCGCGGCGGGCGCCGAGGTCGTGGCGGTCGCCACGATCGTGGACCGGGGAGCCTCCCAGGCGATCGCCGACGCCGGGCTGCCGTACCGGACCGCCTACACCCTGGCCGACCTCGGCTTGGACTAGAGGATCGACCGGCGCCTCGCGGGCCTTCCCCGGAAGGGCCCTGTTCCGGTCACCGGGGCAGGCCGCGGTGACCTTCTCCACCTCGCGAGGTGCCGTCCGGCCGATCCTCGCCACGGCGAGGATCCACAGCGCACTACCGGTTTCGGGAGACCGTGAACTCCTGGCGCTCCCCCGCCCCGCCGGGTGCCCGGACCGTCCCGTTCACCTGGACCCGGACCGCGGCCGAGTCGGCCAGCACGACGTCGACCTTGGGGTCGAAGGACTGGAACTGCTCGCCCTTGGCCATCTCCCGGTCGAGCAGCACATCGCCCCCGGTGACCTTCAGGAAGACCGTGGGGCAGTGCTCCCGCAGGCACTCGACGAGGACCGTCGGCACCCGCTCGGCAGTGGCGGAGGCGGTCGAAGAGGCGTCCGCGGGCGACGTGGTGGTGACCGGCGCGGCCGACGGGTCCGTCTCGGCGCCGGAGCCGAGACTGCCGATCAGCGAGAGGACCCCGATCACGATCAGGACGACGAACGCCAGCGCCGCCAGTCCGGCGAGGACCAGGCGGGCGATACCCATGGGGTCAGACCTGTGGCGTCCCACACAGTGGAGATTAGCGGTTCGTGAGGATATTTCACGACTGACCTGGCGAATCAGCCCCAAAGCCCCGAAATCCTAGAAGATCCCCTATAACCAACCAGGTCATACTGGAGATCCCGTACCGGCGAGCACCAGGAGTCCTCCGGAAGTTTCCTACCGGTGGGCGCCGAGACCATGCCGAGGACACATCCGTACGCCCCGAAGTGGTGGTGGAGCTATCCGGTTGGGAAGGAACCCGGAATACTGGCCCATGGGCAATGTCTTCATAGCCCCGTGCCAGCTGCCCACAGCCGTCTCCAGGAGATGACACGATGCCCATCGCGACCCCAGAGGTCTACGCCGAGATGCTCGACCGGGCCAAGGCGGGAGGTTTCGCCTACCCGGCCATCAACGTGACCTCGTCACAGACCCTCAACGCCGCACTCAGGGGTTTCGCCGAGGCGGAGAGCGACGGCATCGTCCAGGTGTCGACCGGCGGCGCCGATTTCCTCTCCGGTACCACGGTCAAGAACATGGTGAGCGGCTCGGTGGCACTGGCGGAGTACGCCCGTGTCGTCGCGGCCAACTACCCCGTGACGATCGCCCTGCACACCGACCACTGCCCCAAGGACAAGCTGGACGGTTTCGTACGCCCGCTGCTCGACATCTCCCTTGAGCGGGTGGCCAGGGGCGAGGACCCCCTCTTCCAGTCGCACATGTGGGACGGCTCCGCCGTGCCGCTGGACGAGAACCTTGAGATCGCCAGGGAGCTCCTGGAGAAGACCGCCCGCGCGAAGATCGTCCTTGAGGTGGAGATCGGCGTCGTCGGCGGCGAGGAGGACGGCGTCGTCGGCGAGATCAACGAGAAGCTCTACACCACCCCCGAGGACGCCCTCGCGACCGCCGAGGCCCTGGGCCTGGGAGAGCGCGGCCGCTACATGCTCGCCGCGACCTTCGGCAACGTGCACGGCGTCTACAAGCCCGGCCACGTCAAGCTGCGGCCGAGCGTGCTCAAGGAGATCCAGGACGCGGTCGGCGCCAAGTACGGCAAGGAGAAGCCGTTCGACCTGGTCTTCCACGGCGGCTCGGGCTCGCTGCTCGAGGAGATCCACGAGGCCATCGCCTACGGCGTGGTGAAGATGAACATCGACACCGACACGCAGTACGCCTTCACCCGCCCGATCGTCGACCACATGTTCAGGAACTACGACGGCGTGCTCAAGGTCGACGGCGACGTCGGCAACAAGAAGGTGTACGACCCGCGCTCGTACGGCAAGGCCGCCGAGACCTCGATGGCGGCGCGGATCGTCGAGGCCGCCCAGCACCTCAAGTCGGCGGGCACCAAGATCTCCTGATGACCCGGCGGCCAACGCAGACCGGAAATTCTCGGTAGAGACCGGGTAAAACCGGTCAATGTTCGGAGGGTCCCCGCCAGGTCACGAGATCGGCTTCCGGAAAGTCCCCGGGAGCCGATCTTGGCTTGGCGCGGGTTCACCAGATAGGACTGTCGCTATGGAATCCCACGAGAACCTTCTCGCCGGCCCGCCGCCCACCCTGCTCCCGGACCTGCCTGAAGCTCGACAGGCACTGGAATCCGGTGCCCAGCCATCCGACGTCGCCGCGCGTTTCCCCGCCTATCCGACCGCCTGGGCGGCACTCGCGGACGAGTATTTCGCGGCGGGACACGCCGTGACGTCGTACGCCTTCGCCCGCACCGGCTACCACCGGGGCCTGGACCAGCTCCGCAGGGCGGGCTGGAAGGGGCACGGCCCGATCCCCTGGGAGCATCTGCCCAACCAGGGGTTCCTGAGGTGCCTGCACGCACTGGCCCGCGCCGCCCAGAGCATCGGGGAGAAGGAGGAGGCCGAGCGGTGCTTCCAGTTCCTCAAGGACTCCAGCGCCGAGGCGTCCAAGGAGCTGACCGGCCGCTGATCCGGCCCTGATCCGCCCCTTGATCTGCCCGTGGGATCTCTCGCCCCGAGGTGGGAGATCCCCATTTCGGACGCCGTCGGGTATTCTCACCACGCAAGAGCCCCTGTAGCGATTGCGCCAGGGGTTTTCGTTTTTGCGGTGGGAGAATCACAATGCCGGCTGTCGTTCTCGTTGGTGCCCAGTGGGGCGATGAGGGCAAGGGTAAGGCGACCGACCTACTTGGTGATCAGGTCGACTATGTCGTCAGATACCAGGGAGGCAACAACGCGGGCCACACGGTCGTCATCGGCGACCAGAAGTATGCGCTGCACCTGCTGCCGACGGGAGTGCTCTCACCGAACGTCATCCCCGTGATCGGCAACGGTGTCGTCATCGACCCGGGCGTGCTGCTGAGCGAGATCGACGGGCTTGAGGCCCGGGGGGTCTCCTCCGAGCGGCTGCTGATCTCCGCCAACGCGCACCTGATCATGCCCCACCACAAGGCCCTCGACAAGGTCACCGAGCGCTACCTCGGCAAGGCCAAGATCGGCACGACCGGGCGCGGCATCGGCCCCGCGTACGGCGACAAGATCTACCGGATGGGCGTGCGGGTCCAGGACCTGCTGGACCCGGGCATCCTGCAGAAGAAGATCGAGGTCGCGCTGGGCGAGAAGAACCAGATCCTCACCAAGATCTACAACCGTCGGGTGATCGACGCGAACAAGGTCCTGGACGAGTATCTCGGCTACGCCGAGCGCCTCAAGCCGCACATCGCCGACACCTCGCTGATCCTCAGCAGGGCCCTGGACGAGGGCAAGGTCGTGCTGCTCGAAGGCGGGCAGGGCAACCTGCTCGACATCGACCACGGCACCTACCCGTTCGTCACCTCCTCCTCCCCGACGAGCGGCGGCGCCTGCTCGGGTTCCGGCATCCCGCCGACCCGGCTCACCCGCGTGATCGGCATCCTGAAGGCGTACACCACCCGCGTCGGCTCGGGTCCGTTCCCGACCGAGCTCGACGACGAGATGGGCGAGTGGCTGCGCACCACCGGCGGCGAGTACGGGGTGACCACCGGCCGCAATCGCCGCTGCGGCTGGTTCGACGCGGTCATCGCCCGGTACGCCACCCGTATCAACGGTGTCACCGACTACTTCCTCACCAAGCTGGACGTGCTGTCCGGCCTGGAGAGGATTCCCGTCTGCGTCGCCTACGAGGTCGACGGGGTCCGGTATGACGAGATCCCGATGACCCAGACCGACTTCCATCACGCCAAGCCGGTGTACGAGGAGTTCCCCGGCTGGCAGGAGGACATCACCGGCGCCAGGAGCTTCGAGGACCTGCCCGCCAACGCGCAGGCGTACGTGAAGGCCCTGGAGCAGATGAGCGGCTCCAGGATCTCCGCGATCGGCGTCGGCCCCGGCCGCACCGAGACGCTCCAGATCCACCCGCTGATCTAGGTCCGCTCCCGCCGATCCCCGCCGCGGCGGGGATCGGCCAGGTGGCGCCGCACGAGTGCGGTGGCCGACGACACCGTGGTGGGCAGAAGTGCCAAGGGCCTGGTTTCGACCGATACGGCCCGCGCCCGGCGTCGCCGAGGCGCGAGCCGCACTGGGGATCGGTACGCGAGATGGATAAGGTCCCTGTGTGCATGCCGAGATTCACGGTCACCGTGGGGCCCGTGGGCTCCGTCCCGAGAACACCCTGCCCGGTTTCGCCCACGCCCTGGAGCTGGGCGTCGACGCACTGGAGCTCGACGTCGCACTGACCGCCGATCGGCGGCTGGTGCTCACACACGACCTCACAGTGTCCGCTGTGACCAGCACCGACGTCCGGCCCGCCTTCCGCGACGACCCCGCCTTCCCGTACGTGGGCAGGCCCGTCGGCGAGCTCACGCTGGCGCAGCTGCGCACGCTGGAGTGCGGAGTCCGGGTGCCGCGCCACCCCGAAGACCGTTTCGCCCCGACCCAGCTGCCGGTGCCGAACACCCGGATGCCGACCCTGGGCTCCGTGCTGGGGCTGATGGACGCCTACGGAGCCGACGGGGTGCGGGTGCACGTGGAGCTCAAGTCGGACCCGACCAGGCCCGATCTGAGCGCCGAGGTCGGTGAGTTCACCGAGATGGTGGTCGCCGAGCTCGACCGGCACCGCAGGCTCGACCGGGCGGCCATCCTCAGTTTCGACTGGCGCGTCCTGCGGATCGCCCGCTCCCTGGCCCCCGCGACCGGGCGGTACGCCCTGATCGAGCGTGCCACCATGGACAGCGCCTGGCTCGACGGCCTCCATCTGGAGGATTTCGGCGGCGACGTCCCGGCCGCCGCCGCCGAGGCCGGGGGCACCACGCTCTCCCCCGAGCATGTGATGGTCGACCCCGAGCTCGCCCGGCGAGCGGACAAGGCCGCCCTGCCGCTGGCCGTGTGGACCGTCAACGACCCCGGGCGAGCGGCCGAGCTGCTCGATCTCGGGGCGGCCGCGATCGTCACCGACTATCCCGACCGAATGATCACCCTGTGGGCCGGGCGGGGCATGCGTGTCCCGAAGCCGGTCACCCCCGCCAGCCCGATGAGCGCCTGAGGGATCGGGTCACATCCAGCCGTTACGACGGAAGCCCCGGTAGAGCAGCGTGCAGGCGATGACCATCACGCCGAGCACCAGCGGGTAGCCGAAGACGGAGTCGAGCTCGGGCATGTGCTCGAAGTTCATGCCGTAGATGCCGGCGATCATCGTGGGGACGGCCATGATGGCGACCCACGAGGAGATCTTCCGCATGTCCTCGTTGGCGAGCGCGTTGGAACGGGCGAGCGCCGCCTGCAGTATGGAGTTGCAGAGCTCGTTGGACGACTCGACCTGCTCGCAGACGCGGGCCAGGTGGTCGACGACGTCACGGAAGTACTCGCGCATCTCGGAGGGGATCATCCGGCGCTGGGCCAGCGTGGACATCGGTGCCTGGAGCGGTGTGACGGACCGCTTCATCTCGATCATCTCGCGCTTGAGGTTGTAGATCCGGCCGATGTCACGGGCGCTGACGTCCGCGAAGACCATCGCCTCGACGTCCTCCAGCTCGGCCTGCATCCGGTCGGCCACGGTGAGGTACTTGTCGACGACGTGGTCGGCGATCGCGTGCAGCACGCCGGTGGGGCCCCGGCTGAGCAGCTTGGGCTTGTCCTCAAGGCGCTCCCGCACCTCCGAGAGCGGGCAGTGCCGACCGTGCCGCACGGTCACCACGAAGTCGGTGCCGACGAACACCATGATCTCTCCGGTGCCGATGATCTCGCTGGTCGCGGTCAGCACGTCGTGGTCGAGGTAGGCGACGGTCTTCAGGACCACGAACAACGAGTCGCCGTAGCGCTCGACCTTGGGTCGCTGGTGAGCCTTGACGGCGTCCTCGACGGCGAGCGGGTGCAGGGCGAAGACCTCCGCCAGCCACTCGACCTCGGGGGCGTCGGGCTCGTGCAGGCCGACCCAGACGAAGGCGTTGTTCCCTTCGACGGACGCGTTGTGCGCGCGGACGAGCTCCAGGGCGTCGGGGATGCCCAGGGCCTCGATCTTCTTACCGTCGATGTAGGCGGCGTACTCGACGAGCGAGTCGCTCGGCGGGACGCAGACACCGCTCATCCGCGCACCGAGCGAGACGGCGGGCGCGTGTGGGGCACGGATCGTGCGGGCGTGCTTGATACGGGGAAAAAGGAGCGAGGAGCGCATGGCGAGCCTTTCCCGCCCAACCTGGCGGGATTCCGCACGCGATGCGCTGTCACCACAAGTGGAGGCGACGATGCGTGCGGCGCCGGTCGGGCACCGAGATGGGGTGGTCGAGGGTGCGCACAGCAGGCGTGCGCGAGCACGTACTGCTGGGATCGCCAGAGGACATCCCGAACCACCTCCAATCAGCAAGAGACACGCAAAGCCACTCAAAACTTAACACGAATAGGGGGATGGCTCTCAGCTTACTCCCAGGTTCAAGCATCGATCATGCACAACCTGACAAAATTCACACCCTGTTTACTGGCACCTCCCGTACGTATCCGACACGTCGCAAGCTCCCCAGAGTTATCCACAGGCTGTGGACAACTCTGGCGTTCGACCACCGGCGAAGTCCGGGCATGCCGACACGGCCCGAGGGACGATCCGGGGGGACGATAGGCTCTGACAAGTGCGCGTTCTTGTGATTGGAGCCGGCGGGCGTGAACACGCCCTGTGCCGGTCGCTGGCGGCGGACCCCCAGGTCACCGAGGTTCACTGTGCTCCCGGAAACGCGGGTATCGCGCAGGTCGCGACCCTGCATCCGGTGGTACCGACAGACCCGGCCGCGGTTACCGAACTGGCCGAGCGGCTCCGGGCGGAGCTGGTCGTGATCGGCCCTGAGGCCCCGCTGGTCGCCGGCGTCGCCGACGCCGTCAGGCAGGCCGGCATCCCCTGTTTCGGCCCCTCACGGCAGGCGGCCCGGATCGAGGGTTCCAAGTCCTTCGCCAAGGACGTCATGGTCGCGGCGGGCGTGCCCACCGGGCGGTCGTACACCTGCGGCACGCCGGAGGAGGTCACCGCGGCGCTCGACGAGTTCGGCACGCCGTACGTGGTCAAGGACGACGGCCTGGCCGCCGGCAAGGGCGTGGTGGTCACCGACGACCGCGAGGAGGCGTTCCGGCACGCCGCCGCCTGCGGGCGGGTGGTCATCGAGGAGTTCCTCGACGGTCCCGAGGTCTCGCTGTTCGCGCTCTGCGACGGCGCCACGGCCGTGGCACTCCAGCCCGCCCAGGACCACAAGCGCGCCTACGACGACGACCAGGGCCCCAACACCGGCGGGATGGGTGCCTACACGCCGCTGCCGTGGGCCCCGGACGACCTCGCCGACCAGGTGATGGCCGAGACCGTCATACCGACCGTGACCGAGCTGGCCAGGCGTGGCGCGCCGTACACGGGGGTGCTGTACGTGGGACTGGCCCTCACCTCCAAGGGCCCGAAGGTGATCGAGTTCAACGCGCGGTTCGGCGACCCGGAGACCCAGGTCGTGCTGGACCGGCTCCAGACGCCCCTCGCGGGCCTGCTGCTCGCCTGCGCGAACGGGACGCTCGACCGGTTCGGGCCGCTCTCCTATCGCGACGGCGCCGCGGTGACCGTGGTGATCGCGGCGGAGAACTACCCGGCGGATCCGGTGAAGGGCGACGTGATCGAAGGGCTGTCCGACCCGGTCGAGGACGCCTACGTGCTGCACTCGGGCACCGCGCTGGACGGCGACCGGATCGTCTCGAACGGCGGCCGGGTGCTCAGCGTGGTCGGCACGGGACCCGACGTCCCCGCGGCGCGGGCGGCGGCCTACGAGGCGGTGGAGCACATCCGGCTGCGCGGCTCGCACCACCGCACCGACATCGCGGGCCGCGCCCGCTGAAAGCGGCACGGTCTATGAAAACGGCACGGTCTCTGAGAACGGCACGGCCTGCCCCGGCCGGGGCGTAGCGCCTGATCGGCATGTCGCGATAAGCCTGGGGCAGTCGGTGCCCCGCCCCAGGTCGGCTCCGCCCCCCGGAGGAACGATGTCGCTTGATCCAGCGTTGACCACCGAGCGGATCGGCGACACCGGCGTGCTGCGCTGGCCGGGCACCTGGCGGGTCTACGTGGCCACCCGGAGCGAGGAGATCAAGGCCGACGCCGAGCGCGTTCTGACGATGTGCGACGAGGCGGGCCGGCCGGTCTCGGTGGGCGAGGGCATCGGCACGCACCTGGCCCGCGCGCAGGAGTACGCGCGCAGCAGGCACGGTGTACGGCGCTGGCTGACCGGCCAGGCCATCGAGGGCGCCTGGTCCAACGTCAACAGCGCCACCGTGATGCTGTACGGCGTGCTGCCGGTGGCGGAGTTGTGCGGGCGGGCGCCGGAGGTGGTCGCGATCGGCCGGGCCTACCTGCCCGGCGACGATCCCCGGCTTGTCCACCTCCAGGCCAGGCTGGCGGCGGGAGACCTCGGTGAGAACGACAGGCCGCTGATGCAGTCGGTGCTGCGGGCCGCGTACACCGCGCAGGCGATGGACACCGGGCGGGTCCGCAGCTTCCGCAACCTGCTCATCGGCGGGGTGGTCATGCTCTCCCTGATCGTGCTGAGCGTGGTGGTCATCGGTGCGATCTGGCCGGACGTCATCCCGATGTGCGGCGACCAGTCGGTGATCCGCACCCAGGGGCTGATGCCCGCCCAGATCTGCCCGACCGGCGGCCTGCGGCCCGGCCACGGCGACGTCCCGCTCGTGGCCCTGATCGGCATGCTGGGCGCGGCGCTGGCCACCGCCGCCTCGCTGTCGACCCGCTCGGAGCTGTCCACCCGCTACTCGCTGGCCGTCGTCCAGAACCTGCTCAAGGCGCCCGCGGGGGTGGCCACGGCCGTGCTCGGGCTACTGATCCTGAACTCGGGCTTCGTGCCCGGTTTCGCGGGGCTCGGCTCGCAGCCCGCGATCCTGGTCTGGGCGATGGCGTTCGGGTACGGACAGCAGGTCGTCACCCGCTTCGTGGACCAGCGGGCCGACAATCTCCTGTCGGCCGCCTCCCCGCTCACCGCCGCGGTGAACACGAAGGGCAGGTAGCATCCGAGGCCCGAGGTCTCCCGGTGCCGCGCCCCACAGTGACACCCGCGGGCCCGGAAACCGCAGGCGAAAGCGTGGTCGCCGCGCAACGCGGCGGCGGCAGATGACTTATCGGCCGGTTCAGGGGCAGTTCACCCTCGAACTGGCCGGTTCAGGGGCATTCAACGGCTACTGTTGGCCGATAACCTCGGCTGCCGCCTCGCGCCACACGAGTTACCCAGAACACTTCCAAGGAGCATGACGCATGGTCCGTTACCGCGTGCGCGGTGGCAACCCACTTCGTGGAACCGCCTTCATCCAGGGTGCCAAGAACGCCGTGTTGCCCATGATCGGTGCCGCGCTGCTGGCTTCCAAAGGCCGCACGGTCCTGCGCAACGTCCCCATCATCGAGGACGTCCGGCGCGCGGTCGAGCTGGCAGAGACGGTCGGCGCCAAGGTCGAGCTCCACGAGGCGGAGCGCACGCTGGTGATCGACGCCTCGACGCTGAGCAGCCCGGTGCTGCCCGCGGAGATCGCCCGGCGCTTCCGCGGCTCGGTGCTGTTCGTGCCCGCCCTGCTGCACCGTCTCGGTGAGGCGATCATCGAGGGCGTGGGCGGCTGCAACCTGGGCAGCCGCAACCTCGACTTCCACTACCTGGGCTACAAGCGCCTGGGCGCGATCGTGGACGAGGGTGACGCGGTCATCCACGTCAAGTCGGCGGGCCTCACCGGTGCCACCCTGTACCTGGACACCCCCTCGCACACCGGCACCGAGAACCTGATCATGGCCGCCGCCCTCGGGCGCGGCACCACCGTGATCGAGAACGCCGCGCTGGAGCCCGAGGTCCTCGATGTGATCGACATGCTGACCCGGATGGGCGCGAGGATCAGCGGCGGCGGCACCGGGTTCATCACCGTGGAGGGCGTGGAGGAGCTCCAGGCCGTCGAGCACACCGTGATGCCGGACCGCCTTGACGCGGGCGTGTTCGCCATGGCCGCCGCCGTCACCGGCGGAGAGGTCAACCTGGTCGGTGCCGACCTGGACCACCTCGGCGTGGTCCGCTACAAGCTGGAGCAGATGGGGGTGGAGTTCGCCGACCACGGCGCGGTGCTGCACGTGCGCAGGGATCGTCCACTGCGTCCGATCAATGTGATCACCGACACCTATCCCGGCTTCGCCACCGACCTGCAGTCGCCGATCATGACGGTCGCCTGTCTCGCCGACGGCGCCAGCTACATTCATGAACGAATCTTCGACGGTCGTTTCGCTCTGGCCTCAGAACTGAACAAAATGGGCGCCGATATTGAAGTGAAAGAGAACAGCGCCGTCGTTCGTGGTGCGACCCCGCTCACTGGAACACAGGTGACCGCTCACGACCTGCGCTCGGGAATCGCCCTCGTGCTCGCGGGTCTGGCCGCTGAAGGGGAGACCGTGATCGGATCGGGATATCTCATCGACCGCGGGCACTCTTATCTCGCCGAGCGCATGCAGGCCCTGGGCGGCGATGTGCGCCGAGAGATTTCAGCGCCATAATCAGCGGGTTTGAGCCGCTCAAAAACCGCTCTGACCTGTGTAAACGATGCCAGTCATAGGTTTAACCCGGAAGCAGCTTCCGGAATTGGCCGCAAATCGGGCGTGACATTACGGCCCTCACAAGCGATCGTTCCAAAAGAGAGCCGAAAACAAACGGACGGCATGATGGGACGAACATTGGTCGAGCGGGCCGAAGAAGCGCCACGAGTGTCACGCCCGGGTGCCATGACACCAGATCTCACCATCGGTGTGGTGGGCCCCCATGACCTCGTTGAACGGGTGATGTTGATGGGGCACGCGGCGGCCCCATTACCCTGCCGCCTGGTGGCGGCGGCATACCGTGACGAGCAGGAGGCCGCGGACAAGGTCACTCGATTGGGAGCCGGGGTGGACGCGTGTCTGTTCGCCAGCCCGGTCCCCTACGACCTGGCCCGGCGATCGGGGGTGCTGACGATGCCCGCGACGTATGTCCAGCTCGGCGGCGCCGCGCTGATCGCCGCGCTGGCGAGGGCCGCGATGGACGAGCGGATAGACCCACGCAGGGTCAGCATCGACATCCTGAGCAGAGCAGAGGTCGAGGAGGCCTATAGCGATCTGAGCCTTCCCTCAGGGGACGTACAGAGCCGCGACGAGCCGGGCGCCACCGGCACGATCGCGGCCTTCCATGAACGCCTCGCCCGCCAGGGCAGCACGAGCGGGGCGCTCACCTGCCTGCCCGCGGTCGCCGACCGCCTTCAGACGGCAGGGGTGCCCGTGGTCAGGATCCGCCCCACCTCCGCCGCAGTGCGTACGGCGCTGCACACGGCGGCACTGCTCGGCGCGCACCACCGGCTGGAGGAGTCACAACTCACCGTGGTCCTGGTGGAGGTGCCCACGTTGCGCGAGCCGGTCCGCCGGGCCGCGCCACGCTACTGGCGCGACGAGCTCCGGCTCTCCCTGCACCGGTTGCTGGTGCAGGAGGCCAACCGGATCAACGCGTCGGTCACCGCGGTCGACGATCACAGCTACATGGTCACCGCGACCCGCGGCTCGGTGGCCGCGGCCACCGAGGGGTTCCGGGTCCTGCCGTTCGCCGCGCGGGTCCGCGACGAACTCGGCCTGGCGGTCGAGGTCGGCGTCGGCATGGGCCGTACGACCCACGACGCCGAGTCGCACGCCAGGGCCGCTCTGGCGCGCACCCAGGCGGGCAAGCAGGCCCAGGGCTTCGCGGTCGACCGCGAGGGCAGGGCACTGATCCCGGCGCCCAGGATGCCTCCCCAGGGCACGGGACCGCTGAAGCCCAAGGGTGTGGAGGTACTGGCCCGGCTGGCCGCCAAGCTTGAGGGTGGGGACACGGTGGTGGACGCGGAGGGCGCGGGCAAGATGCTGGGCGTCACCCCGCGTACGGCACGACGATTGCTGCGCACGCTGGTAGACGAGGGACTCGCGTGGCCGCTTCCGCCGAACCGGACACCGCAACCCGGCCGTCCCCGCCAGTTGTACCGGCTGATCGTGGAGAAGCTCGGCACCCGCTGAGCCCTCCGCCTTTCGACCTGGAGGCTTCCGCCGCACCCGGACGGCGGAACCTCCCAGGTCACGGCCCGCCTGGCTCGGCATGGCATGACCTGCCGGGGCACGGTCCGCCCGCCCCGGCGCGGCGAGAGTCCGCCAGGCCGCGAGCGCCGATCTCAGCGGGGCGGAGGGGACCGCACCCCGCGCGCGAGATGTCGGGCCCTGCCAGTATTGTCACGAGCTATGCGTCATGACAGTGCTGACAGCCGTAAGGCGCTCCTCGTCTGGGGGGCGCTGGCGATCGTGTATGTGGTGTGGGGGTCCACCTACCTCGCGATCATGATCGTGATCGAGACGATGCCCCCGTTGCTCAGCGGCGCCATCCGCTTCGTCACGGCCGCGCTCATCCTCGGCGTCGTGGTGCGCCTGCTGAAGGGGCGCGAGTCCTTCCGGATGACCTGGAAGGAGGCCGGTGGGGCCGCCCTGGTCGGCCTGCTGCTGCTGAACGGCGGCAACGGCATGGTCGCCGTGGCCGAGCAGCACATCTCCAGCGGGCTGGCGGCGCTGCTGGTGGCCTCGACGCCACTCTGGCTCGTGATCTTCAGGGTCCTGTTCAGGGACCGGCCGCAGGTACTGACGCTCGTGGGGGTGCTCATCGGGTTCGGCGGTGTGGCGGTCCTCTCGCTGACCGGTGGGAGCAGCGCGGCCGACAGCACCGGAATCGTGATCATCCTGCTGGCGTCGCTGTCCTGGTCGGTCGGCTCGTTCCTGACGTCCCGCATCCCGATGCCCGCGAACCCCTTCACCGCGAGCGCCGTCGAGATGGCCGCCGGCGGCGTCGGGCTCGCCCTGACCTCCGCCGTGGTGGGCGAGCATGTCGACCTCGCGGACGTCTCCACCCGGTCGTGGATCGCGCTCGCCTACCTGATCATGGTCGGATCGCTGGTCGGCTTCACGGCGTACGTGTGGCTGCTGAACAACGCCCCGATCTCGCTGGTCTCCACCTACGCCTACGTCAACCCGGTCGTGGCGGTCGTGCTGGGCGCCCTCGTACTGAGCGAGCAGGTCACCGGTCCGATGATCGCGGGCGGCATGGTGATCGTCCTCGGCGTGGCCCTGGTGGTCTCCACGGAGCGACGCAAGAAGCCGGAGCCCGTCTCCGGCCCCGAGCCCGCGACCGTGTAGGCCGCGGGCTCGCCCGCGTGAGGCGGTCGTCCCGTCATGACGCCCGGCCGGTGCCGAAAGCGCCGCAGCGGGGCGGTCAGCCCCTCGGGAAGGCCGTCGCGGCCGCCAGGAAGGTGTCGTTGGCCTCGGGATCGCCGATGGAGACACGGACGCCCTCACCGGCGAAGGGCCGCACCGCGACGCCCTCGGCCGCGCACGCCTCGGCGAAGTCGAGCGTGCGCTCGCCCAGCCGGAGCCAGACGAAGTTGGCCTCGGTCGCCGGCACCGTCCAGCCCTGGGCGACGAGCGCGCCGCGGACCCGGTCGCGCTCCTTGACCACGACCTCGACCCGCTCCAGCAACTCGTCCTCGGCCGCCAGCGAGGCGATCGCGGCGACCTGCGCGAGTTGGTTGACCGCGAACGGCACGGTCGTCTTGCGGACCGCCGACGCCACCGGCTCCGCGGCGATCAGGTAGCCCACCCGGAGCCCGGCCAGGCCGTACGCCTTGGAGAAGGTGCGCAGCACCGCCACGTTCGGCCGGTCGCGGTAGACCGCGATCCCGTCGGGGACCCCGGCGTCCCTGACGTACTCGTGGTAGGCCTCGTCGAGCACGACGAGCACGTCCTGCGGAACCCGGTCGAGGAACGCCTCCAGCTCGGCCGCCTGGACCACGGTGCCGGTGGGGTTGTTCGGGTTGCAGACGAAGATCATGCGGGTGTGCGGGGTGATCGCGTCGGCCATGGCATCCAGATGGTGCCCCTCGCCCAGCAGCGGGACCCGCACCGAGGTCGCCCCCGCCAGGTCGGCCAGGAGCGGGTACGCCTCGAAGGACCGCCAGGCGTAGATCACTTCGGCACCCGGCTCGCTCACGGTCTCGAAGAGCTGCTGGGCCACCGTCACCGAGCCCGCGCCGAGCGCGATGTGCTCGGGCGGCACGCCGAACCGCTCGGCGAGCGCCTCGGTCAGCCCGGTGGCGGCCGGATCGGGATAGCGGTGCATCTGGGCCGCGGCCCTGGCGACCGCCTCGACGACCGAGGGCAGCGGCTCGTAGGGAGATTCGTTCGAGGAGAGCTTGTAGGACCGGCCGTCGGCGGACACCACGGCCTTGCCCGCCCGGTAGGGGGGCATTGTGTCCAGGATCGCGCGGAAACGAGGCATGGCCTTACTTTATGAGCAGCGGGCGGATGGGGCATCATCCTGTAAGACTGGAGGTGAGAGGCATGCCCGACCGGAAGGACGACATGAGCATCGCACCGCCGGCCGACAGGCCGAGTGCCGAGGCGCCGGACGCCGAGGCGGAGTCATCCGAGCTGGAGCCGCTGCCCGCCTGGGTGTTTCCTCCCAAAGCGGGCTTCTCAGCCGAGGACCTCGACCGGCTTCGAGGGATCCCTCCGCACACGGAACTCATCGATGGCACTCTCGTCTTCGTGAGCCCCCAGACCAACTTCCACATGTCTATGCTCTTTCTCCTGGAGAGCGAGCTACGTCGAGCCGTTCCGGCTGACCTGCGCGTTCGCAGGGAGATGACGGTGACACTTGGAAGGCGGCAGCGACCCGAGCCGGACATTCTCGTGGTCCATACCGAAGCCGTGCAGGGGCTGAAGCAGACCACCTACCAACCGGACGACGTCGTCCTCGCCGTCGAGGTGGTATCCGCCGAGTCGGAGATCCGCGACCGGGAGCGCAAGCCCGTCCTCTACGCCCAGGCCGGCATCACCCACTTCTGGCGGATCGAGGAGAAGGACGACCGCCCGGTCGCCTACGTCTACGAGCTGGACCCGGCGACCAGGACCTACGCGCTCACGGGGATCCACCACGACCGGTTGAAGGTCAGCGTCCCGTTCGACGTCGACATCGACCTGACGGAGATCGACGACCTCTGATCGGCCACGGGCGGGGGCCACGGCTCACCACGGCGCCCCCCCTGAACTCCTCACCCACGACGTGATCGACCGTCCCTACTCCTTGAGGGAGCGGAGCATCGGAGGGTGGAGGAACGTGGCGGGGCCACGGCGGTAGAGCTTGGCGGGGCGGCCGCCGTCGCGGGTGGTGGTGTCGCCGGTGGGCACCAGGAAGCCCTCGGCCCTGGTGACCTTGCGGTGGAAGTTCCGCGGGTCGAGGACACGGCCCCAGACGATCTCGTAGACCCGGCGCAGCTCGGCGACCGTGAACTCCGGTGGGCAGAAGGCCGCGCCGAGCGGGGTGTATTCGAGCTTGCCCCGGGCCCGCTCGATCCCGTCGACCAGGATGCGCCGGTGGTCGAAGGCCATCTCGCACAGCGCGGAGACCGGTTGCCAGCTCATGTGCGCCTCGGTGGAGGCGGGAAGGTCGGGGGCGAGACCGAGATAGGCCACGCTCAGCACGCGCTGGCGCGGGTCGCGGTCGGGGTAGCCGTAGGTCTGGAGCTGTTCCAGGTGTACCGGGGCGCCCGGCAGGCCCGCCCGCTCCGCGAGGATCCGCTCCGCGGCGGCGGGCAGGTCCTCGTCGAGGTGGATGAAGCCGCCTGGCAGGGCCCAGCGTCCCTCGTACGGCGGGTTGTCACGCCGCCAGACGAGTGCGCTCAGCGCCTGGAAACGCACCGTGAGGACGACCAGGTCCACGCTGACGGGAATGCGCGGAACCATGGCAGGCACGTTACACCGGTCAGAGCCGCACGCGGACGTGTAACGGCTCGGAGGCGGCGCGTCCGTCGGCCGCGGTGACCAGGACCTGGACCCAGGTGTCCTCGGGCACCTGGGACCAGTCGAACGGGATCCACGCCGTCTCCATCCGCACCGGCAGGCCGGGCGGCAGGTCCGTGAGGTTCACCCCGGCCACCTCGACGACACGGGGCTCCTGCTGGCCCTCCCAGGTGATCGTGACCTTGGACCCCATGGGCATGTTGTAGCCGCGGATCTCCATACCGTCCTGGATGTCGCGCTGCATGCGGACCGCGTCGGCCGCGATGGGCCGGTTCCAGTCGCGGGCGATCTCCTCGGCGAGGGACGGCGAGCCGCAGGTGTAGAAGTCGCTCCACATGTAGGAGACGACCTTGGAGACGTAGCGCCCGACCTGTGCCACGGCCGCGTCGAGCCGTTCCTTGTCGGTGCTCCCCCTCTTGTACCCGGCCGCGCAGGTCTCCTCGCCGGACGGCTCGAATGCCTCGACGTTGGCCCAGAGTTCCACGTTGTGGCCCCGCTCGGCCATCTCCGTCCGGACGGTTGACATCTCCCGGTAGTAATCGCGGGTCGAGCCGTGGTAGGCGTCGCCGTTGGTCTTCTCCCCGACGACCGGCCACAGCCGCTTGTCGGCCTTCTCCTCGCGTTGGTCGGGCCAGAACAGCCCGACCTTCCCCGTTCCCCGGCTGTCCTGCGGCGCGATGATCCCGACCCCCGTCCGGACAAGGGCCTCGAAGCCCCTGGCCACCTGCTTGGGAGTGGCGCTGAACGGCCGCTGCCTGCGGGCGTCGAGGTAGGGGCTGACGAGGACGGGCCTGCCCGGCATCTCCTGCTCGACGATCTCGTGCTGCGAGGCGTACATCTTGAGCGTCGGGTGGTCGTCGTCCGACTCGCCGGTGTACTTCATCTCCCGCATCTGCAGCTCGAACGGCTGGTAGAAGCCGCCCAGCGAGGCCCGTTCCCGGAAGCGGGCACCGTAGTCCTGCATGATGCGCCGGGTGAGCGTGGTGAGCGTGTCCGTGCCCTGCTTGGCGGCCCGGGTCTTCTGCGCCGGGTCGCGAGGGGCCAGCGGCAGCGCGGGGAACACCTTCACCCCGAACTGGTCGCCGAGATCGAGCAGCTCGGTGAGGCTGTCCTCATGCGCGCCCGCGATCAGGATCACGTGGTAGCCGCGCCCCTTGCCCTTGATGTTCTCGCAGCTCGCGTCGTCGCTGCCGTCGTCGGTGGCGACGATCCGGTAGAAGACTGCCTTCTTCGTGACGATCTTCCGCTCGAACTCGGGGCAGCGGAAGAGCTGGGAGCCGAACGCCTCGTCGGTCCGGTAGACGAACGTCCAGCTCACCCGGTTGCCCGGGTTGGCGGCCTTGAGGTCGTTCTCCGCCGCGGCCGCGCACGGCACCCCGTTCTCCTCGCACGGCTCGTAGCGGGGATCGACCTTTCCCTCACCGTCGAGGATCCGGCCGTCGTCGTCGACCCTGCGGGCCTGCAGGCCCCAGCCGATCCGGATCACGGTGTCACCGCCCACCTTGTGGATGGCGGCGAACTGCCGCCGCCAGGTGCAGTGGTCGGCGGTCGGGACGAGCCAGTAGCCGGTGATCGCGTACGGCGCCCCCATGGCCGTGTCGAACGTTCCACACGGGTCGGTGAACTCGGTCGCCTCCGGGACCGGCACCGAGGGGGAAGGCGAGGGGGAGAGCGGCGAGCTCCCGCTGGTCGGAGAACTGTCTTCGGCAGGCGTGATCATCACGAACGCCGCCACTCCCGCGAGGATCGCCACGCCCAGAAAAGCGATGAGCCAGCGCACGTTCAGGACACTACCGTTCTTGTGATCTGGCAGACATAAGGAACTTTGCCCTACCGGAAATCAGCTCTTGACGCCCGCCCACGCCTCCAGCTGGGCGACGAAACGACGGGCCGAGTTGGGCCAGTGGTGGTTCGCACGGGCCGCCGCATACCCTCGAGCGCCCTGGGCATGCCTCGCTGAGACGTCGTCGCGGAGGAAGAGCACGGCCTGGGCCACGGCCTTGGGATCCTGCCAGGGCACGACCATGCCGCTGTCGTAGCGCTCGACCAGCTCCACCGCGCGAGGCGAGGGGGTGGTGATCACCGGAATGCCGTGGGCCATGTACTCCACGATCTTCGTGGGCATGGAGTGCCGGTAGTTGGGCTCGTCGTGCAGCAGGGAGAGACCGGCCAGCGCGCCGTCGAGCCGCTTGAGCGCCTCGTCGTTGGGCATGAAGTCGCGCCACTCCAGTACGCCCTCCGCCACCGCCTCGTTCAGCGTCGGCCGCGACTGCGGGTCGGCGTAGCCGATCAGCTCGACCGACACCCGGTACGGCTGGAGCAGCCGGGCCACCTCGATGGCCTCGCGCACCCCGCGTGCCCCCGACAGCCAGCCGAGGTAGACGACGCGGTCGTCGCCCGGCGGCGTCACCTCGTCGGGCACCCAGGTCTCGTTGGGCACCACCAGGTGGGCCTGGCGGAAGCGTCCGGCGTAGGCGGTCTCGGCCAGCAGCAGGTGCAGGTACCGCTCGGCGGTGCCTTCGAGCAGGCGGGCCATGAAGCGCACCGGCGGGCGGAGGAACGCCGGCAGCCAGGGCTTCAGTGACAGCGTCGCCGGAGTGTCCTCGTGCACGTCCCAGACCACCGGGGGCCGCTTGCGCACCCCCACCACCGCGAGCAGCAGCTCCGGGTCGTGGATGACCACCAAGTCCACCTGGCCGCGCATGCGCTTGAAGACCTTGCGTGCGGCGCGCACCGCCGACAGCCGCCTGCGCTCGGCCGCACGGGGGAGGTCGACGCCGTTCACCCAGGATCGGGCCATGACGCCCCGCGCCGTGTACGGGGCCGCGTACGTGACCTCATGACCGGCGTCCACGAGCGCGCGGATCTGCCGGTGCAGGATCCGGGCGTCCTCGGGATGATGCACCACGGTCATGACGAGCACGTGCACTGCGCGCAGCCCTTCGTCGCTAGAGCCGCTCGACGCGTTCACCCTCGGCGAGCACGCCTCGGGTGTCGAGCACGAGCTTGCCTTGGTCCTCGACAATCGACAGATCGAAGGCGGCGTGTTGCTGGAGCAACAGCGTCACGTCGGCTTCGATGACTCCCCTGGCGAGGTCTTCCTCGCGCGGCACCAGAACCCCGTCGACCCGCCAGTCCTTGACGTACGGGTCGGCGAAGACCAGTTCCGCGCCCAGCTCCCGCAGCGCCCGCGCGACCGGCAGGGCCGGGGTCTCGCGCTCGTCGGCGATGTCGGGCTTGTACGTGACACCGAGCAACAGCACCTTGGAGCCGTTGACCGGCTTCCTGTGCCGGTTGAGCAGGCGCTGCACGCGGGCCACCACGTACGACGGCATCCGCTCGTTGATCTCCTGAGCCAGCTCGACGAAGCGGAACGGGTAGCCCAGCTTGCGCACCGTGTAGGAGAGGTAGGACGGGTCGACGGGGATGCAGTGACCGCCGACACCTGGTCCGGGGAGGAACTTCTGGAAGCCGAACGGCTTGGTGGCGGCGGCCTCGATCGACTCCCAGAGGTCGACGCCCAGCTCGTCGCAGAAGATCGCCATCTCGTTGACGAGGGCGATGTTGACGTGGCGGTAGGTGTTCTCCAGGAGCTTGGCCATCTCGGCCTCGCGGGTGCCGCTGACCGGCACGACCTGCTCGATGAACTGGGAGTAGAACCCGACCGCGCGGTCCTTGCAGGCGGAGGTGTAGCCGCCGACGACCTTCGGGGTGTTGCGCAGGCCGTACTTGGGGTTGCCCGGGTCGATGCGCTCGGGCGAGAAGGCGAGGTGGAAGTCGGTGCCCGCGGTGAGGCCGGAGCCCTCCTCCAGGATGGGACGGGCGACCTCGTCGGTGGTGCCGGGCCAGGTGGTGGACTCCAGAACCACCAGCGAGCCCGCGCGGAGGTTACGTGCGACGGTGCCGGTGGCGCCCTCGACCGCGGACAGGTCGGGGCGGTGGTCCTCGTCGAGCGGGGTCGGCACGCAGATGACGATGGTCCGGCTGTCGGCCAGAACGGACTCGTCCCCCGTGGCGGTGAATCCCCCCGCCAGCATGTGCTCAAGGTCGGCGTCGGTCAGGTCGTCGATGTAGGACCTGCCCGCGTTGAGAGCAGCGATCTTGCCGGGGTCGACCTCGAAGCCGATGACCCGCAGACCGGCTGCCGTGGCCTCCTTGGCCAGGGGCATGCCGACGTAGCCCAGACCGATGATGGCCAGGTCGTAGGCAGTCACTGGATGACCTTGGAACGCCGGAAACAACACTTCATGGTCGCAAAGGCTATCTCAAGTCCGAACGAGCTACGCCTAATGCGATTGAACGCATCACAAACGGCAGGTATCCCCGGTGCCATGACAAGGTCATTAACCGGCAATCGATCGGTAAATATCACGGTACGTCTCCGCGATGCGGCTCCACGTACGCTTCGCGGCCACCTCTGCCCGTCCAGCCTCACCCATCTCGGCCCTCCGTCCCGGATCGTCACGCAGTCCGGCGATCGCCTTGGCCAGTGCCTCGGGGTCTCCCGCCGGCACCAGAAGCCCGGCGCCATCGGAGCCCACGAGCTCCGACAGGGCGGGCAGGTCGCTCAGCACGACCGGTTTGCCGAGAGCCATCGCCTCGACCGGTTTCAATGGCGTAACAAGTCGGCAAACGCGCAGGTCCTCCCGGGGACAGACGAAGATGTCGATCGCCGACTGGGCCTGCAGCGCCTCGTCGGGGCCGACCCGTCCCGGCATGATCGCGATGTCGCCGAGCCCCAGTTCCTCGACCTGCTCCAGCAGTGCCGCCCGCTCCACGCCGTCGCCGACGAGCAGCATCTTGACCGGCGCGCCCTCGTCCCGCAGCAGCGCGGCGGCGTTGACCATGGTGGCGAAGCCCTCGTAGGCCACGATGCTCGACACCGAACCCATGACGATGTCACCGGGCTCGATGCCGTAGGCGGCACGGAACGCCGCACCGTCGTACTCGGCACTGAGCAGCGAGTCGTCCACCGCGTTCGGCGCCAGGTAGATCTTTTCCCTCGGCACCCCGCGCTCGACGATCTCGGCTGCCATGGTCTCGGCGAGGGTGACCACCGCGTCGGCGGAGCGCATGATGAACGCCTCGCGGTCGCGCTGGAGCACGTGCCGCTGGCTGCCGATGCGCTTGGGGTCGCGGGAGGCCCAGGTCTCCTCCAGGAAGCCCCGGACCTCGTAGACCATCGGCGTGCCGGTCCGCTCGCGCACCGCCAGCGCCACCGAGCCGTTCCGGTGGTCGGTCGCGGCGTGCAGCACCTGCGGACGCAGGGTCCTGACCAGCTCGGTGACCTCTCCGGCGCCCCGGATCATCCGCCCCTGGCTCTCGAAGGGCACCTCACCGCTCGGGATCAGCCGGTGGTAGGGAATCCCGTCGATCTCCTCGTACGGCGTCGCGTCGGCGTGGCCCTGCATCATCGGCCAGCCCCAGCTGGTCACGACGTGCGGATCCAGCCCGGCGGCCTTCTGCGAGGTGACGATGCGGTGCGTGCGAACCGTGTATCCGGCCTGCGTGTACGGCAGCGCGTTGGTCACGCAGTGCAGCACCCGGCCGTGGAACCGCTCACCCACGATCACCTTCGCCTTGGGCGGGATCGGGTTCGGCTGGATCGCGGCCAGTTCTCCGACGTAGTAGGCGGCCCGGCGCTTGATGAAGGGGTAGCGGGTGTGGGCCTGGAGCACCTCGGCGGCCTCGCTCATCCGGCCGGCGTCGAAGTGCTCCTTCGCCTCGGTCCACGGGCCCCTCACCATGCGCATGCCGAGCTTGCGGACGACGATCTTGGCACGGCGCGCGACGGGCCAGGCGAACCGGCCCACGACGGGACGGATACTCGACGGGAGCGTCTCGGCCGCCGCCTGCGCCACGCGTACCGGGTCGGACTTGACCTTTGTCGCCACGACCCGGGAGACGATCACCGGATGCTGGACGAAACCCCTGATCAGCCCGCGCAGGCCGGCCCTGGCCGACTTCGCCGACACCGGGGCCCGTGACACCGGCTCCGCGGGGACCTTCTCCTCGGCCGGAGGCGTCGCCGGAGCGGGGAGCGTCGCCGACGCCTGGGGCGTGTCCGAACCGGGGAGCGTCTCCACGACCGGAGGCGTCTCCGCACTCGGCGGCGGGGCCGGCTCCGTGGGCACCTCCACGGCCGGAGGCATCTCCACGGCCGAGGTCGTCTCCGGCTCGGAGAGCGCTTCCGTCTCCGGGGTCGTCGCCGTGCCCGAGGTCGCCACCGGCTCCGCGTCAGGCTCGGCGGCCGGAGGCGTCACCGATGTGGCGGGTGTCGCCGGCACCGAGGGCTTCTCGGGAGCCGAGGGCTTCGCGGGAACCGAGGGGGAGTCTGGCCTGTTGGCATCGGATACCACGCCGTGACCGTACCATAGGCAGGGTTTGCCCCACTGCCGCATGAAAGGCGAGGTCAATGAGGGACTTTGCCGGTCCGGGCGCTTCTCAGGGCCCCGAGAATCCCCTTGTCCTGCACGTGCTCGGCGCGCGGCCCAACTTCGTGAAGGCCGCTCCGGTGGTGCGCGCGCTCGCCGAACTGGGCGTGCGGCAGGGCATCATCCACACCGGCCAGCACTACGACGCGCTCATGTCGGACGTGTTCTTCGCCGATCTCGGCCTCCCCGAGCCGATCGCCAACCTGGCCGTCGGTTCCGGCTCGCACGCCCGCCAGACGGCGGCGCTGCTCGTCGGCCTTGAGGACGTGGTGCTTGAGCAGCGGCCGACGCTGGTCGTCGTCTACGGCGACGTGAACTCGACGCTGGCCGCGATCCTGGTGTGCGCCAAGCTCCATGTGCCGACCGCGCACGTGGAGGCGGGCCTGCGCTCCTTCGACCGGGAGATGCCGGAGGAGGTCAACCGGGTCGTCACCGACGCGCTGTCCGACATCCTCTTCGCCACCTCTCCCGACGCGCTCTCCTACCTGGCCGCCGAGGGTGTCGACCCGGCCCGGGTGCACCTCGTCGGCAACCCGATGATCGACAGCCTGTTCTCGGCGCTGGACCACCTCGACCCGGCCCCGGTCCGCTCCCGGCTCGGCCTGCCCGAGCGGTACGGGGTGGCCACCCTGCACCGTCCCGGCAACGTCGACGACCCCGCCTCCGCCAAGGAGCTGGTCGAGGCGGTGCTCTCGGTGAGCGAGCGCCTCCCGATCGTGGTGCCGCTGCACCCGCGCGGCCGGACCCGCCTGGCCGAGGCCGGGCTGGTGGACACCGAGAACCTGCGCATCGTCGATCCGCTGGGCTACGTGGACTTCCTGTCGCTGGTGCGGGGCGCGACCCTGGTGGTCACCGACTCCGGCGGCGTGCAGGAGGAGACGACCATGCTGGGCGTCCCCTGCCTCACCGTGCGGCCCAACACCGAGCGGCCGATCACCATCACGCACGGCACCAACCGGCTGGTCACCCCCGCGCAGTTGCCCGCCGCCGCCGACCTGGCACTGGCGAACGGCGCGGCGACGCCTTCCGGTGAGCTGCCCCCGCTCTGGGACGGCAAGGCCGGTCCCCGGATCGCCCGGGTGATCGACAACTGGCTGCGCGGCGGCAACCTCTCCCCGGCTGGGCAAGCCGTACCGCCCAAATCCATTTAAAACGGCTATTTCGGTACGGCGTAGGCCGTAGCCTGGCACGACCCCGGACAAAGGCGATCCCCCATGAGCGAAGAGACCCCCGAAGAGCCGAAGTTCCAGCGTCTTGGGCCGATCAACTGGCTGCCCGAGGAGCGCAAGGTCGTCGAGCGTTTCGAGGAGCGCGTCCGGGACCTTGAGCGGCGGCTCGCCATCGCCGAGGCGAAGGCCGACTACGCGCAGTGGAAGCTGGAGTCGACCAAGGTGCAGCGCCCGTACCGGGTGGCCGAGGCGCTGACCGCGGCCAAGGGGTCGGGGGTCACCGCGCTGCCGGGCAGGCTGCGCTCCGCGATGCAGGCGCGCAAGGGCCCCAAGCCGCCCCGCCCGGTGACCGAGGTGGTCGCCGAGCTCGACCAGCAGGGGCCCGTGGTCGACGTGCCGCAGGTCAAGTGGCCGGCCGGTCCGATCGTCCGTCCGGACATGAAGGTCGCGGTCATCCTGGACGACTTCTCCCGGATGGCGTTCAAGTACGAGTGGGACCAGATCGAGTTCGGGCTCCGCGACTGGCCGGAGATCTTCGCCGAGCGCCGTCCCGAGATGCTGTTCGTGGAGTCGGCCTGGCACGGCAACCAGGGCCGCTGGCGCTACCAGATGACCGGGACGAACGCCCCCAAGCCCGAGCTGCGTGCCCTGATCGACTGGTGCCGCGTCGAGGGGATCCCCACGGTCTTCTGGAACAAGGAGGACCCGCCGAACTTTGACTTCTTCATCGACACGGCCAAGCTGTTCGACTACGTCTTCACCTGCGACGGCGACATGGTGCCCCGCTACCGCGAGGTGCTGGGCCACGACCGGGTCGACGTGCTGCAGTTCGCCGCGCAGCCCCGGGTGCACAACCCGATCCAGGAGAAGCGCGGCCGCCTGAACGACGTGGTCTTCGCCGGCATGTACTTCAGGGACAAGCACCCCGAGCGCCGCGAGCAGATGGAGACCGTCCTCGCCCCGATCCGCGAGCTCGGCCTGCACATCTTCGCGCGCAACGGGACCGTGGACGAGAAGTACGCCTGGCCGAAGGAGTACGTCCCGCACATCGTGGGCGAGCTCCCGTACGACCAGATGCTGGCCGCGTACAAGATGTACAAGGTCTTCCTCAACGTGAACTCGGTGCTCGACTCGCCGACCATGTGCGCCCGCCGGGTCTTCGAGCTGTCGGCCTGCTCGACGTCGATCGTCTCGGGCTGGTCGCGGGCCATCGAGGAGACCTTCGGGTCGCTGATCCCGATCGCCCGTGACGAGCTGGAGTCGTACAACCAGGTCCTGCACCTGATCAACAGCCCCGAGCTCCGCGCCCGCCAGGGACACCTGGCGATGCGCGAGGTCTTCGACAAGCACCTGTTCTCGCACCGGGTGGACCAGATCCTGGAGCTCCTCGGCAAGCCGGTGGAGCGGCGGACCCGGTCGATCTCGGTGGTGCTGCCCACCAACCGCGCCGCCCAGATCGAGCACGCGATCTCCTCGGTGGCGAAGCAGATCCACCGCCCCGTTCAGCTCGTCATGGTCCTGCACGGTCTGGACATCGACCCCGTCGTGGTGGCCGACAAGGCGCGGATGGCCGGGATCACCGACGTCGTGGTGCTGCCCGCCGACTCGTCACTGTCGCTGGGCGCCTGCCTCAACCTGGGCATCGCCGCCGCGGAGGGCGAGCTGATCGCCAAGATGGACGACGACAACCTGTACGGCGAGCACTACCTGTCGGACCTGGCCCGTGCCTTCGACTACTCCGACGCCGAACTGGTCGGCAAGGGCGCGCACTACGCCTACTTCGAGGGCAGCAACACCACGATGCTGCGCCTGCCGGGGCTGGAGCACCGTTACGCCTTCCTGGTGCAGGGCGGCACCTTCCTCGGCAGGGCGGACATGTTCCGGCACTACGGCTTCGAGGACGTCACCCGGGGCGAGGACACCCGCCTGGTCCGCCGGCTCAAGGAGGACCGGGTCAAGATCTACTCCGCGGACCGGTTCAACTTCGTCTACTGGCGCAGCGGCGACGCGGGCATGCACACCTGGCAGGCCGACGACATCAAGCTCACTCGTAACGCGCAGTTCTCTTTCGTGGGGCATCCGGACGCGCATGTGATGATCTGATTTTCTGGCCGGGGCGTCGCGGGGGGTTCCGGCGTGTTCTCTTGCGGGGACGCGTTCTCTTGCGGGGACGCGTTCTCTTGCGGGGACGCGTTCGCGCTCCGGTGGGTGGGTGCTCCGGGCGGCCGTTGTTGGTGGCGGGTTTGGGGATTCAGGCCTTCGGCCTGGCGGGCGCGCTGGTTGCGGATTCTTATAAGCCGCCCGGAGCACCCACCCACCTCCGCGCACTCCTTGCCTCGCCGTACGGCCTGCGGGCCGTAGTCGCTTCCTTGCGGGCCGCCCAGCGGGCTCTTGGGCGCTGAAGCAATCCGTACGAGGGTCGTTCCGGGTCCGTCGCCGTAGCTGAAGCAGCGGTGCGGGAAGGAGCGCAGGGGGCTCCCCTGTAGTTCATCGGGCCCGTCGTGATTCGCTGGTGCTGGTCGGCTTGCTGCGGCTTGTCGTCGCCGGTCATGGCTTGGCTCGGGGGCGAGTGTGGTCGCCTGATGGGACACACCGCGACTCGGACCACCACGGTGACCGGAAGGAACCTCACTCCACTCCTCTGCCGGGGTCCAGCCGGACAGGCACACCGCGACTCGAACCACCACTGTGACCGGAAGGAACCTCACTCCACTCCTCTGCCGGGGTCCAGCCGGACAGGCACACCGCGACTCGAACCACCACTGTGACCGGAGGGAACCTCACTCCACTCCTCTGCCGGGGTCCAGCCGGACAGGCACACCGCGACTCGGACCACCACTGTGACCGGAGGGAACCTCACTCCACTCCTC
>NZ_JBSFWD010000049.1:58929-65219 GCF_053592655.1 Streptosporangium sp. NPDC002607
CTCTGCCGGGGTCCAGCCGGACAGGCACACCGCGACTCGGACCACCACTGTGACCGGAGGGAGGGGTACGCCTCGGGAGAGGGGCTTCGGTCAGGTGGGTCAGCTGGAGAAGGAGCCGGGTCCGTCAGGCCCGTCGGTTCTATTGGCTCCGTCGGTTCTGTTGGTTTCGTTGGCTCGGTCGGTTTTGTTGGTTTCGTTGGTTGGGAGGTGGAACCAGACGGCGGTGCCCGCTTCGGGGTCGTGGTGGGTGCCCCAGGCGGTGGCCATGGTCTCGACCAGGAGGAGGCCGCGTCCGCCGTCGCTGTCGAAGTCGGTCGCGCGGACGAAGGGGAGGCTGGTCGCCGAGCCGTCGTCGATCACCTCGGCGTGCACCATGCCTCCGCCCAGGCCCAGGCAGACCGTCAGCGATCCTCCGGGGGCGCGGCCGGAGTCGGAGTGGACGACGGAGTTCGTCACGACCTCGCTGAGCAGGAGCAGCACATCGTTGAGGGCGGAGTCGGCGACTTTGCCGGTGAGCAGGTCTCGTGCCCAGGCGCGGACCGTCGCGACCGAGCAGGCCAGGCCCGCGAACTCGGCGTGGCCCAGCGGGTGTAGTACGGCCCAGCGTCCCGCGGTCGCTCGCTGTCTTTCGTAGCGGCAGGTGGCCTGCCGGTACGCGTTCATGCGATCGCCGCCGAGACGATGACGTCGGCCGCGTTGTCGGCCCCGGCCCAGACCCCTTCGCCCGGCCGCCACACCCTGGCCCACCAGGGCCGCCAGATGAATACCCATCCGCAGGCACGACGGATGACGGCGATCCGGACCCGGGTCTCGCCCCCGGACATGACCTCCAGCACCGGCTGCCCCACTTGGGGCAACACCAGCGAGGTGCTCACTCCCAGGCCCCGCAGCTCCCAGCCCAGTCGCACCAGATGAATGAACTGCTCTTGCGGATCGTGCGTGCTCATGTCGCCGACCTCCTACCGTAGGCCACTGCTCGACGGATTACGTTCCGTAGTCATCCTGTACCGTTACAGTCAAACTCGCAATGCCAACCTTTGGCATTCTCCGATTGAGGTTTCAATGTCTGGTTCGCTCGGATGCCCTACGATCGCAACCGGCCACAAGGAGACACAGCCATGACCACCAGCAGACAGAGCCCCACTGTTCGGCGTCGTCGCCTCTCGGGTGAGCTGCGACGCCTGCGAGAAGCAGCGAACATGACCGCGGACTCGGTCGCCGAGCGGTTGGAATGGTCACGGGGCAAACTCAGCCGGATCGAAACCGCCCAGTGGCAGCGGCCGAACCCCCGTGACGTCCGCGATCTGCTCGACGTCTACGGTGTTGTCGATCCCGGGCAGCGCGAAGCGATGATCACGCTTGCCAAGGAGTCTCGCCAGCGCGGTTGGTGGACCGCCTACAAGGACGTGTTGGCCGGTAGCTACATCGATCTCGAAGCTGAAGCCTCAACCATCTCCACCTTCGAACCTCTCGTGATCCCCGGCCTGCTGCAGACTCCCGCGTATGCGGCGGAGATCACTCGTGCGGCACTGGTACGTGACCCCGCCGAAGTCGAACGGCGCGTCAGGTTGAGAATGGAACGACAGAAACTCCTCACCCAAAAGGACTCCCCACGTTTCTGGGTCGTCATCGACGAAGCCGCCCTGGTCCGTCCCTTGAGCTCACCGCCTGTCTTCCGCGAGCAGCTTCAGCGACTCATCGACACCGAACCCTTGGAACACGTCACCATCCAGGTCCTCCCACTCACTGCTGGCCTGCACGCGGGCATGGCTGGTCAATTCGTCATCATGGAATTCCCCGAGGACCCGAAGATCGTCTATGTGGAGACCGGCACTGATGGCCTCTACCTGGAAAAGCCGGAAGAGCTTGCCCGCTATACACTGGTTTTCCAGCATTTGTGCGCAACGGCGCTTGCCCCTGATGCATCCCTCATCTACCTGTCCGGCATGCTCGACACGTTGAAGTGAGGCACCCTCATGGACTTCTCCCAGGTCACCTGGCAAAAGAGTTCACGCAGTCAGGGAACGACAGACAACTGCGTTGAAGTCGCTTTCATTCCGGGCTCGGTCGCTGTCCGGGACTCCAAGGATCCTGGCGGAGCCGCACTTGTCTTCTCGTCGGGTGACTGGACCGCCTTCCTCGGCCGCATCAAGACTGGAGACTTCGACACCCGCCCCTGATCGCGTGACGGGTCAGAGAAGGCTCCTGAGAGGCGAGGAACGCAGGTGCCCCATGACTGATCTGGCGAGCGCCGTCTGGTACAAGAGCAGCCTGAGCGGCAGCGGCAACAACTGCGTCGAGGTGGCCCACGTAGACAACCAGTATCTTGTCCGTGACTCCAAGAATCCTGGCGGCGCCGTACTTTCCTTCTTGTCGGGTGACTGGGCTGCCTTCCTTGGCCGTGTCAAGACTGGAGACTTCGACACGCGTCCCTGATCGTGTGATGAGCTGATCTTCTCACCTGATGGGTGGCGAGCCTTCGTCGAAGGTGTCAAGGGCGGTGAGTTCGACACACGTCCCTGATCGCGTGAGTCAGAGAAGGTTCCTGATGGGTGAGAGACGCAGGTGCCCCCGTGGACGGCCTCGCCGCCGTTTTCACCTCTGATCTGATGCGCGCGGTCGAGACCGCTTCCTTAGCTTTCGCCGACATTGATGTCCCATCCACAAGCCGGCCCTCAGCGCCCTCCAAGCAGGTTCCCAGCGCCGATCCATAGCCTCATCCTCGACCCTCGCGCCCGAAGCGACCGGGCATCCGAGCAACGACGAGGAGAGAGATCTTGACGGAGACCGGGAACGACCCGATGACCGCTGACGAGCGGATCGACAGGTGCCTCGGAGAGGGATCGACCACGCTGGACCTGTCCGGGCTCGACCTGGACAGGGTGCCGGAATCGCTCGGTGATCTCACCCATCTGACCAGCCTCTACCTGTATGACAACCGGCTGACCGCTCTGCCCGAGTCAGTGTGGAACCTCACCGCCCTCACCAACCTCTCCCTGGGCGGTAATCAGTTGACTGTTCTGCCTGAGTCGCTGGGCAACCTCACCGCCCTCACCAACCTCTCCCTGCATGACAACCAGCTGACCGCTCTGCCTGAGTCAGTGGGGAACCTCACCGCCCTCACCGAGCTCTATCTGCATAACAACCGACTGACCGTTCTACCTGACTCAGTGGGGAACCTCACCGAGCTCTACTGGCTCTACCTGAACGGTAATCAGTTGACTGTTCTGCCTGAGTCACTGGGCAACCTCACCGCCCTCGAATGGCTCTACCTGTATGACAACCAGTTGACCGCTCTGCCTGAGTCGGTAGGTAGCCTCACCGCCCTCACCGAGCTCAGTGTGGGCAGTAACCGGCTGACTGTTCTGCCCGAGTCAGTAGGCAGCCTCACCGCCCTCACCGACCTCTACCTGAGGGATAACCAGTTGACCGCTCTGCCCGAGTCGGTAGGCAACCTCACCGCCCTCACCGAACTCGACCTGGTCGATAACCAGTTGACCGTTCTGCCCGAGTCGGTAGGCAACCTCACCGCCCTCACCAACCTCTCCCTGGGCGCTAACCAGTTGACCTCTCTACCTGAGTCGCTGGGCAACCTCACCGCTCTCAGCGCCCTCAGTGTGGGCAGTAACCGGCTGACTGTTCTGCCCGAGTCAGTGGGCAACCTCACCGCCCTCACCGACCTCTACCTGAGGGATAACCAGTTGACCGCTCTGCCCGAGTCGCTGGGCAACCTCACCGCCCTCACCGAGCTCAGTGTGAGCGATAACCCGCTGACCGTTCTGCCCGATTGGCTGGGTGACCTTCCCGCCCTCAGCGAGGGCACCAGGCTCCTACTGAGTGTCTTCTATGAGGAGCGTTGGGGTTGGTGGGGTCAGGAGATTCCACCGGCCCCACCAGGCCACGGCTCTACTGAAAATGTATTCGGGGGATGATCGTGGGGCCGCTTGCGAAGGCGGGGACGAGTGAGGCATGACACCACAACGGCTTTCACCCCTCTGGTGACCCCGCCGGCCAACCCGCGGCATACGAGCGACCTGTTCGTGATGTGACCCGTTGGGTCCTGGCAGCATGCGATGCACAGCAACGGTCTTCTGCCGGCGCGCACCGGACACCAGGGGCTTCAGCCGCAGGGGCTCATGATGACGGCAAAGCCCTTGAGCAGGCCGACCGCGCCGAGAAGAAGCGCCAGAGCGATCACCCCCAAGGTGACGCCCTTGCGCACCCGAGGTTGATAGTCGGTGAGACCGGTGACGGCATCCCACCCGGCCACCAGGGCGATGAACATCGCGAGACCGCCCAGACCGATCCCCGCGAGGTCGGTGTAGTCGCAGGTGGACTGCCCGTTGACCGTCAGGGTGGTGGTCAGGTCCACGCGCACGACGACGGCGAGCACACCGACGACGAGCGCGGCCCAGGACTTGGACGACGCCATGCGGAGGTTCATGGCCAAAATTTATCGGCGCCCAGTTGGGCACAGCTTGCGACCGGCTGCAATGCTCCGCCGCCGAAACCCGGGGCCGTGAGAGGTGACGTCAGGCGCGGGTGAGCATGATGTCCTGAATCCTGAGGAACCAGCGGGTTCGGGCGGACAGTACATGTGTGTGGAGACGACTATGCGCGCCCGGGTGCGCGCCGGAGATGCGGACGCCTTCAGCCGGCTGTTCGACGACCATGCGCGCTCGGTCTACAACCACGCCTTCCGGCTGACCGGCGACTGGTCGGCCGCCGAGGACGTGGTGTCGGTGACCTTCCTGGAGGCGTGGCGGCTGCGGGGCAGGGTCGATGTGGAGGGCGGTTCGCTGCGGCCCTGGCTGCTGGGCGTCGCGACCAACGTCGCCCGTAACGTCAATCGCGCCTTGCGGCGGCACGAGGGCGCGCTCGCCAGGCTGCCTCCGGGCGGGGTGGTGCCGGACATCGCCGAGGAGGTGGCGGGCCGCGTCGACGACGACGAGTTGCTGGCCTCGGTCCGGGTCGCTCTGGGCACGCTGCGCAGGTCCGAACGGGAGGTGCTCGCGCTGTGCGTGTGGGCCGGGCTCGGGTACGCCGAGGCGGCCGAAGCCCTGGGGGTGCCGGTGGGCACGATCCGCTCCCGGCTCTCCCGAGCGAGGAAGAGGCTGCGGAAGCTCGCCGTGGACGCGGCTGCTCCGGAGAGAACGCGGGAATCACCGTCGCGCCCCGGACAGGCGGCCGGAGGAACACGGGAACCGCAGCCAGAGGGCAGGCCGCGGGCCGCAGGGACACGGGAATCACAGCGGCCAGCACAGGCAGCCGGAGAAGTACGAGAACCCCGATCACGCCCCACGCGGGCGGCCGGGAAGATGCGGGAACCGCGGTCACGGCCCGGACAGATGAATGGTGACCGCGACAACGCGGTCCGGTCCGTTCAGGAGAGAGCCCTATGAATGCCGCCAGGCCCCAGCCTGACCCCGGTCAGATCGAGGAGCTGGCCCGGCTGCTGCCGGTCCCGGTGGAACGGGACCTTCCTGCGGGCCGTCGCCGACTGCTCAAGGAGTTCGTGATGCAGGAGATCGACCAGGAGGTCCGGCCGCGGAAGCGAGTACTGCGGCGTCCGGCCTTCCTCGTCCCCGCCCTGGCCGCCGCCGCGGCACTTGCGGTGGCCGTACCGGTGTTCGTCTCCGGGGGGAGCCCGGCCTACGCCGTGGCGCAGAACCCCGACGGCACCATCCACATCACCATCAACGAGGCCAAGAACCCCGAGGACCTCCAGGCGATCCTGCGGGGCATGGGACTCAACGCGGTCGTGGACTACATCCCGGCAGGCAAGAAGTGCAGCCCCCAGCCCCGCAGCCAGAGCTTCCTGTCCGACCAAGAGGCTCCGCTCAGCGTCTGGCCGGCACCGGAGGGCCAGGAGGTGGGCTTCACGATCGACCCCAGGGTCGTCAAGGACGGCCAGACCGCCGTACTGGAGTTCAGCGTCGGCGAGAGTTCGGCCGGGGTGATCGCCGGCATCTGGGCACGGGTCTCCGACGGACCCGTGGCCGACTGCGAGCTGGTCGACAGCACCGAGGCCCCGCTCGGCCCGCCCGCGGACGGCTGACCCATCTCTCCACAGGTGTGGCAGGCCGCCGGACCATCCCGACGGGGGCGCCTGCCGCACCTGTGGCACGTTCGGAACGGTGGTGCGGCACGCGACGACGGCCCCGGCCCGGAGTTCTCCGGGCCGGGGCCGGCGTCGCGGGCCGCCCCCCCCCTCCACATCGGAAGAGCACACCACTGAAAACCAGTCACCCCACATATCATCTCGTTTTGCGTCTTGAGGTTTTGATGGT
>NZ_JBSFWD010000050.1:0-51599 GCF_053592655.1 Streptosporangium sp. NPDC002607
CCCGTCATCTGGACGGGGCACGTCCGCGACACTCAGGTCAGGAGAGCGTCCACTTCTGGTTCGCGCCGCCGCCGCAGTCCCACAACTGGAGGCGGGTGCCGTCGGCGCTGGTGTTACCGGTGACGTCCACGCACCTGTTCGTCGCGGGGTTCACCAGGTCCCTGGTTGTCGGGTTGTAGGTCCACTGCTGGTTGGGGCCGCCGAAACAGGTCCACAACTGGAGCCGGCTGCCGTTGGCCGTGCCGTTGTCGACGACGTCCAGGCACTTGCCGAGCGCGCGGAGCGTGCCGTCGCCGGGGCGGGTCCACTGCTGGGCGGCGGTGCCGTTGCAGGTGTAGAGCTGGACGGCGGCGCCGTCGGCGCTGCTGCCGCCCGCGACGTCCACGCATTTGCCGCCCAGGCCGGTGATGGTGCCGCCGGTGCCCGCCGAGGTACCGGCCCAGGTGAAGGTGGCGGTGGTACGGGCGGGCAGGGAGTAGACGAAGGACTGGTTGCCCCAGTTGACCCGGACGGACTGGGCGGAGGTGCCGCCGTTGTGCGCGATCAGGGCCTTGGAACCGTCGGGGTTGCGCCAGGCGACGTTCTGGATCGTGCCGTTGGCGGTGGAGTCGATCCGGTAGGCCCCGGGCCTGACGAACTTGGTGAGGTGGCCGGTCGTGTAGTACTCGATGGTGTAGTCGACCTGGCCGGCGCGGGAGCCACCCTCCTGGACGGTGATCAGGCCGGTGCAGGTGCCGCAGCCGCCGTTGTGCGGTCCCATGCTCTGGTTGAGCGCGAGGCTCCACTTGACCAGGCTGCCGCTCCAGTTGCGGGTGTAGCTGACGATGTCGGAGAGATCCTCGTTGTGCTGGTTGCCGATCCAGGTACCGCCCGAGTGCTCGGTGCTGAACTGGCGTACCGCCGGGTACTGGTTGTGCACCTGCGTGCCGACCGCCGGGTCACCGAAGTAGCCGTGCCAGGCGATGCCGCCGAAGAGCGGGTCGTTCCGCACGCCCGCGTCGTTCAGCACGCCTGAACCGAAGTTGGCGTAGTCGCCGTAGTTCCAGTCGTGGACCAGAACCTTGGTGGTGATGCCGGCGGCGCGGAAGGCCGGGTAGACGTGGTTCTTGGTGAACTCGGCCAGCCCCGAGGGGTTCCAGCTCATGCCGGGGTAGTTCATCGCGGTCGGGTTGCCCGCCTGGCAGCAGTTGGGCTCGTTCTGCACCGAGATGTAGTTCACCGGGATTCCGGCGGCCTGGTAGCTCTGGATGTACTTGACCAGGTACTGGGCGTACATGGGGTAGTACTCCCACTTGAGCCAGCCCATCTGGTCCATCCGGCCGTTGTCCTTCATCCAGCCGGGGGCGCTCCACGGCACGCCCTTGACGCGCAGATCCGGGTTGAGCGATTTGGCCTGCCCGGTGAGCAGGCGCACGTTGGTGTCGTACCCGTTCGCGCCGAAGTCGCCCAGGTCGCAGCAGGTGTCGTCGAGGGAGACGTGGCCCGGCCGGGAGAGATCGGAGGCGCCGATCGGGTTGCGCACGAACGACAGGCCGATGCCGTCCGTGGGGTGGAAGAGCTTGCGCATCACGGTGTCGCGGGTGGTCGCGCTGATCGCTCCGCCGCGCAGCAGGTAGGCGGTGGTGTCGGTGATCGAGGCGCCGCCCCCTTCGAACTGCTGGTAGGTGGTGCCCTCGTTGACGGTGATGGTGTGGTTGGCGCTGCCGCCGGCGGGCCCGAAGGCGATGGGGGACTGCTGCTGGAGGCCCCGCGTGACGGTCCGGCCGCCCGAGTCGGAGGTGGTGGTGAGCCAGATGTTCACGGGCTCACCCGCGGCGAGGGCGGGCGAGGCGATGCCGGGCCCCGCCATCCACAGGGCGGCGACGCAGGCGAGGGCCAGGGTGAGGGCCCGGCGGGGAGGTCGAAACACGGCAGGGGTCCTTTCGGGGGGTGCGACAGGGGCCGCGGGTGGGGCCGCGACGCTCTGGGCTGCTCGAATCGGGTCACATTCGGCACCCCGGGAGCCGTCACTGTAACAAATGTAACAAATAAGAAACCTGTCTGTTACAGAGAAGAACAACACGGTCGGGAATTGGTTGTCAAGGCCAGAATTACAGGGCTTCGCGCGCGCTTTGCCAGGGGCGAGTCAGTGCTGAAACAAATGAAACAATCAGTAAGGGGCGGGTCCGGTGGAGCCGCGGACGACCAGGTCGGTCCCCAGGGAGACGTGCAGCGCCTCCAGCCTGTGCCGGCTGAGCAGCCGCGTCAGCAGCGTGACCGCCATCCGGCCCATCTCCTGCAGGGGCTGGCGCACCGTGGTCAGCATCGGCAGGGTCGCCCTGCCGATGTCGATGTCGTCGAAACCCGCGACCGAGAGGTCGCCGGGGACGCTCAGGCCACGCTCGGCCGCCGCCCACAGCGCGCCGACCGCCATCTTGTCGTTGAACGCGACCAGGGCCGTCGGCCGCTCGGGCAGGTCGAGTAGTTCACAGGCCGCGCGGTAGCCGTTCTCCGTGTTGGGCTCCGGCACGTTGCGCAGCAACTCGGCCGAGGGCAGAACACCGACGTCGGCCAGCGACGCGGTGTAGCCGGCCAGCCTGGCCTCGCTGGGCAGCCACTTCACCGGACCGCCGATGATGCCGACCCGGCGGTGACCGAGCTCGACCACGTGCGCCATCAGCCTGCGCGCACCGGCGAAGTGCGCCGCCGACACCGCCACGATGTCCTTGGGAGGGGGTGTCCTGGGGTCGATCACCACGAAGGGGAAGCGCCGGTCACGGAGCCGTACGAGCTCGTCACCCGACTCCGGGGGAAGGATCAGGATCGCGCCCGCGATGTCGAGGCGGTCGGGCAGGCCGGAGAGCACCGGGGTGTGCTGGGCGGACTCTCCGGTGCTCAGGATCATCTGCCCGCCGTGCAGTTCGACGGTCTCCCCGACGGAGGAGACGATGAGCCCGAAATAGTCGGTCAGCAGGTAGGGGCAGCGCACGTAGATCGTGCCGCCGGCCATCGCCTCCTGCCTCGCGCGCGGCCGGGGGGCCTGCTCTCCGAGGCGGCCGACGGCCTGTAACACCAGCTCCCGGGTGTGCGGGGCGACATTGGTCTGCCCGTTCAGGACCCGCGAGACGGTGGCGATCGACAGACCCGTCTCCGCCGCGATGTCGCGCACGGTCGCCCGCATCCCGGGTCTGGCCATTCGCGCCCCCTGGTCGCCGCGTCCCTGCCGTCAGAATAACCACCGGTGACCCTGACCCGCCTCGCCGGCCGCGTGATGCCCGGGGCATGACGCCTTGCGGGGATAGCGGGTCACCTAGTCTGATGCGCGAAGGGTGAAGAGGAGGGTTGGCTCTCTGTCGTGGAGGCGTCTGTCGAGCAGCTGGTGTACGTCCGGGAGGACGAGTACACGATCGCGCGGATGAGCGCCGAGGGCATGCCCGGCTTCGTCGCCTCCGGCCGGGCTCTGGGCGGGGTCCAGCCGGGAGAGACGCTCCGGCTCATCGGCGCGTGGGGCGAGCATCCGCGTCACGGCAGGCGTTTCGAGGTCACGGCGTGCGAGCGGCTGGTCCCGGCCACGGTCAGGGCCATCCGGATCTATCTGGGCTCCGGTCTGATCCGGGGTATCGGGCCGAGGCTCGCCCACGCCATCGTCAGCCACTTCGGTGACACGACGCTGACCGTCATCGACACCGAACCCGGACGGCTCACCGAGGTCGTCAACATCGGCCCCGCGCGGCAGGCCCAGATCGCCGACGCGTGGCAGGAGCAGAAGGCGATCGCCGAGCTGATGGTGACCCTGCAGGGGTTCGGGATCAGCCCGCTGCTCGCGGCCAAGATCTACCAGGTGTTCGGAGCCGAGTCGGGCGACATCCTCACCTCCGATCCGTACCGGCTCATCGGCAAGGTCAGGGGCATCGCGTTCACCACGGCCGACCGGATCGCCCTGCGCTCCGGGGTCTCCGAGAGCAGCCCGCAGCGGATCAAGGCGGCGATCCTGGACAGGCTGGAGACGGCGGCCAGCCGCGACGGGCACTGCTTCGTACGGCTGATCGCCCTGGTCACCCGGTCCGCGGAACTGGTCGAGCAGGACCACGACCTCGTCCGCCGGATGCTCGACGCCCTCGTCGCCGACCGCAGGGTGGTCGTCGAGGTGTCGCCCGACGAGGCGGGGCAGGCCGTGGTGTACCTGAAGGAGACCCACAGCCGCGAACTCACCCTGACCGCCCAGCTGACCAGGCTCATCCAGGCCACTTCGACGCTGCCGATGCGCGCCTTCCAGGAGGATGCCGGGCTGGACGAGGATCAGCGGGCGGCGGTGAACATGGCGCTGACCAGCACCGTGTCCATCATCACCGGCGGTCCGGGCTGCGGGAAGAGCCATACCGTCAGGACCATCGCGGCGACCGCGAAGGCGATGGGCGGCTCGGTGACCCTTACCGCGCCGACCGGCAAGGCGGCCAAGCGCCTGTCGGAGCTCACCGGCATGCCCGCGATGACCGTGCACCGGATGCTGGCCCACCAACCGGACTCCGACAGCGGTGCGCTGTTCGAGCAGACACCCGCGCAGGCCGACCTGATCGTGGTCGACGAGGCCTCCATGCTGGACCTGCACCTGGCCACCCGGCTCACCGCGGCCATCCCGGTGGGCAGTCACCTGCTGATCGTGGGCGACAGTGACCAGCTGCCCAGCATCGCCCCTGGCAGCGTGCTGGCCGACCTGCTGCGTGTCGAGGAGATCGCGCGGATCCGGCTGACCCGTGTCTTCCGCCAGGCCGAGGGGAGCGGGATCATCAGGGCCGCTCACCGGATCCGGACCGGAGAGGTGCCTCCGATCCCCGGTGGCGGGGGCTTCTGGTTCGAGGAGGTCGACGACCCCGAGCAGGTCGCCGAGCGGGTGATGCACCTGGCGACGGTGGCGATCCCGCGCAAGCAGGGGGTGAGTCCGGACCAGGTCCAGGTGCTGTGCCCGATGCGCAGGGGCCTGACCGGGACCGCCGAGATCGGCCGGATGATCCAGGAGCGGCTCAACCCGGCTCGCGAGGGAGTCGCGGAGCACTGGTCGGGTGCCTCGGTCTTCCGGGTCGGCGACCGGGTCATGCCGATCCGCAACAACTACGACAAGGGTGTCTTCAACGGAGACACCGGCACGGTCACCGCCATCACCCCTGAGGAGAGGCTCGTCGAGATTCGCACCGACGACGGGCAGATCGTGAAGTACGGCTTCGGCGAGCTCGACGAGCTGACCCACACGTACGCCATCAGCATCCACCGCTCCCAGGGCAGTGAGTATCCCTTCGTGGTCGCGCCCCTGGTCACCGAGTCCGGCGGCGTCATGCTCCGCCGCAAGCTGCTCTACACCCTGATCACCCGGGCGCGGTCCTGGGTGGTCGTCGTCGGTGAGCGAAAGGCTCTGGAGTTGGCCGTCCAGCGGCTCGGCCACCGCCGCAACACCGGGCTCGCCCGCCGGCTCGCGCTGAGCCTCGGAACCGTTCTGACCGATGACTGACGAGGACCTCCGAAGTGACTCCTCCGCTCCCCGGCCGGGGCAGGCGCCGGCCGGGCCCTGACCGTTTCGAACACCGGAACCATGCCGGGTGAGCCCGGCAGGGGAATCGCCGAACATGACGACGGGTGAGCGGGAGGGCTCAACCGGGTCGTCCGGCTCCCCCGGAGGGTGAAGATGAGGTGCCAGATCATGGTGCGCCCGCCCTGGGGTGTGCGTCTGCCATGAGATATGGGGATAAAGACCTGCATATGCAAAGGTATGGTGATTGTTGTGACGACGTTTCGGATCAGTGAGGCCGCCGCGCTGCTGGGGGTGAGTCCCGACACCGTCCGCCGCTGGGTGGACGCCGGGCGGCTCGCGGCCCGGCGGGACGAGCATGGTCACCGGATGGTGGCGGGTGCGGATCTGGCGGCGTTCGCGCGTGCCCAGATCGAGTCCGAGAACGGCTCGGGGCTCTCCTCGGCGCGGAACCGTTTCCGCGGGATCGTGACCGAGGTGATCAAGGATGCGGTGATGGCCCAGGTGGAGATCGCCGCGGGTCCCTACCGGGTGGTGTCGCTGATGAGCCGCCAGGCCGCCGACGAGCTGGGCCTGGAGGTGGGGGTGATGGCGGTCGCCGTGATCAAGTCCACCAACGTCGTCGTGGAGATCCCCGACCACGCCCGTACGGCGGGCTGACAGCCAGATGAGCGGCGGGGCACGTGGCGTGGCGGGCGGTCCGCCCAGCGGTACGGCGGGTGCCTCTTCCGGTGGGGTGGCGGGTCGCCTGCCCTGGGTGCTGGTGCTGCCCGCGGTGGTCGGCATGATCTTCCTGACGCTGCCGCTGGCCGGGCTGCTGGTGCGCGCCCCCTGGTCCACGCTGGTCGAGAGGCTGGGCGAGCCCCATGTGCTGGAGGCGCTGCGCCTGTCGCTGGTGACCGCGACCCTGGCCACGCTGGTATGCCTGCTCCTCGGCGTGCCGCTGGCCTGGCTGCTGGCCCGTGTCGACTTCCCCGGCCGCCGCCTGGTGCGGGCGCTGATCACGGTTCCCCTCGTGCTGCCCCCGGTGGTCGGCGGGGTCGCCCTGCTGCTCGTGCTGGGGCGGCGCGGCCTGATCGGCCAGTGGCTGGACGCCACCTTCGGCATCACCCTGCCGTTCACCACGGCGGGAGTCGTCGTCGCCGAGGCGTTCGTCGCCATGCCGTTCCTGGTCATCAGCGTCGAGGGCGCGCTGCGCGCGGCCGACCTGCGCTTCGAGGAGGCCGCCGCGACGCTGGGAGCGTCCCGCTGGATCATCTTCCGCCGTGTCACCCTGCCCCTGATCGCCCCCGGCATCGTCGCCGGAGCCGTGCTGTGCTGGGCCCGCGCGCTCGGCGAGTTCGGCGCCACCATCACCTTCGCCGGCAACTTCCCCGGCCGGACCCAGACCATGCCGCTGGCCGTCTACCTCGCCCTGGAGACCGAACCCGAGGCCGCGATCGTGCTCAGCCTCGTCCTGCTCGCCGTCTCGGTGATCATCCTGGCCGGCCTGCGCGAGCGGTGGGTGAGTGCCCCGTGACGCTGAACGCCCGTCTTGTCGTCACCAGGCCCCGCTTCCACCTGGACATCGAGCTGGAGGTCGCCGCGGGACAGGTCGTCGCCCTGCTCGGCCCCAACGGCGCGGGCAAGACCACGGCGCTGCGCGCGCTGGCCGGGCTCACCGCCCTGTCCGGCGGGCAGATCAGCCTGGACGGCGAGGCGCTGCACACCCTGGCGGCCGAACGACGCCCGATCGGCGTGGTCTTCCAGGACTACCTGCTCTTCCCGCACCTGTCCGCGCTGGACAACGTCGCCTTCGGGCCCCGCTGCCGTGGCGCCTCCAGGACGGAGGCACGGCGGGGGGCCGCGGTCTGGCTGGAGCGCGTCGGCCTGGCCGGGCACGCCACGATGAAACCCCGGCAGCTCTCCGGCGGTCAGGCCCAGCGCGTCGCGCTGGCCCGCGCCCTCGCGGTGGAGCCTCGCCTGCTGCTGATGGACGAGCCGCTGGCGGCCCTGGACGCCCACACCCGCCTGGAGATCCGCTCCCAGCTCCGCCGCCACCTGGCCGACTTCGGCGGCGCGACGGTCCTGGTCACCCACGATCCGCTGGACGCCATGGTGCTCGCCGACCGCCTGGTCGTCATCGAGAACGGCGCCGTCGTGCAGCAGGGCACCCCCGCCGAGGTCGCCCGGCGCCCGCGTACCGACTACGTCGCCCGCCTGGTCGGCCTCAACCTCTACCGGGGCACCGCCGCCGGACAGCAGGTCTCCGTCGGAGAGGTGCTCTTCAGCGTCGCCGAGCATCTGGAGGGCCCCGCGTTCGTCGCCTTCCCGCCCAGCGCGGTCGCGCTGTATCGGACCCGTCCCGACGGCAGCCCGCGCAACCTCTGGCAGGCCACGATCGAGGGCATCGAACGGCACGGCGACAGCATCCGCATCCACCTGGCCGGGCCGATCGCCGCCGCGGCCGACGTCACCCCCGCCGCCGTCGCCGACCTCGACCTCACCCCCGGACAGCGGATCTGGGCGTCGGTCAAGGCCACCGAGACCCACGTCTACCCGTTCTGACGCCCTGGCCGGGGGGATGGACGGTGATCCGCGTGGCGGCACGGCCGCCAGAACCCCGGTGAGCATAATGACGTGGAGGGGGGATGACCTATGCGCGTTGCCGTGCTCGGGATGGGCATGATGGGGCGGGCGCTGGCCCGGCGGTTGCTGGGGCTCGGTTTCCAGGTCACGGTGTGGAACCGCACGCCGGGCCGGGCGGACGAGCCGGTCAGCCTCGGCGCCGTCGAGGCGGCCTCGCTTGGAGAGGCGGTGCGGGCGGCCGATGCGGTGCTGCTGTCGCTCGCCGACGGCCGGGCGGTCCGCGAGGTGATGGCCCAGCTCGTCCAGGCAGGCCCGATCGAGTCGACCAGGCCGGTCGTGGCCGACCTGAGCACCGTCGCCCCGGCCACGGCCCGCGAGATGCGGGACCTGGTGCCGGGAGGCCGATTCGTGGCGGCCCCCGTGCTCGGCGGTCCCTCGGCCGTCGCCGAGGGGAGGGCCACGGTCCTGGTGGGTGGCGAGCGCGACCTCGTCGACGAGCTGAAGCCGGTGTGGACGGAGGCCTTCGCCTCCTACTCCTACTGCGGCGCCGACCCCGGCGCCGCGCTCGCTTTCAAGCTGCTGAACAACTACCTGCTCATGTCCGGAATCGCGGCGCTCGCCGAGGTGACGGCCACGAGCCAGGCCGCCGGCCTCGACAACGTGCTGCTGCACGACTTCCTCTTCCAGTGGCCCACCGTCGCGCCCGCCCTGCACAACCGGATCGACGACGTCCTGGCCGGCGACCACCAGGGGTGGTTCACGACGAGGCTCGCCGCCAAGGACGTGCGGCTCGCCGCAGAGCTGGCCGAGTCGAGCGGTCTTGAGCTGCCCGTCGCCCGGCTGGTCGAGCGGCGTTACGAGGAGGCGGCCGAGCGCGGCTGGGGCGACGCCGACATCGGCGCGATCGTCGAGCTGCTGCGCGGCGGATCACGCTAGGCGTACTGCCCGGACGGCGCCCCGCGGCGTTGTCGTCGTCGCCCATGACTCCGTCATGAGCTCCTCCTCCGCCGTGCGGGGCGTCCGTCCGGCCGATCCGCAGCACAGGCGAAGATCCACAGAACACGTCCTTGGGGCGTCCTCCCGCGGCCGGGCCGGCGTCAGCGGGTTCTCGCCACCTCGGCGGCCACGGCGCGGAACGCGGCCAGCGTCTCGCCCTGGTTCTGGTCCGAGGCGGAGCGGGCCGACTTGACGACGACCACCCCGTGCCTGGGCGAGACGTAGATGTACTGCCCGCCGAGCCCGGCGGCCATGAAGTCGCCCCGGCCGTCGCCGCCGAGCCACCAGTGCAGCCCGTAGCCGGGGCTGAAGGAAGCGGAGGGTGTGGTCGACTTCCTGACCCAGGAGCGCGGAACCACCTGGTGCCCTCCTGCCCGCCCGTCGCGGAGGTAGAGCAGGCCGAACCGGGCGAAGTCGCGGTCGGTGGCGTGGTAGCAGCAGTAGCCGAGGCTGTCGCCGCCTGAGTCGCTGTCGACGCGTACCGTGGACGCCATGCCGGCGGGCTTCCAGATCTTCTTCTCCACGTACCGGTGGTACGGCGTGCCCGTGGCGCGGCTGACGAGCTTGGCGAGCACGAAGGAGTTCATGCTCGTGTACTCGAACCTGCTGCCGGGTTTCCAGCCGCGTACCTGCCGCGCCGCCAGTTTCGTGACCGACTGGCCCCGGATGGCGCTCATGTGCAGGTCAGGCACATCGGAGCGCTCGTCCCAGTCGATTCCCGACGACATCCGGAGCAGGTCGCGGATGGACACTCCGTTGTAGCCCGAGCCGCGTAGTTCGGGCAGGTAGCCGGTCACCGGGTCGTCGATCGAGCGGATGTGCCCCTCGTGCAGGGCGATGCCGACCGCGGCCGACGTGAAGGACTTCGCCATCGACCAGGACTGGAACCGGGTATCGGGATCGGCCTGGACGTAGCGCTCGTTCACGATCTTCTGGCCGTCCAGGACGACGAAGCCGTTGGTCTTCGTTCGTGCGAGAAAGCTGTCAAGAGTGTGCTCGCGTCCCTTGTAGGTGTAGGTCACGGAGAGCCGCCTGGGGGCGCTCCGCAGTTCGACCGGATGTGCCGACGGCCACATGAGGTCGGAGGAGTCCGCCCTGGTGGCGGCCGGGGTGAAGGAGACCGGCGCCGTCCGGGCCAGGGCGGGAGCCGCCCCGGCGGTCAGTGCGAGCGCGGTGATCGTCGCGACGACCGGCCCTCGCAGGCGGTGGCTGATGTCGATCCTTTCCATGTTCCCTCCGGTGAGCTCGGCGGTGGGGGAGGCGCTCGCGTACGGAGGGGATCGTGGCACGCTTTTCTGGCAGTTCTCTAGCAGGGGCCGGCTGGTTCCCCATACGGTCACCGCCCGGAGTCCTCCGGGTGAGGTCTCCCCGGCGAGGGCTCCCGGTGGTGGGCGCGGGCGGGCAGCCCGCCCGGGTCACGAGCCGCCCGATGGCCCGATGCGCCCGTACAGCACGAGGGCCCAGGCAAGGCAGCCGAAGGCGGCGACGCACGCCACGGTGCGGGCGAGGTTCCAGCGAACCCACATCGCCTCGAACCGCTCGCGCACCGCCGCGAGGTCGGCGACGCCGTCGGGCTCCCCGGCCGCGTCGAGCGCGTTGTTGAGCGGCACGTTGACCCGCATGGTGATGACGAGCACCACCACGTACAGGACGAGCGCGGCCACGATCCAGGGCAGCACGGGGCGTCCCTCCCGGTGGAGGTGGAGCAGCGCGGCCAGGACGGTCAGCACCAGCGCGCCGCCGAAGCAGACGGCGAACCAGCCGTTGAGGATCGCCACGTTGATCCGCCGCATCGCGCCGACGAAGGTCCGGTCGTCCGTCTGGCCCAGGCCGGGCATGACGGAGCAGGTGTAGGCGTAGAAGAGGCCCGCCATGAGCCCCACGGTGATCGTCGCCGCGACCAGCGCGACGCCTCGGAACAGCATCAACATCACATCCTCCATGACTGTCGTCGAAACTCCGGCGGCGGGAGCGGACACGCTCGCCGCCACCGGGTTCCCGGGCGGGCGGAACCGACGCGAGGCGGCACCCGTGCGCCCGGCTCGCCGCCACCGGGCCGTCGGTCCAGAGCGACCGCGACTGAGATCGCGACCGTGGCGGAACCCGGGCGGGGCGGCACCCGTGCGCCCCGCTCGCCGCCGTCCCGCTAGCCGCCCCAGACGCCGGTGGCGGCGGCCTCTCGCGCGTAGTCGGTGAAATCCCTGGGCTCCCTGCCCAGGGCACGCCGGACGCCGTCCGTCAGGTGGGCGTTGCGGCCGTCCAGGACATCGGTGAAGAGCCCGGCCAACTGCGCCGCGTACCCGGCCGGTACGCCGTGCTCGACCAGCCCGGCCGCGTACTCCCCGGGGGAGACCGGCAGGTAGCCGATCTCGCGGCCGGTCGCCTTGGAGATCTCCGCGGCCGCGTCGGCGAAGGTCAGCAGCCGGGGACCGGTCAGCTCGTAGAGCTCGCCCGCGTGCCCGTCCTCGGTCAGCGCCGCGACCGCGACGTCCGCGATGTCCTCGGCGTCGACGAACGGCTCGGCCACGTCCCCCGCGGGGAACGCGATCTCGCCGCCCATGACCGGCTCCAGCAGGTAGTCCTCGCTGAAGTTCTGGCAGAACCAGCTCGCCCGCAGGATCGTCCACTCGGCGCCGGACTCCCTGACCGTCCGCTCGCTCACCTGGGCCTCCTCCTCGCCCCGGCCGGACAGGAGCACCAGCCGTCGGACGCCGCTCCCGACCGCCCGCGAGACGAACGAGCGGACCGAGTCCGCGGCCCCGGGGAACGCCAGGTCCGGGTAGTAGACCAGGTACACCGACCCCACCCCCCGCAGCGCGGCCGCCCACGTCGCCTGGTCCTCCCAGTCGAACGGCGGCTCGCCCGAGCGGGAACCGACCCGCACCGGCAGGCCGCGCGCGGTGAGCCGCTCCACCACCCGGCGGCCGGTCTTGCCGGTGCCTCCGAGGACCAGCGTCGTGCTCTTCTCGTGCGTGTTCTCCGTCATACCACCAGTGAACCGGGCAATGCTGAGACGGTCCATGGTTGAGAAGCGCAATTCCATGTTCCAACGTCTAGAGTGAGTCCGTGGACGCACTCACCGACCTCCTGGACGGGCCGAGAGCCCGGGGAGCGTTCCTGCTCCGCTCGATCCTGAGCCCGCCCTGGTCCCTCCGCATCCAGGATCGGGCGCCGCTCGCCCTGGCGGCCATGGTGCGGGGCGAGGCGTGGGTGGTCCCCGACGGCGGTGACGCGGTGCGCCTGGGCCCCGGGGACGTCGCGATCATCCGCGGTCCCGATCCCTACACCGTCGCCGACGACCCGGCCACGTCTCCCCAGGTGGTGATCCACCCCGGGCAGCACTGCACCACCCTCGACGGGCGGGACCTGGCTCAGGCGATGGATCTGGGCGTCCGCACCTGGGGCAACAGCCCGGACGGGTCGACGGTGATCCTCACCGGCGCCTACCAGATGCGCGGGGAGATCAGCCGGCGTCTACTGGAGGCGCTGCCCACGCTGCTGGTCCTGCCGGAAGGCGCCTGGAACTGCCCCATCATCCCGTTGCTCGCCGACGAGATCGTCAAGGACGAGCCGGGGCAGGAGGCCGTTCTCGACCGGCTGCTCGACCTGCTGCTCATCGCCGTCCTGCGGGCCTGGTTCTCCCGTCCCGAGGCCGGGGCCCCCGCCTGGTACCGGGCGCACAGCGATCCCGTGGTGGGCAAGGCCCTGCGCATGCTGCACAACAACCCCGCCCACCCCTGGACCGTGGCCGCCCTGGCCGCCGGGGCCGGCGTCTCCCGCGCGGCCCTGGCCCGCCGTTTCACCGAGCTGGTCGGCGAGTCCCCGATGGCCTTCCTCACCGGCTGGCGGCTGGCCATGGCCGCCGACCTGCTGCGCGAGACCGACGCCACGGTCGGCGCGGTGGCCGCTCAGGTCGGGTACGGCAGCTCGTTCGCGCTCAGCACGGCCTTCAAGCGGGTACGCGGGGTCAGCCCGCAGGAGCACCGTGCCGGGGCGAGGTAGCCGGCTCCCCGGGCAGGAAGTCCTCGACACAGGTCGTGACCTGGGTGTTCATTCTCGTACCGACCGGGAAGGCTAGCCGGTCGAGGGGGACGACATGGAATACAAGGACTTCATTCGCGCCGTGGCGGAGCGCGCGGCCCTGTCGCGCCAGGAGGCGGAAGACCTCGCTCGCGCGACTGTGGAGATGCTGGGAGATCAGCTGAGCGCGGGGGAGGCCAGGCGTCTCGCGACATCACTGCCGGAACCCCTGCGGGGTTCGCTTCACGTACGGGACAGGGGCGAGGACTTCGGGCTGCATGACTTCGTCACCCGGGTCAGCGAGCGCACCGGCCTGACCATGAAGGAGGCCACCGCCGGGGTGCGGGCCGTTCTGGTCACGGTGCGCGAGATGGTCGACGACGAAGTTTTCGATCATGTTCTGGCACAGCTTCCCGGGGAATTCCAGGAGATGGTGGAGACCACCACCTGACCCGGGGGGCCGGCGGGCGGGGGGCCTGGCGAAGCGGACAGCCTGGTTCCCCGCCGCGGACCGGAAATCCCGGAACCGGTGGGCGTGACGGCAGGTGTTCCCGAGCAGGGCGACCCGAGGGGAGGAAAGGGCTCATGACAGCGGATCCATCGGTGAGCGCGCTGCACGGCCCCTCTCCCTTCCCGCCCATCGCCGACTACGCGTTCCTGTCCGACTGTGAGGTCACCGCGCTGATCGCGCCGAGCGGGAACGTCGAGTGGCTCTGCCTGCCCAGGATGGACTCTCCCAGCGTCTTCGCCGCCATCCTCGATCGGGGCGCGGGAGGCTTCAGGTTCGGTCCCGCGGATCTGAGGGTGCCCGCCGCGCGCCGCTACCTGCCCGGCACCATGATCCTGGAGACCAGCTGGGGCACGCCCACCGGCTGGATCATCGTGCGCGACCTGCTCCTGGTGGGACCCTGGCACCACCACGAGGAGCTCTCCCACACGCACCGGAGGGCGCCGACCGACTACGACGCCTCCCACGTGCTGCTCCGCACGGCGCGCTGCGTCAGCGGGGAGGCACAGGTCACGCTCGGCTGCGAGCCGATGTTCGACTACGGCCGCATCCCCGCCCGCTGGTCGTACACCGACAGGGGCTACCACCAGGGCGTCGCGAGGGCGGCGGGGCAGAGCCTGGAGCTCAGGCTCACCACGGACCTGCGGCTGGGGTTCGAGGCCGGGCGAGCGACGGCGCGCACCCTCCTGAAGGAGGGGGACACGCGCTTCTGCGCGCTGTCGTGGACCGTGCACGAGCCGCCGTACACCTTCGAGGAGGCCTACGAGCGGTTGGTGTGGACCGCCCACCACTGGCAGCACTGGCTCGCCAGGGGAAACTTTCCCGACCACCACTGGCGGAGCTACCTGGAGCGCAGCGCCCTCACCCTCAAGGGCCTGACCTTCGCCCCGACGGGCGCGCTCGTCGCGGCGGCGACCACCTCCCTGCCCGAGACCCCGGGGGGCAGCCGCAACTGGGACTACCGCTACTCCTGGATCAGGGACTCGACCCTCGCCCTCTGGGGCCTCTACACGCTGGGCTTCGACTGGGAGGCCGACGACTTCTTCTGGTTCATCGCCGACGTCGCGGAGCGGGACGAGGAGCTCCAGATCGTGTACGGCGTCGACGGTGAGTGTGAGCTGAAGGAGCACGTTCTCGACCATCTTCACGGATACGAGGGCGCCAGGCCCGTCCGGATCGGCAACGACGCCTACCAGCACCGCCAGAACGACGTCTGGGGTGCCGTCCTCGACTCCTTCTACATCCACACCCGGTCGCGGGACCGCCTGGACGAGCGGATCTGGCCCGTCCTGAAGCGACAGGTCGAGTCGGCCATCAGACACTGGCAGGAGCCCGACCGGGGCATATGGGAGGTGCGCGGAGAGCCACGGCACTTCACCTCCTCGAAGGTCATGTGCTGGGTGGCGATCGACAGGGGCACCCGGCTCGCCCTGCTCAGGGAGGAGTTCGAGCTGGCCGCGCACTGGCAGGCGATCGCCGACGAGATCCACGCCGACGTGTGCGCCAACGGCGTCAGCGAGCGAGGCGTGTTCAAGCAGCACTACGACTCCGACGCTCTCGACGCGTCACTCCTGCTCATCCCGCTGGTGCACTTCCTGCCGGCCAGTGATCCCCGGGTCCGTGCCACCGTTCTGGCCATCGCCGACGAGCTGACAGCCGACGACCTGGTCCTGCGCTACAGGACGGAGTACACGGACGACGGCATGTCGGGCGAGGAGGGCACCTTCACGATCTGCTCGTTCTGGCTCGTCTCGGCGCTGACCGATATCGGGGAGTACACCCGGGCCCGCAGGCTCTGCGAGAGGGTCCTCTCCTTCGCCAGCGCCCTCGGGCTCTACGCCGAGGAGATCGACCCGGTGACCGGGCGCCACCTCGGCAACTTTCCCCAGGCGTTCACCCACCTGGCACTCATCAACGCGGTGATCCACATCATCCGCGCGGAGCGAGAGCAGTTCATCCCGACCGCCTGGCCGACGTAGGAGACGTAGGAGCAGTCAGACCGCACGCGGACGTGCGAGAGCACCCGAACGGCCTGGCTAGGCTTTCGGGTATGAACCGTCGGGTGATTGCGATAGTGGTGCTCGTCGGCCTGCTCGCGACGAGCGGTCTGTCGGTGGTGCTGGCCTGGGGACTCAGCGGCTGAACACGCGGGGCCGCTGAGTGGCCGAGCCGTCGCGCACGCCCCCCGACGCCGCGACCGCTCCCTCCGCGGATGTCGCTAGGCGACCACCATCGAGTTCTGGCCTGCGGGCTGTGCGTTCTGCTGAGGGGTGTGCGCGGGCTGCGGGTGCGCGACGGGCTGCTCCGCGACGGGCTGGGGCTGCTGCTGCTCGGTGGCCTGCTCGGCAGGGGCCTGCGCGGCAGGGCAGCCGCAGTAGCCGTTGGTCAGGATCAGGCGACCTCGCTGTGCCGTGTAGGTGCGGGAGTCGGTGGCGAGGAGAACGCCCGTACATTTGACGCAGACGACGGACTGATGATCCATGGCCGGCTTCCTTCCTTGAGGGTAGCCGTCGAACGTCTCTCTGTCCGGCCGGCTGGCTGCTCGTGCCCCGCCGGAGAGAGGTGAATCTCCCTATTGGGGTTTCTATCTTACTTCGTAGCGCAGGGCGATCATTGAGCGACCCCAAGTGACAGATGTGAGACTTGGTGACGCTGCTTCATAACGGTCTCATGTGAAGCGATCCCGCGGGTGGGGAATGTCTCTCACCCCTCGGCTGATTCCTGGTACGACCGGGCGTCTCCCCGTGGTCTCGGGGCCTTCTCCCTCTCCCGCACCACCGGCCGGAACAGCAGCGCGTTGGCCGCCACCGCGATGCAGACCAGGCCGAGCAGGAAGCCCCAGCTCACGTCGCTCAGGTGGTGCATGCCGCGATACATGCGCGAGTAGCCGATGCCGAGGGGGATGCCCAGGCCGACCAGCCACCACAGCACGTTCAGGATCTTGTAGCGGTGGGTGTGGACGGTCAGCACCAGGGCGACGCCGCAGTAGAAGGCGACAGCGGCACTGGTGTGGCCCGAGGGGAAGCTGGAGGTGGGCGGGGCGGGGTCGAGATGCTCGACGGCGGGTCGCTTGCGCTGGGCGAAGACGGTGGCCAGCAGGAAGATCGCCGACTGGGAGAAGACCGCCAGCGCGAGGAAGATCGATTCGTTCCAGCGCCCGAAGACCAGCCGGAAGCCGATGACGAGCAACGCGGTCGCAGTGATGATCACCGGGGTGTCGGACAGGCCCGACACCACGTCGGTGATCGAGCTCCAGTAGGCGGTGCGGCCCTGGGCCAGCTGCTCGTTGACCCCCTGGTCGTTCGCCACGAGGGTCGTCGTCTGCAGGATCTTGGTGATGAGGAGTCCGACGCCGATCGTCAGGGCGGCCATGATGGCCAGCGGCACCAGGATGAGGCGCGTCACGCCTCTGAAATCCAACGACATTTTTGACATGGCGCGCCAGCTACCCCGAATGGCCTCACCGGAACGCCTCGGGTTCGATGCCCTCCATGGGCGGCTCGACGGGTTTGCGGCCCTCTCCCCGGCGCCAGGCCTCGAAGCCCGCGGCCGTCCCCACCACGACCACCACGCCCAGCGCGACCCCGGCGACGACGTCGCTGGTCCAGTGGACGCCGAGCGCCACCCGGCTGTAGGCGACGAACACCACGACGACCGCCGCGACGATCCAGGCGGCGATCCGGGAGGCCGGAGTCCGCAGGAAGGGCAGCAGGATGAGCACGAGGATGCACGCGCCCAGCGCGGCGCCCATCGCGTGGCCGGAGGGGAAGGAGGCGCCGGGCGCCGAGGCCACCGGATCGGGCAGGTCGGGCCGGGCGCGGTCGACGATCCCCTTGATCGCGAGGTTCAGCAGGCCGCCGAAGGTGATCGTGGCGACCGCCCAGACGGCCAGCCGCGGCGCGCCCCGGTACCAGAGCCAGGCGGCGGTCAGCAGCACCAGCCCACGCCATGTCCAGGGGCCGAACACCTCGGTCGCCACGTTGAGGAAAGCCGTGTAGCCGGGGTGCTCCAGTGCCTGGGCGTGCAGCTGGAGGGCGATGCTCTCGTCGAAGCTCCTGAGCGGTGAGGAGGAGGTCTTCACGAGCACGAGCAGGACCACGAACGGCACCGTGAAGATCGCCACCGCCACCACCGCAAGCGTCAGGCGTATGCCCAGGCGCAGGTCGGCGGAGTTGTCATCGGGATTTCCGTGCGCTGGTGACTCACCTTGGACAGTTCGGACCATCGTTCATGGCTACCCGATTTCCGGTGAATATTCTTTCCACTTCGGGTAAAGCCTCAGGCCGCGGGCCGGGATTCGCGCCGGGTGGTCCAGCGCAGGACGTCGCAGTGCCGCCGCTCGGCCTCGGCGAGTGCCGCCTCGTCCGTGTAGGCGTCGAGGACGGCCCGTAGCTGCGGCATCTGCGCCGCGACGTCGTCCCATGCCTGGGACGGGTCGTCGACGCCGAGCTCGATCAGCGCGTCCAGATGCGCGGCGTAGGCGGTCCACCACTGCCGGCTCAGCTCGGCCAGAAACCCGCCGAGTCCGTCGAACTCCCGCTGGATCTCCTCCTCCCACCAGACAGGGACTGTGACATCACCGGTTTCCGCGAGGTCGCGGAGCACGATGTGCGCCAGGGTGCGCCGCCGCCGGGCGATGGCCGAACGTGACAGGGTGTTCATGTACCCACCCTGCCGATCTCTGTTTGCCGAACGCTTAACGATGTGTTGACGGCGATATGTGGCCAGGGAGAGGAACCGCTTGGCCGGAGTCATCGGGCAGCACTAGGCTCTGATCCGCAGATCATTCCGCCCTGTGTCCGCGGAGCTACCTCGACGTGGAGGAAGCCCGCCCATGACACAGGCCCTCGAACTCTCCCGGCTCATCGATCGCACCCTCGGTGCTCTCGCCGACGTTCTCGGCGCCGACGGCGCGGCGCTCATGCTGATAGACGACCACGACCGGTTGCGAGCGATCGGCGGTTCCGACGACCACGGCCGGCGCCTGGAGCTGATCCAGGAGCAGATCGGTTCCGGGCCGGCCATCGAGAGCCTGGCCCGAGGGGAAGACGTCACGGTCGACGACCTGCGGGCGGCCAGACCCCTCGGGTTCCCCGGCGTGGCCGCGCGGGTCTCGGAGGTCCGTGCGGTGCTCTCGGTGCCGTTGCGAACCGAGGAACAGCTGATCGGCACCCTGAATTTCTACGACCGGATGAGCCATGAATGGCAACCCGCGAAAGTCCGGGCCGGAGAACGCCTCGGTGAGCTCATGGTGATGGTTCTCCAAACGCTGGCCAATAGATCTCCTATTTCTGGGCAGTCGTAGTGTGCATGTCAAGTAGCCAGGTCGACGCTGAAAGGCGCCCCACATATGACTCACATTGATCCGGAAGCGCTGGTCGCGAGCTTGAGAAAGCTCAGGACGACCTCGTCCGCCACAGGCATAGTCCATCAGTTGGAGCGTGCCGTGGACGTGGTGAACTCGCTGTTCGGGTATTCGGGTGCGGGGTTGATGTTCGCGGAGGAGGGCAAGGATCTTCGTTATTTGGTCGCCACCGACGATCCGGGGCGGAGTCTTGAGGGCGCGCAGCTCCATCTTGGTCAGGGGCCGTGCGTTTCCGCGTTTGAAGAGAATTGCGCGGTGACCTCAAGCGACGTGAGCGTCGACCCGCGCTGGCCGAAACTCGCCGACCGGCTCCACCCGGAGGTGCGGGCGGTGGCCGGGGTGCCCGTCCGGCTCGGCAGCGAGCCGGTGGGTACGTTGAACGTCTACCAGGCCACGGTTTACCAGTGGGACGAGTCGGACATTCAAGCCCTCTACGGCTACGCGGACGTGATCGAGCAGCTGCTCGCCGCCGCGATGGCCGCCGAGGAGAAGAGCGCGCTGGCCGAGCAGCTCCAGTACGCCCTCGACTACCGCGTGGTCATCGAGCGGGCGATCGGCTACCTGATGGGAAAGCACGACCTGACCGCCACCCAGGCCTTCACCGGCCTGCGCAAGCAGGCCAGGGACAGTCGCCGTCGCGTCGCCGACCTCGCAGCCGAGCTGCTCGGTGAGGGAGCCGGAGAAATGCGGTGATCCTGCTCACGTCACGGGGCTGAGCCCGATGGATGCCCGCTGATCAGGCACTCCGGCGACCTGGCCGGCGCGTGCCCTACCCCGTGGGGGCACTAACCTGATCGGTGATGTACAGATTCGTCTTCTCGCAGGTCCTCAGCCGCCTCGACGCGGAGGACGCGCACCATCTGACGGTGCGCGCGCTCCGTGCCCTCTCGGTCATGCCCGTGGTCAAGAGGCTGCTTCACCGCAGCCTCGCGCCGCGCGATCCCGCACTGCGCGTGCAGGCCTTCGGCGTGCACTTCCCCGGCCCGTTCGGGCTGGCGGCCGGCTTCGACAAGGACGCCGGCTGCGTGGAGGCCATGTCCGCGCTCGGCTTCAGCCACGTCGAGGTCGGCACGATCACCGCCCACGCGCAGCCGGGCAACGCCCGGCCCCGGCTGTTCCGCCTCGTGGGAAACCGGGCGATCATCAACAGGATGGGGTTCAACAACGCCGGAGCCTCCGCGGCGGCCCGGCTGCTGAGCAGGCCCAGGGGCGTTCCGGCGATCGTCGGCGTCAACATCGGCAAGACCAAGGTGGTGCCCGAGTCGGGGGCCGTCGACGACTACGTGACCAGCGCCAGAAAGCTCGCTCCACTGGCCGACTACCTGGTCGTCAACGTCAGCTCGCCCAACACTCCCGGGCTGCGCGACCTCCAGGCCGTGGAACTGCTCGGCCCGCTGCTGCGGGCGGTGAAGGAGATCGCCGACGCCACCCCCAAGCGCACCCCGCTGCTGGTCAAGATAGCGCCCGACCTGGCGGACGACGATGTGGACGCGGTCGCCGACCTGGCCCTGGAGCTCGGTCTCGACGGCATCATCGCCACCAACACCACGATCAGCAGGCAGGCGCTGACCGGCGCGGAGCGTGACCGGGCTCAGCAGAGCGGTGGCCTGTCCGGCAGGCCGCTGAAGGCCAGGTCGCTGGAAGTGCTGCGCAGGCTGCGCGCGAGGGTGGGCGACCGCCTGGTGCTCGTCTCCGTAGGCGGCGTCGAGGACGTGGACGACGTCTGGGAACGCCTGCTCGCCGGGGCCACGCTCGTTCAGGGCTACAGCGCGCTGATCTACGAGGGGCCCTTCTGGGCGCATCGCGTCAACCGCGAGCTCGCCCGCAGGCTCCGCCGTCACGGCGTGGTGGACCTCCGCCAGATAATCGGCCGTACCGCGGCCTGATCCCCCCCTCCAGGGAGGCGGTATACCCTGGGTGGGTAACCTTGGGGCATTGGAGGCACGATGAGCGTGATCACATACACCGTCACCGGCATGACCTGTGGCCACTGCGTGAGCTCGGTCAAGGAGGAGGTCGGCGAGGTCTCCGGCGTCACCGGTGTCGACGTCGACCTCGAAACCGGCAGGGTCGACGTCTCCGGTGACTCTCCCGACGACGCGGCCATCCGCGCCGCCATCAAGGAGGCCGGCTACCAGGTGGCGGGCTGATCCGCTGCCGGTCCTCTCCGGCCGACCGGGGCGGTCAGGGGTCCTCCGCCCCGGCCCGCCCCGGCCCGCCGGGGTCAGAGGCTGGGCCGGGTCGAGTCGGCGTCGTGGGTCTTCTCCTCCAGATGCCTCATGGCCTCGTCCGCCCTGACGACCCCCGGCCGGTGCCGCCGATGGCCGGTACCGCCCAGCTGCCAGGGGTGCGGGCCGGCCGGCGGCCGGTACTCGACGCCGAGCGCGTCGAGGCGGCCCAGATGCGTCTCCAGCCGGGCGTCGAACCCGGCCCCGGCCGAGCCCGACCAGGTGACCTCGGCCAGCGCGCACCCCCGGGGCCAGGCCCGGTAGTCCACCGCGCGCCCGTCGGGCAGCCGCTCGCTCCACAGCTGGAACTGCGCCCCGAGCACGCGCTCCCGCTCCCCGGCCGTCCACTCCGGTGGCGCCGGGGCGAAGGCCGCGACGTCCGAGACGGTGATCGCGTCGCCGATCGCCACCGGCTCCAGCTCGGACGCGGCCTCGGCGTAGTCGAAGTACAGCGGGAAGACCGGAGTCTGCACCACGTCGTGCCCGGCCGCGGCGGCGCGCCTGGCCACCCCGGGGCCGCGCCAGGGCATCACGATCGTGTCGGGTCTGAGCATGCCGCTGACGAACGCCTCGTCCCACACCACGGCCCGGCTGCCACGCGTCGCCAGCACGTCCGCCAGCCGGCGCAGGAACCAGGCGTGCAGGTCGGCGAGGCTTCCCAGCCCCAGCTCCGCCTGGAAGGCGACGATCTCGGGGGAGGCCGCCCAGTCGTCGAGCACGCATTCGTCCCCGCCGATATGGACGTACGGGGTCTCGCCCAGCGCCGCCAGGATCTCGTCGAACACGTCGGTCAGGAAGTCGACGGTGCCGGGCAGCGGGGACAGGATCGCGGGGGAGATGCCCCAGCGCTCCAGCACCCGGAAGGGCTCGGGCCGCCGCCCGCCGGTGGCGCGGGCGTCCAGCTCGGGATAGGCGGCGAGGATCGCCGAGGCGTGTCCCGGCACGTCGATCTCGGGCACGACGGTCACGGCGCGGGCCCGCGCGTAGGCGCCGATCTCGGCGAGGTCGTCCAGCGTGTAGTAGCCGCCGTGCGGCACGTCGTCGAAGGCGAGGTCCTCCCGGTAGTAGCTGGTGACCGTGCGCGGGCGGTGCGAGCCCACCTCGTGCAGCCGCGGGTGCCTGCGGCTCTCGACCCGCCAGCCCTGGTCGTCCACCAGGTGCAGGTGGAGGCGGTTCAGCTTGTGCGCCGCCATGAGGTCGACCATCCTGAGCACCTCGCGCTTGGGCATGAAGTGCCGTGCCACGTCCAGGTGCACCCCGCGCCAGGAGAACCGGGGCGCGTCCCGCACCTGGCCGAGGGGGACGCTCCAGCCCGTCCCCGCCACCGCGCGGAACGCCGCGGCGGGGAGCAGCTGCCGGAGCGTCTGGCCCGCGTAGAAGGCCCCGGCGCGGTCTCCGGCCGCGATCCGCACGCCCTGGGCCGTCACGTCCAGGGTGTACGACTCGGCGCCGAGCGACGCGTCGGGTTCCACCCTGATCACACCTGCCCCGTCGGGACGCGGGTCGAGTACGGCGAGTGCGAGCCGTACCGCGTCGACCAGCCCGGCGGGGCCCTGGACACCGACTCCGGGAGAGAGCCCGAGGGAGCCGTCCACAGACGTGTACGCGGCAGGAAGCGGAAGGAGGTCAGTCATGGTTCGCATCATGCCAAACCCATCGGCGGATAAGCCGTTTACTTTGCTGATCCGGATCATGAGGCCAAGAACCACCCAAGACCGGCGGGGGAGGAACGCGGAGGATCTTCCCGATGGACATGCTGCTGCTCATGTTCCAAACGTCCTGGCATTCGGCCCGTACACCGCTGATGACCCTGATGGCGATACTGCTGGTCGCCGGATGTGGCGCCGCCGCCGAGCGGCCCGCGGAGCCGCCCTCGCCCACTCCCTCGACGTCGGCGTCCGCGGTGCGGAGCGCCGGGGCGGCGGACGCCACCGCGATCGAGAACGCCAGGCCGGGCACCCCTGACTGGCGAGTGCGCCACCGCGGCGCCGAGCACGAGATCGAGGGCTTCGCCGACCGGGTGAGCGTGCCGCCGGGAGAGAGCTTCCGGCTGTACGTCTCGACCACCGCCGACCGCTACACCGCAAGGGCCTTCCGCATGGGCTGGTACGGCGGAGCCGGGGCCAGGCAGGTCTGGCGGGCGAGCGGGCTGCCCGGCATGAGGCAGGCCCCGGCCAGGACGATCGCCGCCACCCGCACGGTGACCGCCGCCCACTGGAAGCCGGGCCCCGAGGTGGACACCTCCGGCTGGCCGGAGGGCTCCTACCTGATCAGGCTGGACGCCGCCAGCGGAGGCAGTCGCTACGTGCCGCTCACCGTCAGGTCCACCTCCACCAGGGGACGCCTGGTCGTCGTCAACGCGGTCACCACCTGGCAGGCGTACAACGACTGGGGTGGCCGCAGCCTCTACAGAGGGCCCGGCGGCTTCGAGGACAGGTCCCGCGCGGTCAGCTTCGACCGCCCCTACGACACATCGGGAGCGCGGCTCTTCCTGGACATGGAACGCGACGCCATCGAGGTCGCCGAGCACAGCGGTGTCCCGCTCGCCTATGTCACGAGCGCGGATCTCGACCGCGACCCGCACCTCCTCGACGGGGCAAGGGGCCTGGTCTCCCTGGGCCACGACGAGTACTGGTCGGCACGCATGCGCCGCACCGTCGAGGCGGCCCGTGACCACGGCACCAACCTCGCCTTCCTCGGAGCCAACGCCGTCTACTGGCGGATCCGTTTCGCCGCGACGCCTCTGGGCCACCGCCGCCTGGTCGTCTGCCACAAGGACGCCGCCGAGGACGCCCACACGGTCCTGTGGCGCGCGACCGGCAGGCCGGAGAGCTCGCTGACCGGCCCGATGTACGACTGCTTCCCCTCCGAGTCCGCCTACGTGGTCTGGCGTCCCGGCAACTGGATCTTCAAGGGGACCGGGGTGCGGCGCGGCACCACCTTCCCCGGCATGGTGGGGGTGGAGACCGACCGGGTCGGTGCGGGCGTGCCTCGCCCGATGGAGGTCCTGTCCGTCTCCCCGGTCGACTGCGGCGGACGCTCCACGGTCGCGCACAGTGCCTACTACACGGTGCCGAGCGGCGCCGCCGTGTTCTCCTCGGGCACGATGCGCTGGGTGTGCGCGATGCGGGGAGCCCGCTGCGGCCACGGCGTCACGGAACGGGCCGCCTCCTTCGTCCGCAGGGCCACGGGGAACATCCTGCGGGCCTTCGCGGCCGGTCCGGCCGCGCGCCGCCACCCGGCCGAGGACAACCTCAGGTCCCTGGGCCTGGCCGGTCCGGCGAGAGGCTGAGCGGGCCTCAGTGGGTCAGGTACTGCTGCAGCCCGTTGGCCAGGGAGAGCGCGATCTTCTGCCGGAACGCCGCCTGCTGGAACTTGGCCGCCTCGGTCGGGTTCTTCATGTTGCCGCACTCGACGAAGATCTTGGGAACCGTGGAGAGGTTCAGTCCGCCGAGGTCGTTGCGGTAGTCCAGGGCCGCCTTGCCGATGTAGGTGGAGTACGACAGGCCGGTGCCGCGCTTCATGGCGTCGCGCACGTCGATGCCGAGCCTCTCGGAGTCCTTGACCACCGGGTCGACCGGGCCGTTGATCTTCTTCGGCATGATCACGTGGAAGCCGTGGTTGGCGGGGCCCGCCCCGTCGGCGTGAATCGAGATCGCCGCGTTCGCCTTGGCCTTGTTGCCGATCGCGGCCCGCTGGGTGATGCACGGTCCAACGCCGTTGTTGTTCTGGCGGGTCAGCACCACCTTCGCGCCCCGGCTCTTGAGGATCTTGTCCAGGCGCTGGGAGACGTCCCAGGTGAAGGCGGCCTCGCTGTAGCCGTTCGCGGTGGCGGTGCCCGTGGTGTCGCAGGGCTTCCACTGGGTCAGCACGTTGACCTTCTTGTTGATCTCCGCGGAGTGGCGGTAGTTCTGCCCGTTGTGACCGGGGTCGATGACCACGACCTTGCCGCTCAGCGGTTTTCCGGCCGCGGTGGGACTCGCCGCGGAACCGCTCGCCGCGCCGGCCGCGGGGCCGGTCAGGGGGGCGGCCGTGTCGCCGGTCACGGGGCGGGTGGTCGTGGCGGCCGCCGGTGGGACTCCCACACGATCTCGCGCGAGGTCCGCGGTGCCGCCGCCGCAGGCGGCGGCGCTCAGGCCGCACAGGACAAGGGCCGTCGCGAGTGCTCTGCCGGTCACGCTCATCGCCCCCAAGTAGGTCGTCAACCACCCAACTTACGCGGCGCGACGACATGGCTCGGCCGTTGTCGCGATATGTACCCGGCTGTCACCTTCTGTTACCAGGCGTGCTCGCCGACCTCCTGCTTCTGCAGGAGCGAGGCGAGTTCCCTGGCGTCCTCGGCGTCCAGCCCGAGGACCACGCGCGGACGCCCCCACGGGTGGTCGATCGAATGGGCCACGTAACTGGCGACGGACTCGGCTCCGGCGTCTCCGCTGCGGCCCCGGGCGGCCCGCCAGTGCGCCCACGCCCGCTCAAGCTCGGCGGCGGCCCGCTGGGCGCATGACACCAGTTCTGGATCACGCATTGTTACCCCCCTCGTCTCGGCCAGAGTCAACACCGGCGGCACACCGGCGTTCGCGATGTTGACCTGATTTTGGGGAGTTGATGAAGCCTGCCTGGGCGTCCTGTAACGCTCCAGGCAGGCGCTTCAGCGCTCGGTGGAACTCGTGCTGTTCCGTACGACCAGCTGCGGCGCGACCTGGCGCAGGCGTGAGGCCTTGCCGGGGTCGCCGATCCGGTCGTTCAGCAGCGCGGCGGCGGAACGGCCCATGGCGCGGCGGGGCTGGTCCACGGTGGTCAGCGAGATCGGCTGGGTCCCGGCACGGTGGATGTTGTCGTACCCGACCACCGACAGGTCCTCGGGAACCCGCAGGCCCAGCTCGGCGGCCGCGGAGAGCACGCCCATGGCCACCAGGTCGTTGGCGGCGAAGATCGCTGTGGGCCGGGGGTCGCGGGTGAGCAGGCTGTGCGCGGCCCGCGCGCCGCCCTCCTCGCTGGAGGCCCCCTCCTCGACCATGATGTACGGGGCCAGGGAGTGCCTGCGCATCGCGACCAGGTAACCCTCGCACCGGAAGCGCCCGGAGGAGATGCCCGAGGCCTCTATGTGGGCGATTCGGCGGTGGCCGAGCTCCACGAGGTGGTCGACGGCCAGGCGGGCGCCGAGTTGGTCGTCGTCGACGACGATGTCCACGCCGCCGAGGTCGATGTCGCGCTCGCCCACCACGACCGTGGGCGTGTAGCCGGTGGCCTCGATGAGCGTCCCGCTGGTGGGCGCGATGCCGAGCAGGACGAGCCCGTCGACGCGCAGTTCGAGGAATGCCTCGACCGCCTCGTCCTCGAAGGCGGGGTCCCACTGGCTGTTGCCGATGAGGAGCCTCAGCCCGTCGCCGTGCAGGCTCTCCTGCAGGCCGTCCAGGAACTCGGCGTAGAACGGGTTGTGCAGGTCGGCGACGAGCGCCCCGACCAGATGGGTACGGCCCTCGACCAGGCTGCGCGCGACCGCGTTGGGCCGGTAGCCGAGGTCTCTGGCCGCCTGGAGCACGGCCTGTCTGCGATGCTCGCTGACGTGTGGCGATCCGCGCAGAACGAGCGAGACCAGTGATTTGGAGACACCGGCCCGCTCGGCCACATTGCGGATCGTGGGTCTCGGGCGTGGTCCGCACCCGTCGGATAAGACGGGCTCGGCGAACCCGCGGGCTCGGGTGACGGTGGTGTTGACCGGCGGTCCTGACATGGCTCTCCCCCGCGATGGTGGATGGGCACCTGTCACTCAAAACGATCGAGTTCCGAATGGGGTACGGCCTCCGGGGTAGGGAACTCCGATCTTGACCTCAACGCCGTGCATACCGACTCCGATAGTCTGCACGGTGTGGGTTCGACATCCGGAGCCGCCGAACAGGCGAAACCTGCGGCGGGTGACGCGCGACCGGCGCGGCGCAGGCTCAGCGTGGACCGGCGCCGTGAGGAGCTCATGGCGGCGGCCCTGGAGCTGTTCAGCAGGCGGGACGCGGAAGACGTGTCGATCGATGACGTGGCCTCCGCGGCCGGCGCGTCGCGGGCTCTGGTCTACCACTACTTCGGCGGCAAGCAGGAGCTCTACGTCGCCGCGCTGAAAAGCGCCGCGGCCCAGTTGGAGGCAAGGCTCAAGCCCCACGAGGACGGCCGCCCGCTGGACGAGCTGGCTGGAGGGCTCACCCGATACTTCGACTTCGTGGAGGAGCACGCGGCGGGTTTCGCCGCGCTGCTCAGGGGCGGTCCCGCCAACCGCAGCGGCGACATCGGGGAGATCGTCGACTCGGTCAGGAACCGGCTGTTCATACTGATCATGAAGCAGATGCGGGTCGAGGAGCCCGGCCCCGCGCTCCGCATCACGCTGCGTTCCTGGATCGCCTCCGTCGAGACCGCGGGCCTCGACTGGCTGGAGCACCGCGACATCGAGCGGCCGGCCCTGGAGCGCATGCTGGTCGACCACATGGTGGCGCTGCTCGGTGTGGCGGCCAAGCACGACTCGCAGGTCGGCGAGTTGCTGGACAACCTGCTCCGGGACCAGACGAGCTGATCCACGGTCCGGGAAAGACGTCGGGCAGGTGGCTGGGGCGGCGCCGGGCGGGCGACGCCGCTCCCCATAAACCTGTGTGGCCTACGCGCTCACAGGGTGAGCGCGCACCAATCCCCCTAGGTCAGTGACGGCCCCCGTCTTACTCTGAGCGCTGCTGCGGAATCCCCGCGAGCAGCGCGCGAACCTCGGTCTCCCGGTACCGGCGGTGTCCACCCAGGGTGCGGATGGACGTCAACTTGCCCGCCTTCGCCCACCGGGTCACGGTCTTGGGATCGACGCGGAACATGGTTGCGACCTCCGCCGGGGTGAGCAGCGGCTCTGCCTCGGGTGTACGAGCTGACATTTGTGCGGCCTCTCCTCCATGTGGACCGGCGACAGCGATCCTGCGACTTGACGCTTGTCACGGATGTCCGCCTATGGCCATTGCGTGCGGCAGTTTGGGCCATATACGGCATCACCCGATGTGACCATACAGCCACGTAGAGCGATTGGCGAGTCTTTGAGTGACTCATCTCTCTTGTGCACGTGTTGTTGTCACGCTCGGTGATTCTAGCGACACGTTTCGTGGTATCGCAGTGAAAACGGCAAACTACTCAGTTCGTAGGTGCATCCCCGGTCATCGACGGACCTACTTACGCAGGTCGAAGGGATGATTTGCGAGTCAGTTTGCCGATTCGAGAAGTTGTATTGATCGCCAGCGGAGGATGACGCGCTGGTACATGGCGAACGCCAGTTCTTCCTCGCCTTTTTCCAGACCTGTCAGCGCCGCCGCGAGCTCCGCCACGGACTCGTCGGCCTGGAGCGTCTCGTCGTCCATGAGGTTGACGATGCCGCCGTAGTCGAGCTCGACCAGCGAATGCGGGTGGAACTCCTCCAGCCAGCGCGCCACGTCCTCGACCTCGGCGGTGATCGAGACCTCGCCGACCTGCCTCCTGATGATCTGCAGGGCACGGGCGCTGCGGCGCCTGGCATGGGCCATGGAGGTGACGTAGATCAGATTGCGCGTGGTGGTCGTGCCCCCCTGGCCCCCGTCGCCGTCGATGACCAGCCAGCGCTCGTTGCCGTCGAAGGGGACGAACCACGAGGTCGGAACGTGCCAGGTGGAGCCGCGGATGTGCGTGCGCAGCGCGGCCGAGTCGGTACGGCGCTTGAACCGGTCGAAGTCGTCGGCGGTCTGCTCCGCGACGGCGGGTGGCACGAACCGCTCCATCAGCTTGGGCGGGGTCGCCCCACGGAAGCGTGAGAAGGCCAGCCACGACCTCAGCCTGCTCTGCCATGGGCAGACGTACAGGACCTCCTCCACGCGCCTCAGATAGGCGTTGGGGCTCTCCTGGGCGGGTGCCGGGGTCGGTGGGATCCCCAGGAGGCGCCGCACCGCCTCGCCGTGTTCGGCGTGGAGGGCGCCGGCTCGGCGCGGTCGGTCGGCCGCCTCGGCGTAGGCGGCCCACGAGACGCGCTCCGCGGGGGTGAACGCGACCAGTGGCTCGTAGACGCGGAGGTACGCGGCGTAGGGCAGCACGTCCGCATCGTGTCACGAACGACGGGCCGCTGTCCGTACCGGACCGGCTTTCGTGGCCGCCGTCCGGGCGACTCCTCCGCTCCTTCGAGGGCCTGACCGTTTCGAACGCGGGAACCACGGCGGCGAGGCGGCGTACCCGGCCGGCCCCCTCGTCAAACGTGATGAGACCTTCGCGTGAGTCGTCCCGCTGCGGGCTTGTGGTTACGCTGAAGGTGATCTCCGCCGCGACGGAGCGGCGGGAACGAACGACTGGGAGTCACCACAGTGACCGACGTCTTCGGGCTGTCCCACAAGGACGCGGGCCCGGTAACCGGCCAGAACAGGCACGAGCAGGTCGTTTTCTGCTCCGACGAGCACAGTGGTCTGCGGGCCATCATCGCCATCCACAACACGGCCCTGGGCCCAGGCCTGGGCGGCACCAGGTTCTACCCCTACGAGAGCGAGCAGGCCGCGCTGGCGGACGTGCTCAATCTCTCACGGGCGATGGCCTACAAGAACGCCCTGGCGGGACTCGACCTCGGTGGCGGCAAGGCCGTCATCATCGGCGACCCGGCGAAGGACAAGAGCGAGGCGCTGCTGCGCGCCTACGGCCGGTTCGTCCAGTCACTCGGGGGCCGCTACTACACCGCGTGTGACGTCGGCACCTACAGCGAGGACATGGACGTCGTGGCCCGCGAGAGCTCCTACGTGACCGGCCGCACGCTGGCCAACGGCGGAGCCGGGGACTCGTCGATCCTGACCGCCTACGGCGTTTTCCAGGGCATGCGCGCCGCCGCCGAGTACGCCTACGGCACCCCGACGCTGCGCGGCAGGCGCGTCGGTGTCGAGGGCGTGGGCAAGGTCGGCCACCGCCTGGTCGATCACCTGGTCGAGGACGGCGCCGAGGTCGTGGTCTGCGACGTGAGCGAGGCGGCCGTGGAGCGGCTGCTGCGGCGCCACCCGCGGGTGGAGGTGGTCGCCGACCGGCTGGAGCTCACCGGATCCGACATCGACGTCTACGCGCCGTGCTCCCTCGGCGGGGCGCTGGACGACGAGACGGTGGCCCGCCTGCGCGCCACGATCGTCTGCGGCGGGGCCAACAACCAGCTGGCCCATCCCGGCGTGGAGAAGCAGCTCGCCGACCGGGGAATCCTCTACGCGCCCGACTACGTGGTCAACTCCGGCGGGGTGATCCAGGTCGCGGACGAGATCGCCGGGTTCAACATGGACCGGGCGCGGGCAAAGGCCACCCAGATCTACGACACGACTCTTAAGATCTTCTCCACTGCGGCGGAGGACGGCGTTCCTCCGGCTGTCGCAGCCGATAGGCTGGCTGAGCGAAGAATGTCGGAAGTCGGGCGAATTAGGGGCATTTGGCTGGGCCACTAGCCCCACACGCCCATACGGCGTACCGAGCCGGGCGTAAAACGGGTACGGTTGTAGGCGAACGAGAGCTGGCGCCTCAAGTCAGGTGGCGTCAGTGCGTGGTGCGTTAGCGACGAGGGGTCGGGCACGACCCCACACGAGGGGGTCGAGCCAATGGGGCGCGGCCGAGCAAAGGCCAAGCAGGTCAAGGTTGCTCGCCAGCTGAAGTACAACAGCGGTGGCACTGATCTTGAGCGTCTTCGCGACGAGCTCGGAGTCAGAGATGACTCCAACCACAACGACGACTCCAACGACGCCTACGACGAGCTGGCGGATCGGTACGCCGATTACGCCGATGACTTCGGCTCCAAGGATGACCGCGACGACGGGACATCCGGGCGCCGCTAGGCGGGTTTCGGTTTGACGGTGAGCAGGGCACCCGGCGGTGAGCACATAGCGGCCGGGTGTCCTTCTCGCTGGGAGTCGACAATATGCGGCGCTCCGGTGGTCCGGGGCGCTTTTCGTGGTACTCGACTCACCCGGGATCTTCCCCGCCCCGGCCCGGGGCGGGGAAGATCCATCGGGTCATCGGAAACGTGCCTGGCCGGAGCCCTCGACGATCTCGCCGAGCACCCAGGCCGGAAGGTCACGCTCGCCGAGCAGCGCCAGGGCGGGCTGCACGGCCTCCGCGGCGACGATCGCGGTCATGCCCACGCCCAGGTTGAACGTGCGGTCCATGTCGGCCTGGGCCACCTGGCCGTGTCCGGCGAGCACCTCGAAGACGGCGGGCGGGGTCCATGACGAGCGGTCGAGCAGCGCGTCCAGCCCGTCGGGCAGCGAACGGGCCAGGTTGCTCGCCAGGCCGCCGCCCGTGATGTGCGCGTACGCGTGGACGTCGACCGTGCGGGCCAGCTCCAGGCAGTCGAGTGAGTAGATCCTGGTCGGCTCCAGCAGCTCCTCGCCCAGCGTCCGGCCCAGCTCGGGCAGTTCGGCCTCCAGCGACAGCCCGGCCCGGTCGATGATGTGCCGGACCAGCGAGTAGCCGTTGGAGTGCACGCCGGAGGAGGCCAGCGCGAGGACCACGTCGCCCTCGCGGACCCTGTCCCGGCCGAGCATCCGGTCGGCCTCCACCACGCCGGTGGCGGCGCCCGCGAGGTCGTACTCGTCGGCGCCCATGGCTCCGGGGTGCTCGGCGGTCTCCCCGCCGATGAGGGCACAGCCCGCCAGGCGGCAGCCCTCGGCGATGCCGCCCACGATCTCGGCGATCCGCTCGGGAACGACCTTGCCGCAGGCGATGTAGTCGGTCATGAACAGCGGCTCGGCACCGCAGACCACCAGGTCGTCCACGACCATGCCGACCAGGTCGAGGCCGATCGTGTCGTGCTTGCCCAGCCGCTGGGCCAGCATGACCTTGGTGCCGACGCCGTCGGTCGACGTGGTGAGCAGCGGCCGCCGGTACGACAGCAGGGCCGAGGCGTCGAAGAGGCCGGCGAAGCCGCTGGCGTCGTCCACGACCTCGGGCCGCCGGGCCCGCGCGACCTTCGACCTCATCAGCTCGACGGCGCGCTCACCCGCGTCGATGTCCACTCCTGCGGCCGCGTAGCTGGTCATGGGGCCTCTCTCGTCGGCCGGGCGGTCTGACTGCCTGACCTGCTCAATGCTTGGCCTCCAGCACGTATTTGCCCACGTTGTCCTGGTCGATCGGGATCGGGTAGTTACCGTCGAAGCAGGCGCGGCAGAGCCGGTCGGCGGGGATCGTGGTGGCCTTGGTCAGGCCCTCCAGCGAGATGTATCCGAGCGAGTCGGCGCCGAGCGAGGCGCGGATCTCCTCCACGCTGAGCGAACCGGCGATCAGCTCGGCCCGGGTGGCGAAGTCGATGCCGTAGAAGCACGGCCAGCTGACCGGCGGGGAGGAGATCCGGACGTGCACCTCCCTGGCGCCCGCCTCGCGCAGCATCTTGACGATCGCCCGCTGGGTGTTGCCCCGGACGATCGAGTCGTCCACGACGACCAGACGCTTGCCGGCGACGACCTCCTTCAGCGGGTTGAGCTTCAGGCGGATGCCCAGCTGGCGGATCGTCTGGGACGGCTGGATGAAGGTCCGGCCCACGTAGGAGTTCTTGACCAGGCCCTGGCCGTACGGGATCCCGCTCTCCTCGGCGTAGCCGACGGCGGCGGGGGTGCCCGACTCTGGCGTGGGGATGACCAGGTCGGCCTCGACCGGGTGCTCGCGGGCCAGCATGCGGCCGATCTCGACGCGCGTGGTCTGCACGCCGCGCCCGGCGATCGTGGTGTCCGGACGGGCCAGGTAGACGTACTCGAACAGGCAGCCCTTGGGTTCGGCGAGCGCGAACTTCCGCGAGCGCACGCCGCGCTCGTCGACGGTGATCAGCTCACCCGGTTCGATCTCGCGGACGAACGTGGCGCCCACGATGTCCAGGGCCGCGGTCTCGGAGGCGACCACCCAGCCGCGCTCCAGGCGCCCCAGGACCAGCGGGCGGACGCCCTGGGGGTCACGGGCCGCGTAAAGTGTCCGCTCGTCCATGAAGACGAGCGAGTAGGCGCCCCTGACCTGCGGAAGAAGTTCGGCGGCCGCGTCGTCGATGGACTGGCTGCGATCCTGGGCCAGCAGCGACGTCAGCACCTCGGTGTCGGTGGTCGCCCGGGTGGAACCCGGGGCCAGACGCCTGGCCAGCACCGGGGTGTTGATCAGGTTTCCGTTGTGGGCGAGTGCGAGCCCGCCACCCTCGGTCGAGCTCAGCGTCGGCTGCGCGTTCTCCCAGACGCTCGACCCGGTCGTCGAGTAGCGGCAGTGGCCGATCGCCAGGTGGCCGCGGAGGGTGCCGAGCACGGACTCGTCGAAGACCTGGGAGACCAGTCCCATGTCCTTGTAGACGAGGATCCTGCTGCCCTCGCTGACCGCGATGCCCGCGGACTCCTGACCGCGGTGCTGTAACGCGTACAGTCCGTAGTAGGTGAGTTTGGAGACTTCCTCCCCAGGAGCCCAGACCCCGAAGACGCCACATGCGTCCTTCGGAGGCCGGTCGTGGGGGTCAAGGTCATGGCTCAGATGGCCGTCGCCCTTCAACACATGCTTCATTCTAGGTCGGCTTCTTCCCTGCTCGCACCTAGGGTCCGTTCCGTGGCATGTCGCACCCTGACCGAACGATCATCGGTGTTTTGCCGTGTCAGCCTGTTTCGTCGGCAGGTGACAGGGGAGTGTGAGATATCCGGCATGCCCAAGCGTCGGGAGAAGAGACGTGACAACACCTGTGGACCCGAACCAGCCCGATCCGCGGCGGGAGCCGTGGAAGGAGCCGGATCCCGAGTCGCCCGTACCCGACCCCGGCGAGACGCCGAACCGGCAACCGCCCCCCGTTCCCGAAGAGCCGAGGGTGCCGCCGCATCCGGACACGCCGGTCGCGCCGGAGGTCCCCCAGCCTGACCAGGCCGGTGATCCGGACGCCCCCAAGGGGGACGAGACGCCGGAGTCCGGTGGGCGGGAGCGGGAAGTCCCCGAACCGGAGGAACGGCCGCCGCACCCCGTGCCCGGTGCCACGCCCGCCGCGTATCCCGGCTGGGAGGGCGCCTCGGAGGCTCCGGGCGGCCCTGACCACCCCGGCCCCACCCAGCCCTCGCGCTACGAACCGCCTGAGCCCTCAGCGGAACCCGCGGCCCAGCCTCGGCCCACCGAGCCCACCGAGCCCGCTCCCGGCACTCCCCAGCCGGGCTATTCGGGCCGGCACGGCTACGGGGAGCAGCCGAGATACGGGGAGGCCCAGCAGGCCGGGCAGCCCTACGGAGGTCCCGGCCCGCAGACGCCGTCCGCGGAGGGCCCCTACCAGCCGCCTCAGGGCGCGCCAGGCCCCTACCAGCCGCCGCCGTACCCGCCGCCTGGCATGCCCGCCTATCCGGGCGCCGCGCCTTACCCGGCGTATCCGGGTGAGGGGCGCAGGCAGAGCGACGGGCTCGGCACCGCCGCGCTCGTGCTCGGGATCGTGGCCATCGTGTCGCTCGTCGTCTGCGGCCTCGGTGTGCTGGTGGCGATCGTCGGCCTGATCGTCGGCATCGTCGCGCTCGTCAAGAAGTCCGCCCCGGGCAGGGCCTGGGTGGGCATAGCGCTGAGCGTCCTCACTCTGATCATCGCGGCGGCGTTCCTGAGCTGGCTCTACAGCAAGATCGGCGACTGCGCCAACCTGCCACCGGAGCTACAGCAGCGCTGCATCGAGGACAGGTTCGGCGTCCGGATCCAGCCCACCCCCTGAGGGGCCCGGTAGTACTGACGGAAAATCCACCGAATATGGTTCTGGCCTATCTGGGCCGCACGGCTCTGCGAGATCGCCGAGACCGGGCGGCCCAGATAGGCCAGAACCCACATCGGATGGATCCAGAAGGGGTGTTCTCACAGGTGAGACGCCCGTTTCGGATGCCACACGCCGGCGCTCGGGAAGCTCGGTTCTCAACGGCCATGGGCCTGCATGGGCAAACCGGGCAGGAAGTCCCAGAGTTCGGCGCCGCCCCGAGTCGGATCTCGGCCAAACCCGCCGGGACGGGGCGACCGGCGCCGCCCCGGCCCCAGCAGAGACATCCGAGGTAACGAGATCATCTGACGACGCTACGCTTGCTCTTCGGGAGTGCCTCGATCATCGACCTCGGGATGTTGAGCGTATCGGCGCTGACCTGCGGCGGAGTGTTGGCCATCCACTGCATCGCTGAAATGTCCTCGAAGAGCGGATTGCGGAACATCTCGAGGAAGACCAGTGGCTCGTTCCCGAGGTTCTCGATGTAGTGCCCGTAAGCGAACGGCACATAGCCGACGTCGCCGGCCTGGAAGTTGAACGTCCGCGCCAGGCCCGAGCTGGCGAACACGCCCATCCGGCCGAACCCGGAGATCCAGTACTGCCACTCATCGTCGGTCGGATGCCAGTGCAGCTCACGCAGACCGCCCGGCTCCACCTCCACGAGAGCGGCCGAGATGGTGGTGGCCGCCGCGAAGGTCCTCGAGTCGACGATCCGTACCGTGCCGCCGTCGAACCGGATCGGCTCTTGTGCGTGCATCCGGTGCTTGAACGTCCGCGGCACGTCACCCGTGGGGCTGACCACCCGGTCGGACTCCAGGGGAGGCGGCACCTGGCCCTGGAAAATGTACTTCTCCTTCTCCGGAATGTTCTCCATCTGCTCAAGCGTCCAGCCGAAATTCTTCGCGAGGACGCTCTTCGGCGTGTGCGCGAAGAAGTCACTGATCATAAACGTGGAGTTCTCGGAGAACGATCCGTCATCAAAGACGAGCAGGAACTCCACACCCTCCTCGAGCGCCTGGATGTAGTGCGGCACACCCTTGGGGAAGAACCACAGGTCGCCCTTCTGCACGTCGTCGAGGAAGTTGCAGCCCTCCTGGTCGACGGCGCCGATCCGGCAGCTGCCCTCCAGTACGTAGGCCCACTCCGCCTCCTTGTGCCAGTGCAGCTCACGGTAGGCGCCCGGGTTGAGGTGCATGTCGACGCCGGCCAGTGTGGTGGCGATCGGCAACTCGCGCGCGGTGACCTCCCTGGTCCATCCGCCCTCCTCGATCCGGGTGTGCGCCATGGAGAAGGAGAATTTCATGTTGGGCACGGTGCCGCTGTCGGTGACCGGCGGCGTGAGCAGGTCCGGATTCTGAATGTCCAACTCGATGTTCCGGGGACCCGTGTCGACGCCTCCCTGGCCGTCTCGTTGGGGCTGTGGAATGTTCTTGTACGTACGGTCGCGCATGCGAGCTCATCCTTTGTGTCGGTGCGATGGACAAATGAGGCGGGTGAATGACATAGGGGCGACTGGCCGCGACTTCCGTGCTGTTTCGGAAGTGAACGGGGGCTTCAGAAAAGGAGCGTGAACGGCAGGCAGGCGCCGAGCGCGGCCACAATCGCGCCGGTCACCCCGGCGACCCGCGTGGTGAGCGGGGCGTTGACGAGCGGGCCCATCAACGCCCGGTCCCGGCAGAACCAGACGAGGAGGAACAACGCCACCGGTACCCCCAGCGAGATCACCACCTGGCTCGCGATCAGCAAACCGGTGAGGGGCACGCCGATGCTCAACGCCAGCACGGATGGCGCCATCGTCACGATCCTGCGCACGTGGGGGGACACCCGCCAGCCGAGGAATCCGTGCATGACCACATCTCCCGCCAACGTGCCGACGCCGGCCGACGAGATCCCGGAAGACAGTAGTGTCACGGCGAACGCCAGGGCGGCGAAGCCGCCGACCCGGCCAGCCAGCTCGGAGTGTGCGTCGATAAGGTCGCCGGTCCACGTCCCGCCCGTCGCGGCGCCGAACCCGGCACCCAGGGCGATCATCGACACGTTGATGCCGGTGGCGATGCCCAGGGCGAGCACGCAGTCGAGGCGCAGTGCACGACGTACGAGCCCGGGCTGCCTACGGGCGGCGTCGGTCGACATCCCACGGCCCTGGACCAGCGCGGAGTGCAGATAGACCGCATGCGGCATGACCGTGGCGCCGACGATTCCCATCGCGAGGACCAGCGAGCCCGGGCCGTCAAAGCCCGGGACGAGCCCGGCCGCGAGTCCGGCGGCTGACTGGTGGCCCACCGCGACGATGTCATAGCAGACGCCCGCGCCCACCAGCACGAGTGCGGCCGCGCTCATCAGCTCGAACCGGCGGGTACGGCCCCGCCGCCGCAGTTGTAGCAGCAGGAGCGACACCGCGGCCGTCACCGCGGCGGAGAGAGCCGCGGGCATCCCGAACAGCAGCCGCATACCGATCGCCGCGCCGACGAACTCGGCCAAGTCGGTCGCGAGCACGACGATCTCGGCCTGGGCCCACAGGAGTCGGGTTCCCCACCGCGGGAGTCGCTCGCGGCACAGTCGCGGCAGACTCTGGCCGGTCGCCATCCCCAGCTTGGCGGCCTGGAACTGGACGAGGATGGCCACGAGGCTGGCGACCACGACCACCCACACGAGTAAATAGCCGTGCGTGGCGCCGGCCGTGAGATTGGTGGCGACGTTGCCCGGATCGATGTAGGCGATGGCCGCCACGAACGCCGGACCCAACATCGGCGCGATCCGCGAACGACGGCCCTCACCCCCCGAGACGCTGGAGTCCACCGGAACGGCCAAGGCGTCCAAGATGGCGTCATGGCGGGTGGCATCACGAACGATCAATTGCTTTTCCCGTCCAGGTCGACATCCGATGAACCTGCAATTCGGCTCGTACACCAGAGATGAGAGCCAGAGGGGTCGAGGCACGAATACCCGCGCCTCCGGATGCCGACACGACAAGCCATCCCACAAGTGAGCAAATAGAAGGCAGCATAACTATAAGCAGCGAACTCTCTCGCAAATCAGAATTTATCGTCTGCGTATCCTGAGAAATAAGCACGAATGTGGCTGCACAATTACTGCAAAAGCCGTCGTACTGGATCGACACCTGCCAGAGGATCCGCTACGCATGCATATTGGTCCTGGAGGCCCAGGTCGAGGCCGTGACCGTGGCCATCTTGGGGAACGGCTTTGCGCACCATGTACGCGCCCCCGGGCCTCGGTGGAATCCTGGCGGCACGATCCCGAAGTCGAGCCGGCCGTCGTGGGCGTGCCGTGCGCGCCGGCCCCGGAGGGAGAACAGCCGGGTGGCGTGGATCGGTGAGGCGGTGCCGAAACCCTGGCAAGACCGCGCTTGTGGGCGCGGTGCACGACCTCTCATCACGAGGGCATCGCACGGGTATGCCGGCCATGCCACGCGGTGAGCGCTATCCCGCACCAGACCGAAACGAGCCCGGCGAGCAGCGTTGGAACCGGCCGGCGTCCATTGTCCGTCGCGGGAGAGGTGCAGGATCTCCCCGCTGATTACGTCGGAGTCCGCGTGGGCGGTCAGTGAGTGGGTACGGCTGGGTTGATTCAGGCCGAAATTGGACGTATGGCGGGGGCGGTGCGTGTAGTGCGGCCGCTGGCCGCCGGATGAGAGACGGGGGTACGGATGAGCACCAGCGCTGGGCGGCCGGTATGAAGGCCGTCGTCTTCGCCGGCACCCGCTCGGTCGCGGTCGAGGACGTCCCCGACGCGGTGCTCGAAGAACCCGAAGACGTCGTCGTCCGGATCAGCTCGAGCGCGATCTGCGGGACCGACCTGCACATGTACGACGGGCGCACGGGAGCCACGCCTGGCCTGGTGCTGGGGCACGAGCCTCTCGGCGTCATCGAGCAGGCCGGTTCCGCGGTCGAGATGGTCAAACCCGGGGACCGGGTGGTGATCCCGACTCACGTGTACTGCGGAGTGTGCGTCAACTGCGCGCGGGGACTGTCGGCCGCCTGCCTGCGGGTGCGCCCGGGTGGCTTCGGCGCGGCGTACGGCTACGCGGGCATGGGACCTTACCGCGGCGCGCAGGCCGAGCTGCTGCGGGTGCCCTTCGCCGACGCCAACTGTGTCCCGGTGCCCGGGGAACCGGGCGACGATCGTGAAGACGATCTGGTGTTGCTGGCCGACGCGTTCGTGACCGGGTGGCATGCGACCGAGTTGGCGCAGGTGACCGCGGGCGCGACGGTCGCGGTGTTCGGCGCCGGGGCCATCGGCCTGCTCGCGGCCTACAGTTCCCTGCTGAAGGGTGCCGCCGAGGTCTACGTCGTCGATGCGGTACCCGAACGGCTGGACAAGGCCGGGGAGATCGGCGCCGTTCCCGTCGACTACCGGCCGGCGGATCCCGTGGACCAGATCCACGAGCTTCGCCGGGCCGGTGGCCTGACGCCCGGTGAGGCGGCGATGAGCGGGGTCCAGGTGGGCATCGACGCGGTGGGGTTCCAGGCTCACGACCGCCTGGAGCCTGGCGTGGAGAACCCGACTCAGGTCATCAGCGATCTCGCCCGGCTGGTCAACCCGACCGGGCATCTGGGCATCATCGGTGTCCATGCCGAGAAGGATCTGCGTCCAGCCCCCGAGGGGCACGCCGACGGCCGCCTGACGGTGCCGTGGGCGACGTTCTTCTCCAAGGGGGTTTCGGTGAGGTTCGGTCGTACGCACGATCGTCGCTACACGGTGTTGCTCCGTGACCTCGTGCTGTCCGGCCGGGCCCGTCCCAGTGTGGTGGTCACCCATCATGGGCGGCTTGATGACGCGCCCGGGTTGTTCCGGGCCTTCGATCAGCGCGTCGACGGAGTCATCAAGGCCGTCCTGCGGCCGTGACAGCCGGCGCATCAGGGTGGACGGCGATGGCGGAATGGGTGATCGCTTCTTGGCGCTAGAGAAAGGGCAACCATGAGTGACATTCCTCTCAGCAAGCAGATCAGGGTCGTCCACGGCGAAGCCCTCGACAGAAACACGACGCAGACTTCTGGGCTGATCCGCGAAGTGGCCTTCGATGCCCGGAACCCGGACGCAACACATCTTTCGGCGTTCCTGAGCACGGTCAAGCCCGGCGCGGCAACCGGAGCGCACCATCACGGGGAGCAGGAAACCGTCCTGTACGTCATCAGCGGCACGGCCCGGTATCGGTGGGGGGACCGGCTGGAGAACGTGGCGGAAGCGGGACGCGGTGACTTCGTGTTCGTCCCCGCCCATGTCGTCCACCAGGAGATCAACGCCTCCGCCGAGTACGAGACGGTCTGGGCGGTTGTGCGATCCGGCGTGGACCCGATCGTAGTCAACCTCCCTGAGCTCGACAAATACATCGAGGCGCCGGCGGTCGAGTACACCGTCCCGGAATAGACGACCGAGGGTCCCACTGCGCGTTCGCGCGCACTGCGATGTGCAGGGCGGCGAGCGGGCACCAACTTGCCGGGACCCGGCGGCGAGGGCTATCGCAGCGGCAGATGCTCCGACAGGTCGGCGCGGGCTCCGCTCGCCGCGACCTTACCGGCGGCCATCGCCGCGGACCAGGTCAGACGGCCGGTGGCCAGGTCCAGCCAGGTGCGCGCGTCGGTCTCCACCACGTTGGGCGGGGTGCCGCGGGTGTGCCGGGGACCTTCCACGCACTGCACCGCCGCGTAGGGCGGGACCCGGACCTCGACGGTCCGGCCGGGAGCGGCCGTCGCCAGCCTGTCCAGCAGGTGCCGTACGGCGAAGCGGGTGATCTCCCGTTCCGGGCGGATCTCGTGCTCGAAGGCTCGCAGCACCACGCTCACGCAGGCGTCCAGCAGCGCCGTGACCCCGGTAGGACCGTCGTAGGGCGGCTCGTCGAGGGAGCTCAGCTGGGTGTCGAGAGCGGCGTGAACCTTGGCGGGGTCGGGCTTGTAAGGCGGCACGCCCTCCATGATGCCCGCCGGAGCGGGCCGTCCCGACGACAGGACACCGCCGAGCTGCTTGATTCCGATGATCGCCGGGCCCGCTCCACCGAACGGTTCACCGTCCGGGCAAATGTCGTTCACCTCAGGTTTGGCCGGCGCACGTAGCGTCCGGGCGGTAAGACTCCACCCCTTTTTGGAGGACCCTGTGGCGAACATGTCGCCGCGCCGCCTGCTGCCCCTGCTCATGAGCCCTCACAAGGGTGGCCGCAGCGCGCTCACCTGCCGGTTCCGTTGCGGTGACCAGTGCGCCCACGATGTGATGAACACCAGTGACAACACCTACTTCGGCGACGTGGTCGCCGAGGCGATGACCCGGCGCGGGGTGCTGCGCGCGGGCGCCCTGGGCGCCGTCGTCGCCGGGGTGGGGGTCGGTACGGCGCTCCCGGCCGTCGCCGACCCGGACCGGGGGGCGAAGGCCACCGGCCGGAAGGGCGGCCCGCGCTTCACCGCCATCGCGCCGAACACCGACGACAAGGTGACGGTCCCCACGGGCTACCTGTCGGCGGTCGTGGTGGGCTGGGGTGACCCGGTGCTGCCCGGCGCTCCGGCGTTCGACTTCGAGAACCAGACGGCCGCCGCGCAGGCCAAGCAGTTCGGCTACAACTGCGACTACGTGACGCTCTTCCAGCTGGGGCAGCACCGTGGCCTGCTCTGGGTCAACCACGAGTACACCGACGAGAACCTGATGTTCCGCGGTTACACGGACGGCACCGCCGCGACGGAGGAGCAGATCAGGATCGCGATGGCCGCGCACGGCGGCTCGGTGGTCGAGGTCGAGCGGGTGGGCGCCTCCGGCCAGTGGAGGCTGGTGACCAAGGGCTCCCGTCGCTACAACCGTCGCATCACCGTGCAGACCCGGATGAGGTTCACCGGCCCGGCGGCCGGCAGCGACCTGCTGAAGACCGCGGCCGACCCGAAGGGCACCACGCCGGTCGGCATGCTGAACAACTGCGCGGGCGGCACCACGCCGTGGGGCACGGTGCTCAGTGGCGAGGAGAACTTCAACCAGTACTTCGTCAACGGCAACGGCGTGCCCGAGGCGCAGAAGCCCTACCTCACCCGGTACGGGGTGAGCGCCACGACGGGCATCCCGAGTGGAAACCGCAGGTTCGACCGGGTCGAGGACCGGTTCGACCTGGCGAAACACCCGAACGAGATCAACCGTACCGGCTGGATCGTGGAGATCGACCCGTTCGATCCGGACTCCACCCCGATCAAGCGCACCGCCCTGGGCAGGCTGGCCCACGAGGGCGCCACCACCTCCCTGGCCGCCGACGGCCGGGTGGTGGCCTACATGGGGGACGACTCCCGGTTCGAGTACGTCTACAAGTTCGTCTCCAGGAAGCGCTACATTCCCGGCTTCGACCGGAACAACCGGGACCTGCTGGACGACGGCACGCTGTACGTGGCCAGATTCACCGGAGACAGCCCCGCCACCGAGATCGACGGCACCGGCAGGCTCCCGGCCGACGGGCAGTTCGACGGCTCGGGCGAGTGGATCCCGCTGGTCACCGGTAACGTCTCGCACGTGCCGGGGATGACGGCCGCGGAGGTGCTCGTCTACACCCGGGTGGCGGCCGACAAGGTCGGGGCGACCAAGATGGACCGTCCCGAGGACGTGGAGCGCAACCCCGTCACCGGCGGCGTCTACGTGGCGCTGACCAACAACACCAACCGGACTCCGGCCCAGGTGGACGAGGCCAACCCGCGCCCGGCCAACAAGCACGGCCACATCCTGGAGATCGTCGAGCGGCGGAACGACGCCGGGGCCACGACCTTCGCCTGGTCCCTGCCGCTGGTCTGTGGCGATCCGAACGACCCCGCGACCTACTTCGCCGGGTTCGACAAGACCAAGGTCTCGGCGATCTCCTGCCCGGACAACGTGGCCTTCGACGCCGACGGCAACCTCTGGATCGCCACGGACGGCAGCCAGCTCGGTGCCAACGACGGCCTGTTCGTCATGCCGGTCCGCGGTTCCGAGCGCGGCCACCTCAAGCAGTTCCTGAGCGTGCCGGTCGGCGCGGAGACCTGCGGCCCGCTGGTCAGCGCGGACCAGCGCAGCGTCTTCGTGGCCGTGCAGCACCCCGGCGAGACCAACGGCGCCACCCCCGAGGCTCCCAGCAGCCACTGGCCGGACGGCGGCACCTCCCAGCCCCGCCCGTCCGTCGTGGTCGCCTGGCACGCGAGGGGCGGCAAGATCGGCTCCTGACCGCCGTCTCCGCTTCCGGGAAGCATGGGTCCGATCCTCGTGGCTCAGGTGAGAGCCACGAGGATCGGACACCCGGTCAGTGGTGGGTCCGTCAGTCGAAGAACTGCCAGATGCTGAACCTTCGTACGAAGAGCGGGGCAGAGGCCCGGCCGGTCACCCGGATCCGCCTGATGCGGGTCTGCTTGTTCATCGTGACCTTCACGCACTTCAGGCAGGCCCCGTGGGGTCCGGGCAGGGCGAAGTAGGAGATGGACGCGGCGCGGTGTGCCAATCCCCGGTCGGAGAGTCCTACCCCGATCTCCCGGTAGAGACGGTTCGACCCCTTCAGGTTGAACGCGGTGGAGCCGACGATCGCGTGGTTCGACGAGGGAGGGCAGTGCACGAATATCCGGACGTGGCTGGCCTGGCGGGGCCACGGGGGAAGGATGCGGAGCGACGGGACGTTCTTCAGCGCCTTGGGGATGGTGTTCCTGCCCCCTATAGGGGGCATTTTCACTGTCTGGTTGGTTTTGCTGGTGACGCTGGTCGTGGCGCCGGACGTGGATGTGGCGCTGGTCGTGACGCTGGGTGTGGCGGTGGGGCTGGGTGTGGTGCTGGGTGTGGTGGTGGGGCTGGGTGTGGGGCTGGGTGTGGCGGTGGGGCTGGATGTGGCGGTGGTGCTGGGTGTGGTGCTGGGGGTTGGCGTGGGGGCGGCACCCGGCTCGGCCAGGACACCCGAACCCATCATGAGTGCGGCGGCCACTCCCATCAGTGTGACGGAACGCATGTGCTCCTCCTGCCGGACGCCCAGGTGGCGATGTGCTCGCCGAGCGGTGTGACGTGGGTTTCGAGGGGGAGCGGGACGACCCGGGGCAGGACACCAGGTGTCCGATCCGACCGGGCCGACCATCTCAATTATGTTGGTCATGCCGCATATAGGGGAGGGAGCCGCGCTGTGACGAACGCGATCCGTACCGGCTCGGGCCCTCCCAAGAAGGGCGCGAGCCGGTCCCGGTTCTAGCCGATCGGTACCGCCGGGCGCTCGGCGGGTGTGACGGGCCGCTCCGGGGAGCGGGGAGTCCGCAGTGACAGCAGGCTGACCGGCACTCCCACCAGCACGATGAGCGCGGCGACGACCAGCGTGTACCGGTACGCGTCCAGGAAGGCGGTCAGCTGCCCGGCCCCCTCGGCCAGGAACGTGGCCTGGCGCGCGCTGAGGATCGCCCCCAGAATCGTGATCCCGAGCAGACCGAAGATCTCGCGTGAGACGTTCAGCACGCCCGAGGCGACCCCCGACCTGCCCGCGGGGAGCGTGCCCAGGATCGCCGTGGTGAGCGGCACCAGCATGCCGCCGCCCAGCCCGTAGACGAGGAACCAGGGCAGCAGGTCGCCGAACGACCCGTCCTGCCCGACGAAGGAGATTCCGAAGATCGCCACGGCCATCAGCAGGAGCCCGGCCGCCACGGTCCGCGCGGTTCCCAGGGCCCGGTCCAGCCTTGGGGCCACGGCGGCGGTGACGGCCATCAACAGTGCCATCGGCACGAACGCCGCCCCGGCCTCGATGGGCGAGAAGCCCAGGGCGTTCTGCAGGTACAGCGCGGTAAAGAAGTAGATCCCGAACACCCCGAACGACCACAGGCCCATTGACAGCGTGCCTCCGCTGAACACCCGCGACCGGAACAGCGACAGGTCGATCATCGGCTCCCGGCTCCTCAGTTCGATCGTCACGAAGGCAAGCGCGGACAGGGCCGCGATCCCGAACGCGCCCAGGATCTCCGGCGAGGTCCACCCGGCCCCCGCACCCTCGATGAGCGCGTAGGTCAGCGCGAACAGGGCCAGGCTCGACGTCACCAGGCCCGGGACGTCGAGGCCGCGCCGTACCGGCTCGTCGGAGGGCGTCCTGATCGCCCAGAGCCCGAGCCCGAGCGTCACGGCGCCGATCGGCACGTTGATGAGATAGATCCAGCCCCAGTGCCAGTGCTCGCTGATGAACCCGCCGGTCAGCGGCCCCAGGGCGAGGGCCAGCGCGCCGACCGCGCTCCACAGGCCGACCGCCGTCGCGCGCTCCCTGGTGTCCGGGAAGACCGAGGTGAGCAGCGCCAGCGCCGTGGGAGTGAGGAAGGCCGCCCCCACGCCCTGCACCGCCCTGGTGGCGATCAGCATGCCGCCGCCGGTGGCCATCCCGGCGGCGAACGACGCCGCGGTGAACACGACCAGGCCGATCAGGAAGATCCGCCGCCGCCCGAAGACATCGGCCAGGCGCCCGCCGACGAGCACCAACCCGGCGAACACCAGGATGTAGCCGCTCACGATCCATTCCAGCCCCGAGATGCTCAGCCCGAGGTCGCGCTGGATCGTCGGCAGTGCCACGTTCACCACGTTGTTGTCGAGATAGGTCATGAAGGTGGCCAGCGAGATCGCTCCCAGAGCCCACCACCTGCGACTGTCTGTCATTCCCCGCCCTCTACGTTGTACTTATACGTCGTACATGTACGGTGCACAGTTGAACCCGTACGGCGTATAGTTGTCAAGCGTGATGGGAAAACTGACCCGCGAGGCGGTAGTCGAGCAGGCGCTGGAGATCGGCGACGCCGAAGGGCTACAGGCGGTGACCATCCGGCGGCTCGCCCAGGAGTTGGGTGTCACCCCGATGGCGCTCTACTGGCACTTCAAGAACAAGGAGCAGTTGACCGTCGGCATGGCCGATCACCTGGTCGAGGGCTTCGTGATCCGGGACGACGGGGGGGACTACGCGGGCCCGTGGCAGGAGCGGCTCCGCGGGCTCGTCGCCGGTCTGGTCAGGGTGCTCCGGCGCCACCCGTGCGCGGCGGGCGTGCTGAGCGAGGTCGACCACATGGAGGTGCCCGCCTTCCTGCGGGTCTGGGACATGGCCCTCGGCCTGGCCAAGCGCGGTGGATTCTCCTACGAGGAGAGCTGCCTGATCTCCCAGTTCCTGCTCCAGGGCGCGATCTCGCTGGCAGCCGGTCCGACGAAGCACTGTGTCCCCGGGCTCACCGAGCGGGAGGCGGCCGAGCGGACGCGGCTCAAGCGTGTCAGGCTCCAGTCACTACCGCCGGACGTCTACCCGCACATCGTGGAGATGGCCGTCCCCCTCTCCGAGGACGGCCGTCCCGACCTCTACGACACATTCGGCGTCGACCTCCTCATGGTGGGCATCGAGACGCTGTCCGCCCGCTCCGGCGAGCGCTGACCCTCAGGCCCGGCGGCGGGGACGGGCCAGCGAGGCCATCAGGGCGCCCGCCAGGGCAACGGCGAACAGCATGGCGTAGGTCCGCTGGAAGCCGGCCATCAGGTGGTCCACGGCGACGGGGGAGAGGCGCGACAGCGTGCCCGCGTACACCTGCCCGCGTAGCTCGGCGCTGACCGAGCCGGTCAGCACGCTGAGCGTGAGGGCGACCCCCAGCACGATCCCGACATTCATGATCATAAGCCGGAAGCCGTTCACCACTCCCAGGCTCCCCGCCGGCAGGGCCGCCATGACCTGGGTGGTGTTGCCGGTCAGGAAGGTGCCGCTGCCGCAGCCACACAGGAACAGGCCAACCCCGATGATCCAGTACGGCGTGGCGGGAGCGGTGTTCAGGAGCAGGATGCCCAGCCCGGCCGCGCTCATCAGGGTGCCCCCCACCGACAGCGCGTACGGCCTGATCCGGCGGCCGAGGGCGCCGGTGACCGGGGAGGCCAGGGCCATGCCGATCGGGACAGGGAGCACGCCCAGGGCCGCGGTGACGGCGTCGACGTCCCTGGCGGCCTGGAAGTAGAGGGCGACCAGCAGGATCAGCGCCGAGCGCGCCAGCGCGTTGCAGAAGGAGGCGAGGTTGGCGAAGGCCAGCATGCGCTCGCCGAACAGGCGCACGTTGAGTACGGGGTGCGACGCCCGGCGTTCCACCAGGACCAGCACCGGGACCAGCGCCACCGCGATCGCCATGCCGACGGTCACCACGGGGCTGGACAGGCCCCGGGACCCCGCCTCGGAGAGCGCGATCAGGGCCGCGGAGAGGGCGGCGAACACGATCAGGTTGCCGAGCGCGTCCACCGGCCTGCGCGCCCCCCGGGGCCCCCGGCGCAGCGTGAGCGCTCCCCAGACCAGGGCGGTCAGCCCGGCCGGTACGTTCATCCAGAAGATCCACTGCCAGCCGGCGGTCTCGGCGATGAGGCCGCCCAGGGTGGGGCCGGCGAGCTGGGCGACCGAGAGGGTGCCGATGTAGACGCCCATGCCCTGGCTGAGCCTGTCCGGCGGGAAGGCGTCGGTGATGATCACGGTTCCGTTGGCGAGGACCATCGCGGCTCCGATCGCCTGCACGGCGCGCATCGCGATCAGGAACCAGACGCCGGGTGAGAGCCCGGCGAGCAGCGATCCGACGGTGAACAGGAGGAACCCCGCCAGATAGATCTCCCGCCGGCCGAGCAGGTCGGCCACCCGGCCGAAGAACACCAGCGTCGCGGTGTTGACGAGGAGGAAGGCCAGCAGGACCCAGCCGGCCGCGAACGCGTCCGCGTGAAAGTGCCTGACCACGGTGGGAAGTGCGACGTTCAGCGTGCTGCCGGAGATGCCGATCATGACCATGCCGAGGCTGGTGACCGAGCAGACCCGCCACGCGTAACGGAGTTTGGATAGGTATTCAGGGGATCCGGGCAGGTCTTGGGGGATTGCGACCATGAGCTACAGTCTGACGTACGTTGTACGTCGATCTTGATCCAGACCCGCCACAGAGCACGTCCAACCCGCTCGCGCCTCGCGTCAGGCCACACCCGGCACGGACGGCAGCCGGGTGGCGGGGCACGGCACGCCCGTCCGGACCGCGTCCCGGGCCAGGCCGGAGGCGGTGATCGTGGTGCTCGTCACCGCCGGGGGCGGCGCCTTCCCTCCCGCGGGTAGGCGCGCCCTCAGCGCGCCCGTCTGCGCAGGCCCTCCAAATCGTGGATGATCACGCGGCGGCGGCCCGTCTCGATCAGCCCGCGGTCGCGCAGGGAGCGCAACGCCTTGCTGACCGCCTCGCGGGAGGCCCCGGTCCAGCCGGCCAGCTCGTCCTGGGAGAGCGGCAACGTCACCCGGACCCCGCCGTTGGTGGGCTCGCCGTACCGCTCGGCCAGCTCGACCAGCCGGGTGGCCACCCGGCCCGTGGTGTCGAACGCGCCGTACTCGATCCGCTTGCGGTCGGAGTCGCGCATCTTGCCGATCACCATCCGCATGAGCAGCACCGCGACTCTCCCGTGGTCCCGCAGGTAGGCGGGAAAGTCGCGGACCGTGACTCCTTCGACGGGTTCGAGGGCGGTGATCGTGGCGGACCTGGGCAGCCCGTCGATCGCCGCGAACTCGCCGAGCAACGCTCCGGGTCCCCGGATCGCCAGGACCACCTCGCTGCCGATCGCGGTGTGCGAGGACACCTTGACCCGGCCGGATGTCAGGATGACCACCCAGTCGTTCACGTCGCCTTCGGTGAACATCGTCGCGCCCCTGTCCCAGCGCCGGGGACGCCCGGCGGCGTACAGAGCCGCTACCTCATCGCTCGTGAGCAATGTGATGAACTCACCCGGTTCGGGGGAAGAAGTCATAACCACCTCATGGTGATCTCGATCGTGTCCGTACGACTCCCGGGACGAGAGGCGCTGCTACGAGAGCCCGGACAGCACGTGGGCATGGACGGGTTGTTCCCTGCCCTTGAGGTTGAGCGGGCCCAGGGAACGAGTCTGGGCCCGGGGGCCGATCAGGTCGAGGGTGCTCTGGCCGATCACGACGCTGCCGGGGTCGGCGATTCCCTCAAGTCTGGCGGCCACGTTGACGCAGTCGCCCATCGCGTTGAAACCGCGAAGCTCGGGGCTGCCGATGTTTCCGACAAGCGCCTCACCGGTATTGATGCCAATCCTGAAGCGGGGATAGCCGGGCATCCCCGCCGCGATCTCCTCGGCGGCCTCCTGCATCGCCAGGCCCGCCCGCACCGCGGCGAGGGCGTGGTCGGACTGCCGGGCGGGGGCGTTGAACAGCGCGAGCAGCGCGTCACCCACGAACTGCACGATCGTGCCGCCGTTGCCGAGCACGATGGGCACGGCCGCGGTGTGGTAGCGGTTCAGCATCTCGACGATCTCGCCGGGCGCCACCCGCTCGGAGAAGCTCGTGAAGCCCTTCAGGTCGGCGAAGAGCGCGGTCAGCTCCACCAGCTCGCCGCCGAGCGCCGCGGTCTGCGGGTCGGCCAGCAGTGACTGGGCCACGTCCGGCGACATGTACTGCCGAAAGAGGGTCTCCAGCTCGCTGTAGAGGCGGACGTTCTCCAGGGAGATGGACAGCTGACCGGCCAGCATGGCGGCGAGCGCCTCGTCCTGCGGGGTGCTGCCGGTCGGCACCTCCAGCGCCCCGGCGAGCCTGCCCTTCACGGTCAGGGGGTGGACGACCTTCCTCTCCAGCCGGATCGGCTGGTCGCCGGGGAAGTCCTTCGGGCCGTACTCCCTGGAGTTCACGGTGACCCGGCCGTTGTCGACCAGCTTGATCCGGACGTCTCCGTACGCCTGCCGTACGCGGTCGAGGCTCTGCGCCAGCAGTTCGCGCTCCGGCAGGCCCACGCGGGCCTGCCTGCCCACCTCGACCAGCGCGGCGAGCCTGTCGGTCAGCTCCCGCTCGTTGGCCAGTGCCTCACCCGCCCGGTCGAGCACCGCCACCTGGGACTCGGTGAGCCCGAACTTGCCCGCCAGCCTGTTCGCGATCGGAACCCTGCTCTCCTCCCTGCGCCGCAGGTGGCCGACGAGTTCCTCCAGGGCGGCCTCGTAGTCGGCCCTGATCCTGCGGACCGTCGCCGACAGCGCCACCGAGTCGAACAGCCCGGCGCTCGTGCCCTCCCGCCGGAACTGCAGGTAGGCGCTGTAGGCGACGAAGAGGAACGCCGTGGTCAGCAGCACGTGCCAGAGCCACCACGACAGGTGCCAGTTGTGGTGGGACAACCCCGCGACCAGGGACTCGGCGAGCAGCGCGTACGCGGTGACCAGGCTGATCAGCACGACCGCGGGGCGGCCACGGTGCAGCTGGAACATCATCGCGGCCGCCACCAGGTACAGGGCCACCCCGATCCACTCCAGGCCGCCCAGGCCGGTGCCCTCGGGGGGCGAGTCGCTCAGCGGGGTCAGGCCCGGCACCAGGCAGGCGATCCCCCACCCGGTGATCAGGGTGGCCAGACCGCCGCGTAGCCACATCTGGCGCCGCAGGACGGTCTCGGCCGCTCGGTCCCCCAGGGGCAGCGCCGATATGAACGCGAACACCGAGGCGATGAGGAGGCCCACCGGGTGGGACAGGTCGAACCCGTAGCTCGGGGTGCCCAGGATGATGCCCGGGGTGCTCAGCCCGTGCACCAGGAAGGATCCGGCACTGCTCAGGAAGACCAGCGAGACCAGGAGCAGGCGTGCGTCCGCCCGCCTGGCCGACGCCTCGCTGATCATGAGGCCCAGAACCAGGTTGATCCCGGCGACAGTGATGATCAACCAGAAATGACTGGGATTGTCCTGCAGGACGATGTTCAGGTCGGGCTGGGCCAGCAGCAGCCAGAGTCCGAGCATCGGCAGTGCCAGATGCAACGCCCACACCAGGGTGCGGACCGGCTGGGTCGCGGGCGGCAGGTACGGTTCCCGTTCGGAACGGTCTTGTAGGGCCGTGTCCGTCGGGTTGATGGTCGGCACGGTGGCCTCCGTGTCTGGAGAACCCGGTTGGTTCCCTGTGTTGTTCGTCCACGCCCAGCGGGCGGGTTCCCCCGAACGGCCCGATTATCCCGCACGCGGCCGCTGTCGGCAGGCATCCGGACATTTGTGCTTCCGAGATCAAAGTGTGATGTTTCGCGAGCCAACCGTTGGAACGGTTGAACCGTGTACTACGTGTATCTCTCCCATCACGCCAGACTCTGGTGTCGCAGAAAGGAAGCCCAGTGGCTATCAAGTTGCCGGGCGGACGCACGCTCGCCGTCGTGACCGTTGGTGTGCTCGCCGGAACGTTGTTCACCGCGAGCGGCAGTGCCGTAGCCTCGTCGGCGGGTGCGGAGATCCACGCGTGTGTCCACAAGCAGACGCGTTACGCCCGCATCGTCAACGCGACGGCCAAGTGCAAGCCCACCGAGATCCGGATCAGGTGGGGGCAGCAGGGCGAGAGCCAGCAGCAGGGCATCGCCACCGCCGGCCCGCAGGGCGAGCGTGGTCCGCAGGGCCTCAAGGGCGACGCCGGACCGCAGGGTCCGCAGGGGCTGCGTGGCCCTATCGGCAAGACCGGCGCCACCGGTCCGCAGGGCCCCAAGGGCGACACCGGGGCTCAGGGTCCGAAGGGCGAGGACGGCAAGGACGGTAAGGACGGCGCCACCGGTCCGCAGGGTCCCAAGGGCGACACCGGTGCTCAGGGTCCCGCCGGACCCGCCGGTCCGAAGGGCGCCGACGGTCAGGACGGTGCGAAGGGCGCTCAGGGTCCCGCCGGACCCGCCGGTCCGAAGGGCGCCGACGGTCAGGACGGTGCGAAGGGCGCTCAGGGTCCCGCCGGACCCGCCGGTCCGAAG
>NZ_JBSFWD010000050.1:51697-62851 GCF_053592655.1 Streptosporangium sp. NPDC002607
AGGGCGCCGACGGTAAGGACGGTAAGGACGGCAAGGGCGCTGTCCCCACCATCACCACCGTGACCGGGTCGTTCAACTTCGGCGGTCAGGGCGGAAGCCAGAGCGTGAGCTGCGGTTCGGGCAAGGTCGTCACGGGCGGCGGCTTCAGCAGCGGCGGCAGCGGTTCCGGTCAGATCTACACGAGCGCGCCCACCGGCTCCGGCTGGACCGTGAGCGGCAAGAACAGCAGCGGCACCGTCTACGCGCTCTGCATGAGCGCCTCCTGATCTCCGGCTGAGCGTGACAGCACGTGAGAGGCCCCCGGACGGCTGTCGGGGGCCTCTCAGGTGCCGTGGAACGGGACGGCCGTGCGGTCCACCGTGTGACGTCACCGGTGGCACGCGGAGGTGACCGGATGAGAACGGAAAGGGGAGTACGGCTCGGATGAGCCGTACTCCCCTTTCCGCGGTGCGTGAGGATCAGCCGAAGATGCCCGGCAGGGTGGACGTGTGGGTCTGGCGGAGCTCGGTGACCGGGATGTCCAGCACGCCCTTGATGTTCAGGGAGCCACCACCGGTGGTGCCCAGACCGTAGCAGGGCACCTCGTGGGCCGCGCACAGCTTCGCGAAGGTGTCGAACGACTCGGGCCTGACGGTCACCAGCGCGCGGGCCGACGACTCGCTGAACAGCTCGACGAACGCGTCGTCGCCGGTCAGGGAGACCGCGCAGCCGATGCCCTGGGCGAGGCAGGCCTCGGCGAGGGCGATGGCCAGCCCGCCGTCGGACAGGTCGTGGGAGCCGGTCAGCAGTCCCTGCGAGGCGGCCGTGGTCAGGACGAGAGCCAGGTCGCGCTCCGAGGCCAGCCGTGCCTTGGGCGGCAGGCCGCCCAGGTGGCCGTGGGCCACGTGCGCCCACTCCGAGCCGCCGAACTCCGCCTCGGTCTCGCCGAGCAGCACGATCCGGTCGCCGTCACCGGTGAAACCGGACCGTACCCGGGTGGCCACGTCGTCGATGACACCGAGCACGCCGACGACCGGCGTCGGGTGGATCGGGACGGATCCCGTCTGGTTGTAGAACGAGACGTTTCCGCCGGTCACCGGGACGCCGAGGGCCTTGCAGGCGTCGGCCAGGCCGCGCACGGCCTCGGCGAACTGCCACATGACCTCGGGGTCCTCGGGGGAGCCGAAGTTGAGGCAGTTGGTCACCGCCAGCGGCGTCGCGCCGGTGGTGGCCACGTTCCGGTACGCCTCGGCGAGGGCGAGCTGGGCCCCCGCGTACGGGTCGAGGCGGGCGTAGCGGCCGTTGCCGTCGGTGGCCAGCGCGATTCCGCGCGTCGTCTCCTCGGCGCCGGGCATGGCCTCGCTGATCCGCAGCACGCCCGCGTCGGCGGGCTGGGCCAGCACGGTGTTGCCGCGGACGTAGCGGTCGTACTGGGAGGTGACCCACTCCTTGGACGCCAGGTTCGGTGAGCCGAGGAGCTCCAGCAGCGCCGCGCGCAGGTCGGTGGGGCGGGCGAGGCGCTTGGGAGTGTCGCTGTTCAGCGCGATCTGGCCGGCCGGCTCCTGGAACGGCCGCTCGTAGACCGGGCCCTCGTCGGCCGCGGTGCCCGGCGGGATGTCGACGATGGTCTCGCCGTGCCAGGTCATCACGAGGCGGCCTCCATCGGTGACCTCGCCGATCACGGTCGCGGGGATGTCCCACTTCGCGCAGATCGCCATGAAGGCATCGATGTCGTCGGGTGTGACGACCGCCATCATGCGCTCCTGCGACTCGCTCATCAGGATCTCCTCGGGCCGCAGCGAGGGATCGCGCAGCGGCACCAGGTCGAGCCTGACGTTCATGCCACCGGTGCCCTTGGCGGCGAGCTCGGTGGTCGCGCAGGAGACACCGGCGGCGCCGAGGTCCTGGATGCCGACGACCACGTCCGCCTGGTAGAGCTCCAGGCAGCACTCGATCAGCAGCTTCTCCATGAAGGGGTCGCCGACCTGGACGCTGGGGCGCTTGGCGTGCGAGGAGTCCTCGAAGGTGGCCGAGGCCAGCACGGACGCGCCGCCGATGCCGTCGGGGCCGGTCAGCGCGCCGAACAGGACCACCTTGTTGCCCGGTCCGGGGGCCACCGCGAGCTTGATCTGGTCCTTGCGGAGCAGGCCCACGCAGAGGGCGTTGACCAGCGGGTTGCCGATGTAGCAGGGGTCGAAGACGACCTCGCCGCCGATGTTGGGCAGGCCCAGGCAGTTGCCGTAGTGGCTGATGCCCTCGACCACGCCGGGCAGCACCCGCCGGGTGTCGTGGGCGTCGGCGCCGCCGAAGCGGAGCGCGTCCATCACCGCGACCGGCCGGGCGCCCATCGACATGATGTCGCGGACGATGCCGCCGACGCCGGTCGCCGCGCCCTGGTGGGGCTCGACGTAGGACGGGTGGTTGTGCGACTCGATCTTGAAGGTGGCGGCCCAGCCGTCACCGATGTCCACGACCCCGGCGTTCTCCCCCATGCCGACGAGCAGAGCCGCCGACTTGGGGGCCTTGGTGCCGAACTGGCGCAGGTGCACCTTGGACGACTTGTAGGAGCAGTGCTCGCTCCACATGACGCTGTAGATGGCCAGCTCGGAGCCGGTGGGACGGCGGCCGAGGATCTCGCGGACCCGCTCGTACTCCTCGACCTTCATACCCAGCTCGGCGTACGGCTGGCGCTCGCCGGGGGTCTCCTCGGCCCGCTTGACGGTGTCGAGACTCATGCGTTCACCAGCTTCTTCAGGATCGAGGAGAAGAAGGCGCGCCCGTCGGTGCTCGGGGCGCCGGTGAGGTCCTCGACGGCGTGCTCGGGGTGCGGCATGAGACCGACGATGTTGCCGGCCTCGTTGCGGATGCCCGCGATGTCGTTCAGGGAGCCGTTGGGGTTGCCACCCGTGTAGCGGAAGACGACCTGGCCGCCCGCCTCCAGCGCGCCCAGGGTCGCCTCGTCGGCGACGTAGCGGCCCTCCCCGTGCTTGATCGGCAGCACGATCTCCTGGCCCTCGGTGAAGTCGGAGGTCCAGGGGGTGGTGTTGCTCTCGACCCGGATGCCCTGGTCGCGGCAGATGTAGTGCAGCCCGGCGTTGCGCATCAGCGCCCCGGGCAGCAGGTGGGCCTCGCAGAGGATCTGGAAACCGTTGCAGGTGCCAAGCACGGGTAGCCCGGCCCTGGCGGCGGGGATCAGCTCCTCCATCAGCGGGGCGAACCTGGAGATGGCCCCGCAGCGCAGGTAGTCCCCGTAGGAGAACCCGCCGGGCAGGAAGACCGCGTCCACCCCCTTGAGATCGGGATCCGCGTGCCACAGCGGCACGGCTTCGCCACCCGCGTGGCGCACGGCGCGGGCCGCGTCCTGATCGTCAAGAGTTCCTGGAAAAGTGACGACGCCCACGCGGGCAGCACTCATGGCAACGTTCCCCTCCGCAAACGGGCGCCGCGCCGGCGTCTCTTACATCGGACGTCGGTCTGCGGCGGTGCGTCCAGGCTATCCGCTCCGGACAAGCGGTCATACGCGGAGTGCCGGATCACACAACCGGGCAGCCCGGATGAGCGTCTTCCGGCCCGTAAGGGGCCGGGGAGAGCCGGATTCCCGGTGGGCGGCGGGGCTATACGGCGGCGAGCACCCGGTCGCGGGAGAAGGCGGCGTCGTCATCCCAGTCCAGGTGCTTGCGCAGGTGCACGACGGTGCCCCTGCCCGGGGTGATGTCGAAGGAGATCTCGTCCACCACCGCCTGCATGATGAGCAGGCCCCTGCCGTTCTCGACGTCGGCCGACGGGTAGTGCTCCGGCACTTCGACGAGGCCCTGGCCCCGGTCGATGATGCGGACGTCGCAGCGGCCGTGGCCGATGGCGGTCTCGACCTCGTAGCGGTTGGCCGGACCCCCGTGCCGCACGGCGTTGGCGCATGCCTCGGTCACCGCGAGCAGGATGTCGGAGACGCAGTCCTCGGTGACGCCGAGTGAGCGCAGGGAGTCGCCGAGCGCCCTGCGGACCATCGGGATGCCGATGGCCTGTCGTGGCAGAGCCAGCGAGAACTCCATGTCCACCGGTTTCCTCCCGGGGTCAGACGTCACCTCGTGAAGGCTTCCCTGCAGAATCCGGGCTAACCGCAAAATAACCGTAATGTTATTGACTAGTGGTCAAGCCGTGGGATTGCTCCGCCCATATTGCCGGATATAGCTGGATCTGGGCGGTTGATCTGCGTGGAGTGACGGCCTAGGACTCGACGGTGACGGTGTAGTCCTCGATCACCGTGTTGGCGAGCAGGGTTTCGGCCATTTTCCGGACGTCCGAAAGTGCCGCCTCGTCGGCGGGCCCATCGACCTCCACCTCGAACCGCTTGCCCTGCCGTACCGCTGAGACACCGGAGAAGCCGAGCCGCGGCAGCGCGCGGGCGATCGCCTGCCCCTGCGCGTCGAGAATCTCGGGCTTCAGCATGACGTCGACGATGACGCGCGCCACGATGTTCCTCCTGGTTGCGACGGGGACGGTTCGGCGCCTCAAGAGTAACCGGCTCCGGCCGTGCTCAGGCGCGGGGGCCGGACCCGCGCCACGCGGACGAAACGGGCGGGTGAAAGGGAGCGCGCGGGGAACGGGGAGCATATGGACGCCGAGGTAGGTCTTGCGCACACGTATGTGACCTCTGCCACGATGGCCACAAGCGCGTACGAACCACCATCAGACGGGTCGAACGCGTCGCGAATCGGCCGGACAGCGGTGGCGAACCCATCCAGACGGCCCCTAGCACACAGGAGTGGCACGTGACAGCCGACGCCTCTCGTGGTGCGGAAGCACCCCCGGAGCTCATTCAACTGCTGACCCCGGAAGGAGAACGGGTCGAGCATCCCGACTACGACATCGATCTGACCCCCGAGGAGATCCGAGGTCTCTACCGGGACCTGACCCTGGTCCGCCGCGTCGACCTGGAGGCCGTGGCCCTGCAACGCCAGGGCGAACTGGGTCTGTGGGCATCGCTGCTCGGGCAGGAGGCCGCGCAGATCGGCTCCGGCCGGGCGCTGACCGAGGCCGACATGGCATTCCCGACCTACCGCGAGCACGGGGTGGCCTGGTGCAGGGGCGTCGACCCGGTGAACCTGCTCGGCCTGTTCCGCGGCGTCAACCACGGAGGGTGGGACCCCGCGGAGCACAACTTCCACCTCTACACCATCGTGATCGGCAGCCAGACCCTGCACGCGGTCGGCTACGCCATGGGCATCCAGCGCGACGGTGCCGAGGCCGCCTCGATCGTCTACTTCGGCGACGGCGCCACCTCCCAGGGTGATGTGAACGAGGCCTTCATCTGGGCCTCCGTGTTCAACGCGCCGGTGGTGTTCTTCTGCCAGAACAACCAGTGGGCCATCTCCGAGCCGCTGGAGAAGCAGACCCGCATCCCCCTGTACCGCAGGGCCAGCGGGTTCGGGTTCCCCGGTGTCCGGGTCGACGGCAACGACGTCTTCGCCTGTCTGGCCGTCACCCGAAAGGCACTGGCCGATGCCAGGTCGGGGCAGGGGCCCGTGCTGATCGAGGCGTTCACCTACCGGATGGGCGCCCACACCACCTCCGACGACCCGACCCGCTACCGGGTGGCCGCCGAGTTGGAGGGATGGAAGCTCAAGGACCCGATCGAGCGGGTCAGGGCCTACATGTTCAAGAACCAGATCGCCGACCAGGACTTCTTCGACACGATCGACGCGGAGGCCGACGAGCTCGGACGGGACGTCCGCAAGCGCTGCCTCGCGCTGCCCGACCCCGAACCGCTGGCCATCTTCGACCATGTCTACGCCGAGCCGCACTCCCTGATGGACGCCGAGCGCGCGGAGTTCGCCACCTACCTTGAGGGGTTCGAGGCATGACCATTCTCACGCTGGCCAAGGCGCTCAACGAGGGCATGCGCAAGGCCATGGAGGACGACTCCAAGGTCCTCGTCATGGGGGAGGACGTGGGCAAGCTCGGCGGTGTGTTCCGGGTGACCGACGGCCTGCAGAAGGACTTCGGCGAGCAGCGGGTCATCGACACCCCGCTGGCCGAGTCGGGCATCATCGGGACGGCCATCGGCCTCGCACTCCGGGGCTACCGCCCGGTCTGCGAGATCCAGTTCGACGGATTCGTCTTTCCCGCGGCCGACCAGATCATCACGCAGCTCGCCAAGATGCCGTTGCGCTCGCTGGGCAAGCTGAGACTGCCGGTGGTCGTCCGGATTCCCTGCGGCGGTGGCATCGGCGCGGTGGAGCACCACAGCGAGTCGCCCGAGGCGTACTTCACGCACACCGCGGGCCTGCGCGTCGTGGCCTGCTCCAACCCGGCCGACGGCTACGCCATGATCCAGCAGGCGATCCGCTGCGAGGACCCCGTCGTCTTCTTCGAGCCCAAGCGGCGCTACTGGGAGAAGGCCGAGGTGGATGTCGACTCCTCGGGCTGGACCCCCTTCGACGAGGCCAAGGTGGTACGGCAGGGCACGGACGCCACCCTGCTCGCGTACGGGCCGATGGTGAAGACCTGCCTGGAGGCCGCGAAGGCGGCCGAGGACGACGGCCGGTCCCTGGAGGTCGTGGACCTGCGCTCGCTCAATCCGCTCGACGTCCCGAAGATCACGGAGTCGGTGCGCAGGACCGGGCGCTGCATCGTGGTGCACGAGGCACCCGTCTACAGCGGCTTCGGCGCGGAGATCGCCGCCCGCGTCACCGAGGAGTGCTTCTACAACCTGCAGTCCCCGGTCCTGAGGGTCGGAGGGCCCTCCACTCCCTATCCGCCCTCGCGGCTTGAGGACCACTACCTGCCCGATCTGGACAGGGTCCTGCACGCCGTCGACCGCGCGTTCGCGTTCTAGGGGAGGGCTGAAATGAAGGAGTTCAGGCTCCCCGACGTGGGAGAGGGACTGACCGAGGCGGAGATCGTCCGCTGGCACGTGAAGGTCGGAGACCCGGTCAAGGTCAACCAGACCATTGTGGAGATCGAGACCGCCAAGGCGGTCGTCGAGTTGCCCTGCCCGTTCGAGGGCGTCGTGGCGGCCCTGATGGCGGACGAGGGCGAGACCGTGGACGTCGGCAGACCGATCATCTCGGTGGACGACGGTGCCGGTCCCGCTCCCGTCGCGGAGCGGCCGGCGGCCCTGGCCGACGCCGCCGCCGACATGGTTCCCGCGCCACCTGCCGAGGTGCGGCAGCCGGTGCTGGTGGGCTACGGCGTCAAGCCGGGTGCGGCCAAGCGCCGCCCCCGCAAACCGTCGCCGTCCGGCGGCTCCCCTGCCGGTACGCCTCCCGCCGGTGCGTCCCTTGCCGGTACGGCTACCGGGTTGCGGTCGCCCGAGGCGGTGCCGTCCGGTGTGCAGGAGGGCGGCGTCGGCACGGCCGCACCGCCCACGAGCGCCGCGGTGCTGGCGAAGCCCCCAGTGCGGAAGCTGGCCAGGGATCTGGGCATCGACCTGACCGCTCTCACCGGGACCGGCCCGCACGGCTCGATCACCAGGGACGACGTCCAGGCCGCGGTCGGCACCGCGCCGGCCTGGCCGCAGGCGGCGGTCGCGACGCGGGAGGCGGAGGACGAGGAGCGGATCCCGATCAGGGGGGTGCGCAAGGCGACCGCGCAGGCCATGGTGGCCTCCGCGTTCACGGCGCCGCACGTGACGGAGTTCCTCCAGGTGGACATGACGGAGACCATGGACGCGGTCCGGCGCCTCCGGGAGCTGCCCGACTTCGCCGAGGTCAAGGTCTCGCCGCTGCTCCTGGTCGCCAAGGCCGTGCTCGTCGCCGCCCGCCGCCACCCGATGATCAACTCTGCCTGGGACGAGGCGCGTCAGGAGATCGTGGTCAAGCACCGCGTCAACCTGGGCATCGCCGCGGCCACCCCGCGCGGCCTGCTCGTTCCCAACGTCAAGGACGCCCACCTGCTGTCGCTACCCGCTCTGGCCGGTGCCCTCGGCGCTCTCGCCGGGACCGCCAGAGCGGGCCGCACCCAGCCCGCGGACATGGCCGGGGGCACGATCACGATCACCAACGTGGGCGTCTTCGGGGTGGACTCGGGCACCCCGATCCTCAACCCCGGCGAATCGGCGATCCTGGCCTTCGGCCAGGTCAGGGATATGCCGTGGGTGGTGGACGGGCAGGTCGTGCCGCGTAAGGTCTGCACGCTCGCGGTCTCGTTCGACCACCGGGTGGTGGACGGGGAGATCGGCTCGCTGTTCCTGCGCGACGTCGGCGCCATGCTTGAGGACCCTCTCCGGATGCTCGCCTGGGGATGACCCGGTGATTCCGGAGCCGGTTTCATGACAGAGCGGTGATTCGCCTGCCGGGTAAATCCGGCAGGCGAATCACTAAACATGACGGCCGGGCCTGTCAATTGGTGTTACGGGAAATGGGCGAGGACTCCGGGACGGCCCTCCCGGCCGCTGCGACGCCGTGCGGGCCGCCGCCCCGGCGATAATCGGGAAACCTCTTTTTGTCCCCTGTGGATCAGGGTTTATGGTGCGTATCCCCAGCTCGGTCAGGCGGTCGGGTTGCCGTGTGAAACTTTTGTCAGGCTTTACTCTCGATACGTTTTACGGCCTTTCTGAATTGGTTGTTAAAACATCTTTAATGCGCGTCGATATGGGCTGTTTGTCTGGGTATGGGTGCTAGTGTCGTGGTTGGTAAGCGCGACAGGCTCAGCACGAAGGGGGAAGCCATGACTTTCAAGCAGCTCTTCCCGTCCAGCCGGTACGTGACCTGGGGTGGATGCTGCTGCCGGCGCCGCCGCTGCGGATGTGGGTGTGGCGGCGGGTGGTGGTAGTAGTAGCTAGATCCGGTGCTAGCAGAAACAAATGAGAGCCGGCGGGTGAACCGCCGGCTCTCATTCTCAGAGTCGCTCTCGCCCAACGGGGCGAGGGCAGCGGTGCGTCGTCCTCCCACGGCGCCGACGGTCTCCATCCGCAGGACCTTCCGGGAGTTCTGGCCGTACACCCGCGGCCTCCGCCGGCTGCTCGTGGCCGGTGGCGTGCTCGCCATTGTCGCGGCCGTCTGCGAGGTCGCCGCGATCGGCCTGTTCGGCTTCATCACCGACGAGGTGCTCAGCAAGCAGAACCTGGGGGCCTTCTGGCTCCCCGCGGCGGCCTGGCTGGGCCTCGCGGCCGTCGCGGGGCTGGTCTCCTTCGTGGGGTCCTACCTCACGGCCCTGGGTGGTGAGCGCTTCCTGCTGCGGCTGCGAGACAGGGTGTTCGAGCACCTCCAGACGCTCACGCCCGACTTCTTCGACAACCGCCGCCTGGGTGACCTGATGGCCAGGCTCACCGACGACATCGAGGCCATCGAGGAACTCGTCGCTTCCGGCCTGGTCAAGCTCTTCACCACGCTCGCCAGTGTCGTCTTCTTCGCCGGTGCGGCCTTCTACATCCGGTGGGACCTGGCACTGCTGACGTTCCTGCTGGCCCCGGCCTTCCTGCTGGTCTCCAAGGTCTTCGCGGGCAGGTTCAGGACCGTGTCGGCGCGCGAGCGGCTCAGCAACGGGACCATGAACAGCGTCATCGAGGAGAGCCTGTCCAACCAGGCGCTCGTCCAGTCCTACAACCGCCAGGGCGCCGAGGCCGAGCGGCTGCACGCGGAGGGGAGCACCTGGATGCGGGCCAACGTGGCACAGGCGTGGTTGTCCTCCCTGTACGGGCCCGTCGTGCAGGTGATCGAGACCATCTGTCTGATCGCCATCCTCGGGTTCGGCGCGTGGGAGATCTCCTCGGGGCGCCTCACCATCGGCGGACTGCTCGCCTTCGCCGCCTACCTCGCCTACCTCTACCCGGCGGTGCAGAGCCTGGGGCAGATCGCCCTCACCGTCTCCGAGGCGGCGGCGGGCTCCGACCGGGTCATCGAGATCCTGCGGGCCCGGCCGGCCATCACCGACCGCGAGGCCCCCGTCCATCTGGGGCGTGGCCGTGGCCGCATCGAGTTCCAGGACGTCGGCTTCACCTACCCGAACAGGAGGAGGCCGACGTTGCGCGACATGTCCTTCGTCGTCGAGCCCGGGGAACTGGTCGTGTGCACCGGGCCGAGCGGGGTGGGCAAGTCCACGCTCGCGAAGCTCCTGCTTCGCTTCTACGATCCCACCGCCGGGCGCATCCTGCTCGACGGAACCGACATCCGGGATCTGTCGCGCGAGTCGCTCCGTGACAACATCACCATCCTGCAGCAGGAGAACCTGCTCTTCTCCGGGACCGTACGCGACAACATCGCCTATGGCCGCCCCGGCGCGGACCTGGACGACATCGTCCGCGCCGCCGTCATGGCGGACGTCCACGACTTCGTCAACGCGCTTCCCCACAGGTACGACACGCCGATCGGGCAGCGTGGGCGACTGATGTCGGGCGGGCAGCGCCAGCGGATCGCCATCGCCAGGGCCATCCTGCGTGACGCCCCGGTGCTCGTCCTCGACGAGCCGATGACGGGGCTCGACGCGCTCACCGCGGAACGGATCATGGAACCGCTCAAGAGGCTCATGGCCGGCCGCACGACCATCCTGATCACCCACGATCTCCGCTTCATTCCCGAGGCGGCCCAGAAGATCGTGCTCGAAGCCGTGCCGCGGCCTTCCAGCCGGATAAGGATCAGCCGCCGTTCCGTACCGCGCCCGGTGTGAGCGCGGATCACCTCTCGACGGCGATTCAGGTCCCGGACGGGCCGCGACACCCGTCCGGGGCCCGCCGCCGCACATCCCCGCCCTGCCCCGCTCCGCGGTCGCGGGGCCGTTGCCGGTTCCGGTGACGCCTGGCCTTACGCTGGCCGGGCACCCAAACGAAGGGAAGATCATGTTCCGGCATGTCGTGCTGTTCACCTGGGCACAAGAGGCCACCGATGAGCAGAGGGTCAGGGTCGCGACGGAGCTCGGCAAGCTGCCCGAAGCCATCACGGAGATCCGCTCCTACACCCTTGGCACGGACGCGGGCGTGAACCCGGGCAACCACCAGTTCGCGGTCGTCGTGGACTTCGACAGCGTCGACGACTACCTGGCCTACCGGGACCACCCGCTGCACCAGGCCGTGATCGCCGAGCACATCAAGCCGATCGTGGCCTCGCGGGCGGCGATCCAGTTCGAGCTCTAGGGCCTGTCCCGCGGATCTTGCCGTGGCGAGGATCGGTCAGGTGGTGCCTCGCAAGGCGGAGGAGGGAGCCGCAGCGTGCTGCGGTGACCGACGACAACGCGGCGAGG
>NZ_JBSFWD010000051.1:0-56906 GCF_053592655.1 Streptosporangium sp. NPDC002607
GTTGATCCGGCGTCGATGACGTCGATGTGGAGCGTTCCATTGTGGTTCGCGACGGCGACGGAGACGGAGACCCGGCCGTCGGGGTGACGGCCAGAATCGGAGTGGCGTACCGCGTTGGTGAAGAGTTCGGTGACCAGCAGCAGCGCGTCGTCGGTCTGCTTGTGGTCGATGCGGTCCAGCAGGTCGCGGACGTAGCGGCGGGCCAGCGGGACGGACTCCACCTCGGCCGGAAGGTCGGCCCGCCCCAGCGGCTCCGGCGCCCTCACCGTGTTACCTCCAGAAGTCGCTCCGCCGCCATCCGCATCCTGCTCCGGCCCCGCCGGTCGCCTTCGAGCCGGTCGTGGTCCGCTCGGGCGGAGGTCCGCTCCCAGGTGAACACCGAGGTGCGGCCCCGCTGTGCGGTGGCGACCCTCGACCGCCCAGGCGGTACGAAGATCTCCACACTCGGTCGGCGGCCGGGCGAGAGCCGGACCACGGAGTCGAACCCGAGATCGTTCAACTCCCAGGCCAACTCCAGCAACTCACCGCCCCACCCTTGAAGATCGCGTACCTTCATCTTCTTGCCATCCCTCCGTCGGTCCTGAAGCCGTTCGGCGTTGGACGTGATGGGCTTGCGGCTTACGCGGAACGGGCTGCAAAGCCTGTGACTGCGACGTACCATCACTCTCAGTGAGTGAGCACGTGCTAAATCTGCACCTGCAAATCTGAACCTGCAAGCACTTTCGCACAACCAGTTAAAGATTCATTACGATGTGTGATCAAACAGGTGTCTTGGGAGGGAGACTCATGGCCAGCTTCTCGCCGACCGTCCGCCATCGACGATTGCTGCAGGAGTTGCGGCAGCTCCGCACTGCGGCCGGCCTCAAGCAGGAGGAAGTGGCTGATCATCTGAACTGGTCGACGTCGAGGATGACCAAAGTGGAAGGGGGGACGCTGCGTATCTCCGTCAACGACGTCCGTGCAATGTTGCAGCTCTACGGACTCCGTGAGGGCGCCGGGTACGAAGCGCTCGTCCAGCTGGCAAAACAGGCGAAGGAGCGAGGGTGGTGGCATGCCTACAGCGATGTAATCCCGCAGTGGTTCCAGGTCTACGTAGGACTGGAAGCGGAGGCGTCGTCACTCCGTAACTACGAACCCGAACTCGTTCACGGGCTCTTCCAGACCGAAGACTACGCTCGCGCCATCTACCAGGCGGCACGGGTGACCGATGCACCCGACGAGATAGAGCGGCACGTCAGCTTGCGCATGGCCCGTCAGGATGTCATCACTCGATCCGAGCAGCCCATGAACTTCTGGGCGGTCGTGAACGAGGCCGCTCTACGCCGCCGCGTCGGTGGTACCCGCGTCATGAAAGAACAGCTCCAGCGCCTCGCGGACATTTCGGCTCAGCCCAATGTGACCATCCAGGTCCTGCCGTATGCCATCGGCGCGCATGCGGCGATGCTCGGATCGTTCGCCATCCTGTCCTTCTCCGAGGGAGCGAGCGAAGTCACCTACCTGGAGTACGTAACCGGCAGTCTCTATCTGGAGAAGGCCGAGGAGATTCAGGCATATACGCTGGCATATGACCACTTGCGTGCTTCGGCTCTCGATCCCCGGGATTCAATCGATATGATCACGAAGCTCGCAAGAGAAGATCTCTAAGCGCTGAAAGGGGATCAAAATGTCCCACGAAGACCTGTCTCGAGCGGTCTGGCGAAAGAGCAGTCGTAGTGGCGGGAACGGTGGCAGTTGTGTCGAAGTGGCCTCTTTGAACGGAGGGCGCGTAGGTGTTCGTGACAGCAAGGACCGGAGCGGGCCGGCACTGATTTTCACCTCCACTGAGTGGCAGACCTTCATCGGCGGCATCAAGGGCGGCGAGTTTGGCAATCCGGCCAGCTGATCACAATCGATGATCAGATTGGTTGTCCTTACGAAGGAGGGCGAAATGTCCGCATTGAGCCTATCTCGGGTAACGTGGCGAAAGAGCTCGCGCAGCGGGAACGGCCAAAACTGCGTCGAGGTCGGCGTCTGGCAGAAGAGCTCCCTCAGCGGCAACGGCCAAAACTGTGTGGAAGTCGCCCTTGCTGACAGCCCCCAGGCCGAAGCCGAGCCCAGGCCGGACGCCGGTCGGCTCGTCCTGATCCGTGACTCCAAGGACCCCGAGGGGCCGGTGTTGGCCTTCACTCCTGGCGAGTGGGACACCTTCATCGCCGGCATCAAGCGCGGCTCCCTCGCGGATCTGGCCGTCTGACGGTCTGTCCGCAGCGCTGGCCATGGTCGTCTTGGACCGTCGAAGCACTGTCGGCTGCACCGCTGTGAAGAGTGCTGTTCCTGAGAGGGAGCGGCACCATGCTTGTGGCAGGTTTCGGGGCGGTGCGTTATCGACCGGCAGGCTCGGGTGAGCGTCGGTGCCCTCAGGGTGACATCCGCGTTCCGTCGGAAGTTTCTGAAACGGTGGAGGCGAAGCCGCATAGTGCCTGACCTGCTCGGCAAGATTTGCGATGATGTCCCGGGCAGAGGCTCGGATCATGGAGTGGGGGAGGGGGTGCGGTGATGGCGTTCGATCCGAAACTGGCGGCGGCGCTGTCGGGCGCCACGCTCCGTCAGCTCGCCCACTGGCGCAAGACCGGCGTCAACCGTGGCGCGGTGCTGATCCCGGAGATCTCCAGCACCCGGCCCGTTCTCTACTCCTTCCGCGATGTGGTGGCGTTGCGAACCTGCGTCAAGCTGCGCAACGACGCCTCACTGCAGAAGATCAGGCGGGCGCTCGACACCCTCCGCGGCGATTTGCAGGAGCACGATCACCTCTCGTCGTACACGCTGGTCGCCGACGGCGGCAGCATCTACCTGGCCGAGTCCGAGCAGGCGGTCGACCTGGTGCGCAGAAAGGCCAACGTGGTCATCCACGAGATGGTCGACGTCCTGCAGCCGTTCTACCGCGACGGCAGGCACATCCCGCCGCTGCTAAGGCCTCGCGCGCATGTGACGGTGAATCCGGCGGTTCGCGGCGGAGTGCCGGTGATCGAGGGCACCCGCGTCCCCTATGACGAGGTCGCCGCCCTCCTTCGAGACGGGCTCCCCCCGGAGCGGATCTCCGAGTACTACCCGAGCGTCACCCCTACGGCGGCCCTGGATGCCGCCGACTTCGCCGACTACGTCAACAGCTACGATCCCCCCAAGGAACCACGTGAGGCTGCTGCTGGATGAGAACGTGTCCCGGCCGCTTCACCAGGCCATCACCGCCTTCGTTCTGGGGCATGAGATCGTCCATCTGCTGGATCTCGACCGCTGGTCCGGGACCCGGGACGAGAACCTCTACCCCCGAGCGGTGGCCGAGGGATTCCACGTCATCCTGACCAACGACGCCCGGCAGATGCAGCGCCCCCGAGAGGTCGAGGCGATCGCCGCTTCCGGGCTGCACCGGATCGAATACCCACACAAGCACCCCGGCATGATCGCCACCGTCGCCGCCGGACTGCCCGCTGCCTTGAATCTCCTCACCGGGGCGGACGGGCAGCGCCTGGTGACCTTACGCGGCATCGACCCGACCCAAGCCAGTCGCCTGCGCGTCGTCGATCCCGCTGCCGCTCCGCCCAAGTACTGGCCGAAGCCGTCCCAGGAGTAACACTTTGATCGAATGGACCGATCCGTGGCGGAGCACGCATCTGTCATTTTTCATTGCGGTTGCCTGATCACTTCTGGGGGGCAGGCTGGGCGTCGCTCCGGCGGGGCAGTCGGAGCGATTTTCGTGGACGGACCCGGTGAAGATTCGCACTATGCGGTCGGGGCCCACTCGGTGGCGAAGGTTTCCATCTGCTTGAGGACGAGGTCCACGGCCGCGCGTTCCTCGTCCGGAGGATAGTCGAACCTTGTGAGCAGGCGTCGGATGCGGTTGCGGAGCTTAGCGCGTACCGGCTCGCGGGAGAGCCAGTCGACGGTCAGGTTCTTGCGGATGTCGGCGACCAGCGCGCGGGCGATCTGCGCGAGGGTGTCATCGCCCATCAGGGCCTTCGCCAGGCCGTGGTTGGCCACCGCGTCGTAGAAGGCCAGCTCGGCGTGGTTGAGCGGAGGGTCGAAGCGCTCACCGCGCCGGGCTTCCGCGGAGACCTCCTTGGCCATGGCGGCCAGCTCGGCGATCATTTCGGCGCTGCTGAGCTGCTGCCGCATATAGCGGATCATCAGGTCTTCGAGCTTCTCGGCGAAGCTCTCCCGGCGGATGATGTTATGCCGGGTCACCTCGCGCATCTTTTGCTCGATCAACCGGCGTAGCGCCTCGGCCGTCAGGTGCGGGGTCTCGGTGTTCTGGAGCTCACGCAGATGTTCACCGTTGAGATTGGTGATGTCGAGGTTGCCGAGGCCGGCGCCGTCGTAGCCGGAATCGGCCAGCGTGGGAAGCCCGTTGGCGGCGGCTTTGTACAGTGCCCCCAGGACGTGTTCGCGCGCCGCGACCAAGTCGTGGACCGACCCGGGCTCGACGTCGGAAACCCACAGCGGCAGGCCGTGCGGTGCCGACAGCGCCTGGATGTTGCCGCCGTGGTGGCGGGCCTTTCCGGAGTACCACACGTCGATCGGTTCGCCTTTGACGCTGATGGTCTTTTCTCGGCAGCGGTCGGTGGCGATGACGGTGCCGTCCAGGATCACGTGGGTGAGGCCCTCATCGGTGGCGCGCCACAATGCCTGGTGCAGGTCGGGCGCCTGATCGGCTAAGACGTCGATGACCTCGTCGATGTAGCGGTAGGCGGTGGCGCGGGAGATGCCGTGGTCGCGGCCGAGGGCGGCCCGGTCGGTGCGGTCGCGAAACCAGCGCAGTCCCATCACCGCCTGTGCGAAACAGGTCAGCGCCCGAGAACCCTTGCGGGCGCCCAATCGGCGGTGTTCGGCAGCCAGGAGCGTGGAGAGGTGGCAAACCAGCTCCCGTGGGACGTCGAGCGTGGCACGATAGGTGATCACGTGGGGCTTTCTGGACTGAAGAAGACTTGTGGTGAGACCTCTTCTACCGAAAGCTCCACGCCTATTTCACCGGCATCGCGATCCATCCCGGTTCCTGTCGCAGTACCACTCTGGCGACATCAAATCCCAACTGTCCGGATCGATCCTGCTGAGATCACCTCAATGGCTCCACTCCGTTGTCAATGTGCCTCGCACCCCGGCGGCCGCAAACCCCGAGTCGAGGCATCCTGCCACCGCGCATGCCCTCTCGTGCGCGCGCTGAACTTCCGGTTCACACGCGTCACACGATGGAGATCGACCGCACCTGGGTGTTTCCCTTGGTTTCGACGTATACCTTGTAATCGCCGACGGTGTAAGTGCCGGCAGCGTTGTTGTTGATGGTGAACGTGGCCGTCACAGGAGACTCGCTGCCGTCGATGTGGGTCTGCTTCACCGTGATGGTCAACTCGTTCTTGTTGCCCTTCAACTTCTTCACCACCGCCGACGGCTTGGCATCGATGACCGCGTTGGCGACTGTCACGTAGACCGCGTCGGGCGAAGAGAACTCCGCGTTCTTGTGCCCATCACCGAACAGGAAGAAGCCCCGTTGTTCGATGGCTCCGCGCCCGGGGAACGGATCTGGGTTTGAGGCCAAGTACGTCGGATTGACCGTGTACAGGTCCGTCTTGGAATCCGCGAGGATGGCCTGCACCCCGGCGTACGGGGCATCGGTGATCGCGAGGTTGACCGACAGGTAGATGGCGTCGGGGTTGTTGGCCGAGATGCGCGAGGAGAAGTACTTGTCCGCACTCTGCCCCGCAGGAACGGCCAGCGGCACAACCGCGTCGTCGACGAGAATGTTGAACTGGAAGTCGCCGTAGCCGCCGGCCACGAACTTCGCCCAAGCCGCGTCCGACATGTAGTCGGGGCGCTCCACCTTGAACTCCAAGCGCATCGGCGACACGTATGTGGTGTTCAGGTACTCGGTGTCGGTCAGGGGCAAGTAGACCCCTCCCGGGGCGTGCCCCAGCGCGAAAGCCGAGGCCGTCGGAGTCGAGTTGCCGCGCCCGTTCCACATCGGGATGTTGAACGAGGTGGCGCCGAGCAGGGCCTGGGTGCCCAACTGGCTCGTGCCGACAGCGGCCGACGCGTCCTTGTAGGTTCCGATCGTGACGTCGAGCAGGTCGAGGTCCGCCCGGTCGGAGTTCAGCCCCGGGATGCTTGCCCACATGAACTTGGCACCGGCGGGCCCGGAGTACCTGGCCATCTCCAGCATGCCATCGGCCATCATCTTGGTCATCTGCACTGCCGAGTCGACCTTCATCCGCTCGTTGGCCGTGTGCCACCAGCGCTCGTTACCCGGGATCACCGCGCCGAAGGCGGTCATCTTATTGCGGAAGTTGCTGGCCAGGGTGCCGCCGGTCGTGCCCTGCGGATAGACCACGTCCCTGAGGGAATATGGATCCGCAAACTTCTCCGGGTTGCGGTTGATCGAGGCTTGGTAGCTCCCGAACTGAAGAGCCGTCAGCGGGTTGTCGTGAGTGACGTACAACCCGGCGCCGACGGGCGAGCCGAGGTTGCCGATGGTGAACCCCTTCGCCTGGAAGGCGGCCGTGACCGCCGTCGTTGCCTGGCTGGAGTCAGTCGCGGTGACGTGCATGCTGCGCACATACATCGGCATGCTGAGGCTGCCGGAGGCGTCCGTGTAAAAGCTCGTCGGGGTCTCCGAATTGATGCCTCCCATGAGGGCAAAGGTCAGGTTCGGGGTGCCGTTGCTCGGGTTGCGCAACAGGCTCGCCGGGATGCCCATGTACTTGCCGATATAGGCTTCGCCTTCGACACCGTCGCGGAAGAACAGGTCGGCGATGCCGTCGGCGGCTTTCTTCAATTGCATGTCGGCGGCCGTGGTTCCCAGTGCGCCGAGTCCCTTGGAGAGGAGGAACATCCCCCACACGACGGCATTCTTGCCGTACTGCGGGGTCGGCATCTCCATCGCCACATCGGTGTTGATCTCCAGCGTGAGCGAGTCGCCGGTGATCATGGTCTGCACCTTGGGGGTGGTGCGGGGAGCAGCCGGGAGCCAACCCTTCGTGGTCGCGGCGGCGGTGATCGCCGCTACGAATCGGTCGCGCTCGGCGGAGCCGGCCCCCGCCACGTCGAGGGTGAAGATTGCCCGGGAGGCGATCTGCGTGGTGCTGCCGTAGGCGATGTCCTTGAGCGTCGGATCGCCTTCACGCAGGGTGACGCCGGCTGTGGCATCCGTCAGCCGGAAGGCCTTGGTGCTGTCTGCGGACAAGCTCATCGACACCGACGGGGTCACCGATCCGGAGTTGCCGACGATGACCGGGAACCGCGAGTCGGAGGTGTAGGCCGCGATCGGGACCTCCTCCCGGTTGAGGTTCTTGTAGGCCCAGTTGTCGTAGAAGCTCGGGTTCGAGTTGTACGGGATGGACTGGAAGGTGGCGGTGTTCGTCGTCGAGGGCGTGCCGGGACCGCCGTCTTCGTAGATTCCCATGACGATGCGGATGCGTCGGTCGAGGGGCAACCCCGCCTCGAGCAGCGCCTTGGCCGCGAGCAGCGTCGCCAGCGTCGGGCCGCTGTCGTCCTGCACGCCCGCCCCGTAGACCCAGCCGTCCTGGACATAGGGCGAGTGGTACGCACCAGGAGTGCCGAGGTTGCCATCGGCGTTCCGCCAGCGCGCCAGCTGGGCTGGCGAAACGGAAGCCGTCGGCGAGTCGAGGTGGCTCAACGCCATGACCATCTCCGGGGCGTCCGGGTCACCGATCTCCGCGTAGACGTACTTGTCGGGCTGGCGTTGGACGACCACCGGGAAACCCAGGTCGGTGGCCAGCTTGACCACCCAGGCGAGCTTGGCGACCTTGCGGTCGTACTCGTTCTGGTTGGCTTCGGTGTTGCTGACCGGGAAGGGGTACGCCGTCGCGGCCGTGCCGCCTCGGGAGATGGAGTCGTAGCTCGACCCGTCCAGCATCGCCCCGATCAGACTGAGCGGGTCGTAGGTGCCGTCCCCCGCCCGCGCGCTGTTGACGCGTCCAGCCAACGCCTCGACTTCCGCGTGGATCGCGTCGCGCTCGGCGTCGGTCACCGACAGATCGTAGGTGACACTCGGCTGGAAGCGCTCCTCGCCGAAGCTGGTCGCGGACGCGTTAGCCACTACACCCATGGACAGGAGCAATGACATGCCAAGTGTCAGTGCAAGAGGCTTCTTCCGCATCACCGTGATCTCCCTGAATGGTCAGACCCAAAAAACGTAGGATGATCTTCGTTGTACGCGAGACCCTTTCAGGCTCTTCCCAAGCTTGTCAATGAGGTGATCTCGTGCGCCCAGTAGAACTGGAGGTGGAGCCGTGACATAGCGGCTGATCTGCATGTTCGTAAGCTCGTCGTCGCTTGCCGGTGAAAGTCCGGTCCGGGTAGCTGCCAGGAGGCCCGGTAGCAGGCTGGCGGCTTCGTCTGGAAAAGGGCGGGGTCGAAGCCCAGCGTCAAAAGCCCTGTAAGGGGGAGCGACGATGCGGTCCGTAGCATGACGCGAAGCCTGCGGCGTCGTTACTCAGCCGTCTTCGGACGGGACAAGGGAGAGCCGAGCCCCTCGAGATCGGGGTGAAGGCCATGGAAGCGGCGAAGAGCCTGGGAATTGCAGCCGCGAAGAACTCCCCGGCGTATGGGGCGCGGAACGTATCGATAGTGACGGCGGGAACTGGGGAGGCCCTCCCCGGCCCGGTGACCCGCGGAAGGTGTTACCGGAGCGTGGCGTCCTATAACCGGTCGACGCCGGGAAGTGGATTGCCGGCCGGGTGGGCGTCGGAGGCGGCCGTAGTACTGCTTGAGCCGACCGGACAACATAACCGGTGGTGAGGGAAGGGCCGCTACTTCGTCGATGCATATTGAGGTGGAGGAGGGGCTCGGTGAGTGCCGTTTTGGCTATTCCCGCCGCCGTGGGGCCGCGTGTTCCGCGTGATCCGGTCCGCGCCTTGGTCAGGGCGCCGGCCGGTCCGGTACGGCGATGGAGGTCACCACCAGGCCGTCGGCCACCAGCCAGCGGCCGGTGAAGCCGGTCAGTTCCCGGCCCGCCACCAGGGGGCCGGGGACGAGCAGGCGGGCGGTGAACGTACCGGACGGGTCGAAGGTGAGACGGGCCTCCTCGAAGCCGAGCCAGCGCCTGGCCAGCGGGAACCACGCCTTGTAGACGCTCTCCTTGGCGCTGAACAGCAGCCGGTCCCAGTGCACGCCGCCGTCGAGCCGCGCGATCGCCGCCCGCTCCTCGTCCAGGGAGACCGCGTCCAGGACGCCGTCGGGGAGCGGCTCGTGGGGTTCGGCGTCGATGCCGACGGTCAGCGCGTCACGGGAGACGGCAGCGGCGCGATACCCGGCACAGTGGGTGATGGCGCCCACCACCCCGCCGGGCCATCCCGGAGCGCCGCGCTCGCCGGGCAGGATCGGCGCCGGCGGCAGCCCGATGCGGGCCAGGGCCTGGCGGGCGCAGTGGCGCGCGGTGGTGAACTCGCGTCGCCGCTTGTCCACCGCGCGGGCGATGACCGCCTCCTCCTCGGGGAACAGCGTCACGCCCGGCGGGTCGTCGAAGGATTCCGCGCTCGCCACCCACGGCGGCAGGATCTTCTCGATCATGCGGCGGGCTGCGGGCTGGGCAGGATGCGCCGTAGCCGGCCGGGCTTGGTGGAGCGGGGACGCCATTCGCGCGGGTAGCCCAACGAGACCTCCTCGAAGCGGACCCCGTCGTGCCAGGTGGTCCGGGGGATGTGCAGGTGACCGTAGACGACGGTGGCGGCGTCGAAGCGCAGGTGCCAGTCGGCGGTGCGCTCGGTGCCGCACCAGATCGCGAACTCCGGGTGGCGCAGGATCAGGGTGGGCTCGCGCACCAGCGGATAGTGGTTGACCAGCACCGTCGGCACGCCGGGCGGCCTGGCCTCCAGACGTTGCTCGGTCTCGGCGATCCTGTCCTCGCACCACGCGTCCCTGGTCGGATACGGGTCGGGGTGCAGCAGCATCTCGTCGGTGCAGACCACGCCCTTGTCGTACGCGCGGGCCAGCGCCTCCTCCTTCGTCGCCACGCCGGGCATCCGGAAGGTGTAGTCGTACAGCACGAACAGCGGGGCGACGGTGACCGGGCCACCGGGCCCACTCCAGGTCGGGTACGGGTCCTCCGGCGTGACCACCCCCAGGTTCCGGCACACCTCGACCAGGTGCCGGTAGCGCTCCTCGCCGCGCAGCCGGACGGGGTCGCTGGGATGGGTCCACAGCTCGTGGTTGCCGGGCGCCCAGACCACCTTCTCGAACCGGTCGGCGAGCAGTCCCAGGGCCCACGCGACGTCGGAGACCTTCTCCGAGACGTCCCCGGCGACCAGCAGCCAGTCGGAGGCGGAGGTGGGCCGCAACTCCTCGACGATGCGCCGGTTCTCCTGGTAGCCGATGTGCAGGTCGCTGATGGCCAGCAGTGACGTCATGTGCGTGTTGTCCCCCGCGAACCGGCGCCTTCCATCGGCGCCCCCGGTGTTCCCTCGTCCTCAAGCATCGCCGCCTCCGTCCTGCCCGCTCCCCGGGCGCGGTCACGAATCTGTGATCGCCGAGCAAAAGAACCTTCTCACGATCACGCCCGGAGGCGCACTCCACCCTGCCTCGTCACCGCCGGCCGGAGCGCGAGCGCACACGATGACGGTCCGCCTCCAGCGGTGGTCCTTCTCGCCGGGCGATCACTTCAGGCCGAACAGGATCCTGATCGGCGGGATTCTGCGGATGACGTCGTAGGTCGCGATACTCAGGAAGAGGGAGACGAGCATGATGATCAGGAAGGGGACGATACCCCGATCGGTGACCTGTAGAACGTGATAGCCGACGATGACCAGGTAGGTCTGGTGCAGGATGTAGACCGGGAAAGCAGCCGGATTGAAGTAGGAAACCAGCCTCGATCTCCGGTCGAGATACCGTTTTCCGTATCCGAGTATCGCCAGCAGGCTCGCCCAGTACGTGAGGAAGTGCCAGATCGTGAAGACCATCCCCGACTGGCCGCCGATGGTGAATATCTCCAGAAGGATGCCGGCGCTTCCGACGACGGCGGTGCCGAGATGGATCCTCCGGTGCTTCTCGATCGCGGTGGTGATCCTGTCGTCCGTCGCCATGAAGAAGCCCAGGATGAAATAGGCGGCGTAGACGAAGATGTTCTTGCCGCTGATGTCGGGCAGGGCGGACAGGAGGGCCAGGCCGGCGAACGGCAGTATGACGAGGGCAGGGTTGCCGAGCCACGCCGGAGAGTAGTGGTTCCTGATCGCTGCGGCCATCACCGGTAGCAGGGCGATCGATATGAGGAACAGGAACAGGATGAACCAGAGATGCGCCGGTGAGATCCCGCCCGCGTACTCCGACCAGTCGGAGAAGTCGGTGAAGTAGTTTTTCAGGAAGTCCAGATAGCTTTCCCGCTGGTCGCGGTGGAACCGCTTCGCGAAATAGGCCTGCGGAGGAACGATGACCAGGACGCCGAAGACGAACGGCACCATCAGTCGCAGATGACGTTCCTTCAGATAGTTTTTCGTGGATCTGTTCCGCAGCGCGTGCAGGCTGGACATGCCCGAGAGGAGGAAGAGCAGTGGCATGAACCAGAAAGATAAATGCACGAGAATCGATGGGAAAGTGCTCGCCGCGCCCTTGATGTAGAACGGTGATATATCATCGAATATGCGTGCCGTGTGGTAGGGGAACAGAAAAAGGATCGCACCGTTTCTCAACCAGTCGATATAGTTTTTCCGCATGATGATGGGATCCTCGGTCGATGGATGGGCGGTCGCCCGGGGTGTCGCGCCGGGACGTCCCGGGCGACCGCGTTCGCTGTCAGAAGGCCGCTCGGGGGGCGCTTAGAAGGCCTCGCGCGCGAAGAAGGCCGCTCGGGCGGCATGGGGTGGGAGGTTTCGCGCCCAGCCGGAAGCCGCTCGGGCGGCATGGTCACGGCTCGCGGCGCGGCGCCGTGAGCCCCCCGCTGCGCCCCCCGCTGCGCCTCCGGCTCGCGTGGGGGCGGTGACATGGCAGGCCACCGTGCGCCCGCCGGGGCGTGGCCGCGGGTGGCGGCGGGTGGCGGCGGGTGTCAGTCTTCCGGCGGAAGGGCGATCAATCCGGCGAGTACGGTGGAAAGGGCCTGCTCCATCAGGTCGGCGCTGATCGCCTCGGGGTCGGCGAGGTGCTCCATCGACAGGCCGTTGCTCAGGCAGTGCAGGATCAACGCGGCCAGCTCGGGGGCGACGGCCATCTTGATGCCGCCGCGTTCGGTGATCCTGGCGATCGAGCGGGCCGCTGTCTCTCGCTGGGCGCGGCGCAGCGGGGTTACGATCTTCCTGGTCTGCTCGTCACGGGCGGCGCGGGCCGCGAATTCCAGTCCGAGCTGCCCTCGTTCGGTGTCGTCGGCGATTCGCCGTGCTACCAGCCGGGCGGCTCGGCCGGCCGCCGCCGCCGGGGTGTCGGTGTCGGCGACCTCACCCATCACCGTGGCGTACTCGCTGTCGGCGCGCTCACGCAGGATGGCTCCGAAAAGCTCCTGCTTACTGCCGAAGTTCGAGTAGACGGCGCCCTTGGTGAAGCCGGCGGCGTGGGCGATGTCCTCCAGCTTGCTGTCGGTGTAGCCGCGCTCGGCGAAGACCTGCGCGGCCGCGGTCAGCAACCGGCGGCGCACCTCCTCGCGCGGTGTGCGCGGGATCGGCTCCGGTGTACGCCTCTCGGTGTCCGTCATGTCGACCAACGTAGCATACTCATGGGTATCGAGTACTCATGGGTATCGAAATTGAGAGGCTGGCGGGGCGGGACGGAAAAGGAGTGGTGACGGATCGCGGGAGCGTGGACCAGTGCAGGACCCGTTACGGCTCCGAGGAGGATGGAGTGCCGCTTCGCGGGTTCAACCACTCCGAACCAGGCGTTCCTAACTTCGCGGGTGAGTATGGCGATACTCGTGCGCTCACCAAGAACGGTGATGATTCTTGGCGTATGACTACCTTCGACAGCATGCCAGCGTGCTGCATCGCGCCCCCCGACCTGCTCGAGGCGGTCGCCGAGCAGGGCACCCCCGAGGAGCGGGAGGCGGCGCTCCGGACCCTGACCGCATCGGAGACCTCCCGGGCGCAGCGCGCGTCGGTCACCGGCGCGCTGAGCCGGCTCACCCTCACCATCGCCGACGTGGCGCCCGCCCCCGGCATGGTACGTACCGTCTACGACGCGGAGAACGGCGGCGACTTCGACCTTCCCGGGAAGAAGAGGCGGGGGGAGGGCGATCCGCCGTTCGGTGACGCGGCGGTCGACGAGGCGTACGACGGGGCGGGGGCCACCTACGACTTCTACCGGACCGTCTTCGGGCGCGACAGCATCGACGGGCGGGGGCTGGAGATCGTCTCCTCGGTCCACTACGGGAACGACTACGACAACGCCGCCTGGATCGGCTTCCAGATGATCTACGGTGACGGCAGCGGGCAGATCTTCAACAAGGGGTCCCTCACCAAGGCCGTGGACATCGTCGCCCACGAACTTACTCACGGCATCACCCAGTTCACCGCGCACCTGGTCTACAGCAAGCAGTCCGGGGCGCTCAACGAGTCGTTCTCCGACGTCTTCGGGTCCCTCGTCAAGCAGTACGGCCTCGGGCAGAGCGCGGAGCAGGCCGACTGGCTGATCGGCGAGGGCATCCTGGGCAGCGCCCTGCGTGGGACGGCCCTGCGGTCGCTGAAGGCGCCGGGGACCGCCTGGTCGACCCCCACGGGCGGCCGTGACCGCCAGCCCGCGCACATGCGCGACTACCTGGACCTGCCCGACGACGGCAACCCCGCCAACGACCACGGAGGCGTCCACCTCAACTCCGGCATCCCCAACCACGCCTTCTACCTCGCCGCCACCGCCATCGGCGGCAACGCCTGGGAACGCGCCGGCCGGATCTGGTACGTCACCCTCACCGAGCGGCTCCGGCCGCGCTCCGACTTCCGGCAGGCCGCGGAGGCGACGGTGGAGGTGGCGGGGGAACTGTTCGGCGCCGACGGCGACGAGCAGCGCAAGGTACGCGCCGCCTGGCAACAGGTCGGGGTTCTCCAGGCGGGGCCGGTTTAGGATCGTGCCCATGAAAGTGTCGATCGTCCGGGGTGGCGGCATCGCCGGTCTGGTCACGACCACCACGGTCGACTCGGTGTCGCTGGCGCCGCAGCAGGTCGCCGAGCTGCGCTCCAGGGTGGAGCGGGCCGGGCTGTCCGATGCGCCGGAGCGCTCCGGCGCCTCCGGCGGGCAGCCCGACCGCTTCGACTACGAGCTGACCGTCGAGGACGGCGGCCGGGCGCACACGGTGCGCGCCGGCGAGGGCGACCTTTCCGGCCCGATCCGCGCGCTCATCTCGTACGTGACCTCGCTGCCGGGCAGGCAGGAGCGGGTCGGCCCGCCCGGCTGACCTCGCTCGGGCGCCGGAGGGAGTGTCACGCCGAGCGGGTGCGACCCGTTCCGGTGATGTCCGGACGGGCCGCACCGCAGAGTCGCCACCGGAATGCAGGCCAGTGCTCAAGCCTTCAGACCGGGGGAAGGCCAGGGAGTCGACCAGCTTGGACACGGCGATCTTGGGTGGGAAGTTCACCAGCAGGTAGACGTGGCCGTCTGCGCCGTTGAACTCGGCCAACGCGGCCTCGAAGTCGGCGCACACCGCCCGCATGATCTCTTCCATCCGCATCAGGTGCTCGCCGGTGAACACCCGGTCCCGGAACCTCGTCACGAAAACCAAGTGAGCGCGGAGGGGGGCGCCGTTCTCGTCCGGCGGTCTGCCTGCGCCGGAGACCTCGGCCGCATGGAAGGCCACGCGGGTCGCGAATCGGATTCCGCGCCGAATTCCGCCACCGATGATGCCTCATCCACTTTTGAATGGGTTTCACGGAGTGAAACTCCATGCCCTCGTTGGTTTTGGAGCGGGAATCCCCACGTGGGGGTTCGGTGATGGCATGATTCGCCGATGTGTGCAGGTCGCAGCGGCAGTGGGATTTGTGGCGTTTGTTGGATCAATTTCAGCAAATGGCTATGCGCCCGGATTGCCGGTGCGGGTGAAGTCGCATTTGCGGGGGGTCCTTTGACGATATTGGAGGTAAATGTGAAACGGGTCATCATCGCCGTGGCCGTCACCGCCCTCGCGGCAGCCGCGCCGATGCCCCGGGCGCAGGCCCGGCGGGTGATCGCCGAACCGGGCGCGGAGGTCGAGTACGTCGTGCTGTACACCGAGGGCGCGCGTCCCGCCGACGCCCAGCGGGTCATCAGGGCGGCGGGCGGAAGCATCCTCAAGGAGAACGCCGCGGTCGGCGTCGCCACCGTCACGACGAGGAACACCCGCTTCGCCGAGGCGGTGCGCGACGCCGACGCGATCGACGACATCGCCCACAACCGGTCCATCGGCAGCGTGCCCACGACCGCCAGGGGAGTCGCGGGCCGCGCGACGGTTCAGGCCAGGGCGGTGGAGAAGGCCGGTGACGGCGCCCCCGCCGCCTCCACCTTCGGCGGGGCCGCCTCCACCGCGGAGCCGCTGTCGGAGCTGCAGTGGGACATGAAGCAGATCCACGCGACGGTGGACGGCTCCTACCGGCACCAGCAGGGCGACCCGGGCGTGCTGGTCGGTGTCATCGACACCGGCGTGGACGGCTCCCACCCCGACATCGCGCCGAACTTCAACCGCGAGCTGAGCCGCAACTTCACCGTCGACATCCCCGTCGACGCCGACGGCAACGAGGTCGACGGCCCGTGCGCGGCCGAACCGGACCACTCCTGTAACGACCCGGCGGACGTCGACGAGAACGACCACGGCACGCACGTGGCGTCGTCGATCGCCTCGCCGGTCAACGGGCTCGGCGTCTCGGGTGCGGCTCCCAAGGTCTCGATCGTGAACCTGCGGGCCGGGCAGGACTCCGGCTTCTTCTTCCTGCAGCCCAGCGTCGACGCGCTGACCTACGCCGCCGACATCGGCGTCGATGTGGTCAACATGAGCTACTACATCGACCCGTGGCTGTTCAACTGCGTCGACAACCCGGCGGACTCCCCGGCCGAGCGGCTGGAGCAGGCCACGATCATCAAGGCCGCCCAGCGGGCGCTCACCTACGCCTACAACAGGGGCGTGACCCTGGTGTCCGCGGCGGGCAACGGCGCCACCGACTACACCAAGGAGCTCGCCGACGGCTCCAGTCCCGACTTCGTCGGCTCCCCCGGCGAGCGGCCCCGCCCGCGCACGATCCCGCCGAGCTGCGTCTCCATGCCCAGCGAGGGCAGGCACGTGATCTCGGTCTCCTCGACCGGGGTCAGCGGGCGCAAGGCGTACTACTCCGACTACGGCGACGGTCACGTCGACGTGGCCGCCCCGGGGGGTGACGTCTACGACACCGGGGACGGCACCCGCGACGTCACCAGGGCGACGCTGGCGGCCTACCCCGAGGCGCTGGCCAGGCAACGCGGTCAGCTCAACCCCGACGGCACGCCCAACGTCACCAGCGTGGTCCGCAGCTGCCGGGGCCAGGTCTGCGCCTACTACCAGTATCTTCAGGGCACCTCGATGGCCTCGCCGCGCGCCGCCGGGGTGGCCGCGCTGATCGTCGCCAGGTTCGGCCGGCCCGACCGGGTGCACGGCGGCAAGACGCTGCATCCCGCCGTGGTGGAGATGGTGCTCAAGGGCACCGCGACCAGGACGGCCTGCCCCGTCCCGGCCGCCCACACCTACACCAGGCACCTGCCGACCGGCGGCACGGCGACCGCGACGCACACGTGCGAGGGAGGCGGTCCGAGTAACGGCTTCTACGGCTACGGGATCGTCGACGCCCTGCGGGCGGTGCGCTGACCCGGGCCGGCTGCCCGGCCGCCGTCACGGCGGTGGCCGGGGCGCTCTCACCGTGCGGAAGGGGAGGCGGTCACAACTCGTCCCAGGCGGAGAGCAGCGGGTCGGCGGCGGCGGCCGGAGCCGTGATCGACCAGCGGCCCGACGGCAGGTCCAGCGAGCACGAGCCGTCGGCCAGCCGCCTGGTGGGGAGCCGCTCGGCCAGCCCCATCAGGAAGGTGCCGTTGACGGTCATACCGTCCCAGGTGCCGTGGACGGGGAGCACCGCGCGGGCGGTCACGCCGGGCGGGACGCGGAAGACGAACTGCAGACCGTCGGGCCCGGCGCGCCATCCCGACTCGACGGTGCCCGCGGGGCTGTCGTACCTGGCGTGCGCCTGCCGCAGCAGCGGGACGGGGCCCGGCCGCAGCAGCGGCTCGGTGAACCCGCCGTTCACCCCGCGGGGGTCGTCGCCGACACCGGCGACGTGGCGGAAGAGCCAGTCGCCGACGCAGCCGTAGGCGTAGTGGTTGAAGGAGTTCATCGTCGGGGTGTGCATGCCCCGCCGGTGGTGCCAGGCGTCCCACCGCTCCCACATGCTGGTCGCGCCCGCCCGCAGCTGGTAGCGCCAGGAGGGGTGCCCCTCCTGGTTGAAGACCCGGCAGGCGACGTCGTGGTGGCCGGTCTCCGAGAGCGTCGGCAGCAGCAGCGGCGTGCCGACGAAACCGGTCATGAGCCGGTGGCCGTCCGCCCTGACCAGCTCCGCTAGCGCCGCCGCGGTCCGGGCACGGTTCTTGGGCGGGACGAGGTCCCAGGCCAGGGCGAGGGCGTACCCGGTCTGGGTCTCGGTGCGCAGCCGGTGTTCGGTGAGGAAGGCCCGCTGGAAGGCGCCCGAGACCATGGTCGAGGCCTCGCCGTACTCCCTGGCGTGCGGCTCGCCGAGCACGCCGGCGACGTCGGCGATCAGGCGCAGGCTCCGCGCGAGGGCGGCGGTGGCGATCAGGCTCTTGGGCGTCTCCACGGTTCCGGGGGCCAGCCAGTCGCCCAGCGCCCGGCCGGGGCGGACCCCGTCGTCACACTGCGCCAGGCAGTAGTCGGCCCAGCGCCGCATCGGCCCGTACGCCCGGCGCAGGGTCCGGTCGTCGCCGTAGCGCCGCCACAGCAGCCAGGGCACCTCCACGATCGCGTCGGACCAGACCGGCGAGTCGAACCCGTACTCGGGCAGTACCGGGGCCACGTGCGGGACGGCCCCGTCCCGCCGCTGGCCGTCGATCAGCGTCGTCACCCAGCAGGAGAGGAATGCCTGGGTGTGCCGGAGGAAGCTCAGCGTCGAGGCGAACACCGAGATGTCGGCGGTCCAGCCGGCCCGTTCGTCGCGCTGCGGGCAGTCCATGGGCACGCTGAGCAGGTTGCCCTCGGCGGAGGCGACGATGTTGGAGACCAGCTGCCTGACGGCGGGGTCGGAGGCGGTCAGGGTGCCGGTGACGGGCAGCGCCGAGGACAGGAGCACCGCCTCGGCGTCACCCGCGGACATGCCGCCCGGCCATCCGGTGACCTCGGCGTAGCGGAACCCGTGGAAGGTGAACGCGGGCTCCGCGACGTGGCGTCCGGCGGGGAGGAGGAACTCGTCGCGCTGCTCGGCCGTGCGCAGGTTGGCGTCGTAGAGACGGCCGGTCGCGGTGAGCTCCTCGCCGTGGCGGACCACCAGATGGACCGGGTACGACGTGTCGATCCGCAGCCGGAGCCGCCCCACGGCGTTGCGGCCGAAGTCGAGCAGGTGAACGCCGGGGACGGGCTCGGTGACCGACGCCGCGGCCAGGGTGCCGATCTCCCGCACCGGGGGAGCGGGATCGGCCTCCACCAGCAGGCCGGGCGGCGGCTGCGCCACGGCCACGGCCCGCTCCCGGCCGGAACCCGCGAGCCGCGCGGTTCCGTCCCGGCCGGGTGGGGTTTCGCCGGTGCGGGGCGAGGGTTCGAGATCGGGGGAGGAGACGAGGTGGACGGTCTCGCCCATCACCAGGTCGGCGCGGGGCATGCCCAGGTCTCCGGCCGTCCAGCCGGGGCCGGTGGCCGCGAGCGGATGAACGCCCTCCGGGTCGCGCAGGAACAGCCGCGCGCTGGCGGCGGGGCGGTCGCCGTATCGGCGCGGCCCGCCCGCCGCGACGTGACCGGCGTACCAGCCGGGGGCGAGCCAGATCTCCAGCAGGTTCTCCCCGGTACGGAGCAGCGCGGTGACGTCGGCCAGCCGGTAGCGGACCCGGCGGCCGTAGTCGGTCCAGCCGGGGGCGAGTTCCTCGTCGCCGAGCCGTTCACCGTTCAGCAGCGCCCGGTAGACGCCCAGCGCGGTGGTCGCCAGCCAGACCCGTCCCGGCCGAGGCTCCCAGCAGAACGTCCCGCCGAGGCGGACGGCGCCCTCGCCGCTCTCGTTCCCGCCGTCCTCGACCCAGGGGGCGTCCCAGGCGCCGCCCGCGCGCAGGCCGGTCACGAAAGTGCCGCCGAGGTGCCCGGCGACCGACCAGGTGTACGGGGTGAGCGGCTCCAGCGCCTCTTCCGGGACATCGGCCCAGCTCGTACCCGGCGGGAGGTCCCGCGCCCACACCTCGCGCCCGCCGGTGGACACCGTCAGCCGCTCGGGATGGAGCAGCCTGGCCGCCCAGGACAGGCGCGGGGATGGGTCGTCGACGCCGACCGGGTCGGTGAGCCCGCAGGTGTGGCAGGCGACCGCCTCGGCGGGTGGGGAGGAGCCGACCGGCACCTGGCCGCCCGAGACGGCCCGTGCCATGCCGGGGGTTCCCGGGACGTGGATCATGCGCCGAGACCCGTCGTGAAGGCGTTGTGCAGTCCGTCGATGTCGACCCCGTGCAGGCTGGGTGCCATCACGTTGATCAGCAGTACGAAGCAGGCGTCGTGGTCGGGATACATCCACCACTGGCATCCGGAGGCGCCGCCGTGCCCGTAGAGCCGCCGCTCCAGCAGGCCGGGCGCGGAGTGGCGCAGGTTCCAGGTCAACCCCCAGTCCTGGCCGGCGTTGACCGGGTCGGGCTGCAGCTTGACCAGGCCCGTGGTCTGAGGTTCCGTCATGGCGGCCAGCGTGATCGGGTGGACCGGCGCCCGGTCGCCGCGGAGCAGGGCGCTGCCCAGCGCGAGCAGGTCCTCGGCACGGGAGAACAGGCCCCCGGCCGGATGCCGGAGCCGGACGAACCTGTCGTAGTCGACCCCGAGCAGCTCGACGGCCTTGACCTCGGCCGGGTCGCAGGCCGGATCGAAGGTGATCCGCCCGCCGCCGGGCACCAGCGCGTTCAGGTCGGTGTCGATCACGTCGGCCAGATCCCTGCCGGTGACATCCCTGATCATCTCGGAGATGCCGGCGAAGCCGATGTTGCAGTACTGGCTGAGCGTGCCCGCCTCGAACAGCGCGGGGGCGGCGACCAGGTGCTCCACCAGGTCGTCCGGGGTGAGCGTCTGCTCGGCGATGCCGCTGGTGTGGGTCAGCAGGTGCCAGAGCGTGACCTCGTCGGAGCGCAGCCCGCCGAAGCCGGGCACCGCGTCACGGAGCGGGCGGCGCAGCGAGAGCAGGCCCCGCTCCACCTGGCGCATGGCCAGCAGGCCGACCAGCGGCTTGGTCACCGAGAACAGCGCGAAGTGGTCGTCGGCGCGGGTCGCGCGTCCGTCGTGCTCTCCGAAGGACTCCAGCAGCACCGTGCCCTGCGAGGTGGCCGCCCCGAGCACCGCGCACGGGAGCTTCCCCTCGCGGACCATGCGCCTCACCCACTCGACGGCGAGCGCGAACGGTTGGTCGGTCATCCTTTGAGTGCTCCTTCTGTGAGCCCGGCGAGGACATGCTTCTGCGCGAACACGTACACCGCCACCAGCGGCAGCGTGGTCAGCAGGACGTGGGCGAAGACGAGGTTCCACTGCAGGGTCTGCAGCGTGCCGGAGGCGAACTGGAAGAGGGTGAGGGGCAGGGTCGCGTTGTCCTGCCCCTTGAGGAGGAACAGCCCGAAGAAGAAGTCGTTCCAGACGTTGATGACCAGGATGACGCTCCCGACGAAGAGCACCGGGCGCAGCAGCGGCAGCAGGATGCGCGCGAAGATCTGCGGCCGGGACGCTCCGTCGATGGCGGCGGCGTCCTCCAGGTCGGGCGGGAAGGCCCTGACGAACCCGGTGGCCAGGAAGACCACGATGCCCAGCCGGGTGCCGATCAGGACCAGCGCGTAGCCGAACGGCGTGCCGTCCAGGCCGAGCCCGCGCAGCACGTGGACGGTCGGGATGATCGACGGGGGGATGAGGATCGACAGGCTGAGTACGAAGTAGGTCGCGCGCAGCCACCGCGAGTCGCCTCGGCCGTAGGCCCACGCCGCCGCCGCGCCGAGCAGCAGCACGGCCAGCACGACGGGTACCGCGATCATGAGGCTGTTGGCGAGCCCGCCCAGGTAGTCGCCGGTGTCGACGACGGTCGTGTAGTTCTCGACGATCGCCCACTGCCGGGGCAGGCCGAGGCCGAGTTCGGCCGCCTCGCCCGCGGGCTTGAAGGAGTTCACCACGACCAGCCAGAACGGCACGACTACCCAGGGGATCGCGAACAGCGACAGCAGCGTGTACTTGACGACTCTCATCCGGTGACCTCCCTGCGGCGCAGCCACCAGACCAGGGGTACCGCCGTCGCGATCACGAGCAGCGTCACCGTGAGGCTGAGCGCGCTGGCGGAGCCGAAGAACCCCTGCCCCCACTGCTGGCGCATGACGATGTTCAGTGCCCTGGTGTGGTCGCCGGGGCCGCCGCCGGTGGTGGCGGCGATCACGTCGTAGGCGCTGAGCGCGCCGACCAGGGTGACCGCGACGTTGAAGGTGATCGCGGGGGCCAGCAGCGGGAACCTCACCCGGGCGAAGCGGGTCCAGGGGCCCGCGCCGTCGACCGTGGCCGACTCGATGAGCTCCCTGGGCACCGAGTTGAGGCCCGCGATGTAGACGAGGGTGATCAGCCCGCTCCACTTCCAGGCGTCCACGAACGCGACCGTGAGCAACGCGGTCGCGGGCTCGCCCAGCCAGGCCCAGTCGATGCCGAGGAAGGAGTTGACCGGGCCCGCCGGATCGAGGATGCCCCGCCAGATGTAACCGGCGGCCAGCGGCGAGACGAGAGTCGGCAGGAAGAACACCGACCTGAACACGGTGTTGACCCGGTCCGTCCGCTGCAGGGCGAGCGCGAGGCTCAGGCTGACGGTGTTCTGGATGGCCATGCACAGGATCGCGTAGAGCACGGTCACCGTGACGGCGTTCGTCAGGAGATCCTGCTCGACGAGCGTGCGGAAGTTGTCCAGGCCGCTCCAGGTGATCTCCGAGCGGAACCCCGTCCAGGCGGAGAAGGCGAAGCGGGCGTTGAGCGCGAACGGCAGCGCGAAGAAGAGCGCCACCAGCAGCACGGCGGGCAGCGCCCAGGGCAGCCAGCCCCGCCGCCCGGGGTCCCCGGTCTCGCCGCCGCCCCCGCCGGCGGGGTGCGGGGCGGGGGGTGTGGTCTCGGTGCCCGGGGGACGCTCGCGCGGGGGTACCGAGGTCACCATCCGGGCAGCCCGGCGGCCTTCGCCGCCTGCTCGACCTGGCCCTGCAGCTGGGTGGCGGCCTTCTGCGGGTCCTTCTGCCCGGCGATCAGCTCCGACATCAGCGGCGCCAGCCCGGCCATGCCGGGGATGTCGGAGTTGAAGGCGATGACGGCGCCGTTGTCGTACGCCTTCTTGACGTCCTGGAGCACAGGGGAGACGTCCTGCGGACCGTCCACCCCCTGGAGCACGGGGAAGGTCTTCGCGGACTTCACGTAGTCGGCGTAGGCGGGGCCGGTCATGAACCGGACGAAGTCCAGCGCGGCCTGCTCCCGTCCGGCGTCGCCCGTCTTGGGCAGGTAGAAGGTGCCGATCGGCCCCGGCGCGTACGTCACCACGGCCTTGGTGCTCGACAGCCCGGTGAACCCGACGGTGTCGTCCACCTTCTGCTGGTCGCCGCCGGCGGCGGCGAGCATGGCCGGCAGCATGTCGGAGTGCTGGGCGACCATGGCGGCCTTGCCGGTCACCAGGGCCTTCATCGAGTTCTCGAACGTGGCGGTGGTGATGTCCTTGTTGAAGCAGCCGTCGTCCTGCAGCTTCCGGTAGGAGCTCAGCCCGGCCACGAACGGCGAGCCGGGGTCGGCCAGCGAGGCGGTGTGGCCCGCGATGGCCTTGCCGTAGGCGTTGGCCTCGTTGCTGGCGCTGACGTACAGCAGCGGCAGGATCTGCACCGGCCAGATGGATCCGCCCGACTCGAACACGGGCGTCACGCCCTTGGCGGAGAGCGCGCGGCAGGCCGCCGAGAGCTCGTCGAACGTTCCCGGGGGCTTGACGCCCGCGTCGGCGAGGACCTTCTTGTTGTAGTAGAGGCCGAAGACCTGGGGGAAGCCGGTGATGGCCGCGTAGACCTTTCCCCCCGTGGCGCCCGCGCTGCTGTAGAGGTCGCCGGACCTGGCGACGTACGCCTCGCCGGACAGGTCCCTGAGGTTCTCCGACGGGTTCAGGGCGAGCAGGTTGCTCACCGTGGCGTGGTATTCGAGGATGTCCGGCCGCTCGCCGGTGGCCCACTTGGTCTGGGTGCTGTCCTCGAACCCGTCGGAGGGGATCGGGACCAGCTCGATCGTGTGGCCCGACTCCCGCTCGAACCGCTTGTACATCTCCACCAGCGGGGCGGGGTCGGCGGTGTTGTGCCAGAGCGTCAGCGTGACCTTCCCGCCGTCGGTTCCGCCTGGTTCGGCGGCGCCGCCACAGCCCGCCGCGGTGAGGGTGAGGGCGGCGCAGGCCGCAGCTCCCAGCAGTCGTTTCGATACCCTCATGCTCGTTATTCCTGTTCGTCACGGGGTTGGTGATAGCCGGCCTCCGGGCGGACGCCTGCACGCCTCCGGGCCACAAGACATGCGGGTTTCCGTCATGTTTCGTAGAACGTTCTCCATTGTTAGACCAGGGGCGTTTGCGGCGTCAAGGGCCACGTTCGAGGTGACCAACTCGTTAAGAAGCGGTAAAACTCGGGTCTGGCGGGGATGGCTTCGACCGGGTACCGTCGCCTCTGCATTGCCAGAATGTATTTCGTTCTACACTCGGGCGCCGCGCTCGCCCGGCGATTTGCCCCTGCTTCCCCCCGAGGCTCGCCGCGGGGCCGTTCCCACTTTCGCCTACCGAAGGACTCGCGTGACCACAGGATCAGCACCGCGCCGGGTGACCATCGCCGACGTGGCAGGCCGGGCCGGCGTCTCCACGGCCGCCGTGTCCAAGGTGCTGCGCGGGGCCTACGGGGTCAGTCCCGGCATGCGGGCCAAGGTCCGTGAGGCCATGGACGAGCTCGGCTACCGGCCGCACGCCGCGGCCAGGGCCATGCGAGGCCGTACCTACACCCTCGGTGTGATGCTGTCCGACACCAGGAACCCGTTCTTCCCCGACATCATCGAGGGTGTCACCGGCCGGCTGGTCGGCACCGAGTACCAGGTGCTGCTCGGCCCCGGCGGGGACGAGCCCAGAAGTCAGGCGAGGATGACCGACGCGATGATCGACCGGAGTATGGATGGAATCATCCTGATATCTCCGGTCATGTCGAGTACGGAACTCGCCGCCATCGCCACCACGACGCCGATCGTGGTGATCGGCCGTCACGGAAGTGCCGCCGAGTACGACTCCGTGGTCGACGACGACGTCGTCGGCGCCCGCCTGGTGGTCGACCACCTGGCCGATCTCGGCCATCGGCGGATCGCCCACATCACCCATCTCGACCGGGGCCGCGCCTCCGGCGCCGACTCCCCGCAGGCCGTCCGCGCCGAGGGCTACCGCCAGGCCATGCGCGCCAGGGGCCTGGCGGAGGGGATCGACGTGGTGGCCACCTCCTTCACCGAGGAGGGCGGCTACGAGGGGGCGCGGCAGCTGCTCGCCCGGCCGGCCAGGCCCACCGCGATCTTCGCCGGCGCGGACGTCGCGGCCCTCGGGGTGCTGCGCGCGGCCTACGAGGCCGACTTGTCGGTCCCCGGTGACCTGTCGGTCGCCGGATACGACAACATCGGCATCGCCTCCCTCAAGCCCATCTCCCTGACCAGCGTCGACCAGGACGGACACGTCATCGGGGCCACCGCGGCGCGCCTGCTCGTCGAGCGCATCGAGGGCCGCGGGCGGTCCGTCCTGTCCTCCGTCTCACCCACCCTCGTCGTCCGCGGCACCACCGGCCCACCGGCCGGACGGGAGTGACCGGACGGCGTCGACCCGCCGCTGACCGGGATCTCCTGAAGCACCCCGCCCCGGCACGAGCATCCCGTTGAGCGGTCCCCGCGAGGGACCGCCATGTCACCGTGTTCCGACGCGAAGGACCCCCCGTGAAACGTCTCATCCTCATCGGACCGATGCTGCTCGCCCTCACCTTCCCCGTCTCCCTGCCGGGAGCCGCGCTCGCCGCCCAGGCGACGACCTGCCCGGTGCGAATCGACCCGGCGAGCTTCGCGAGCGAGGCCCGCCTGCTCGAACTCGCCGAACGGCAGGAGGACTTCGGCCCCCGGCCGACCGGCTCGGCCGCCCACGACGACTACATCGACTGGCTGGAGGACGAGATCGGCGCGGTCCCCGGCGTCCAGCTCTCCTCGCTGCCCTACGAGATCGACCGCTGGGACGGCCTCGCCACGGGGCTGACCGTCGGCGGCCAGGACGTGGCGGTCGCCGCGCCCGTGCCCTTCTCCTCCTCCACCGGGCCGGGCGGGGTGACCGCCCCGCTCACCTACCTGCCCGCGGGCACCGCCATCACCGCGGCGAACGCCGCAGGGAAGATCGTCGTCAGGGATCTGCCCTGGTCGACGGTGCCCAACCTGCTCTTCTACCCGCCCCTGCTCGGCTACCACATGTACGACCCCGGCCTCACGATCAACCTGCTCGGCTCCGACTCGATGGAGGCCCCCGCCAGGGCCGACACCGACCTCAAAGCCGCCGCCGCGGCGGGCGCGGTGGGGGTGCTGGAGGTGAGCCGCCTGCCGCACGCCCAGATCGAGGGGATGTACGCGCCCTACGAGGGTCTGCCGTACCAGGTTCCCGGCGCCTATCTCGGCGTCGACCAGGGCGAGCGGATCAAGCAGGCGCTCGCCGCCGGGCAGCCGGTCGAGGCCGTGCTGACCGTCGACGCGGCGTGGACGCCGAAGACGACCCGCACCGTCCTCGCCACCCTGCCCGGGGTGAGCGAACAGAAGATCGTCGTGGAGAGCCACACGGACGGCATGAGCCCGGTATGGGACAACGGCCCGCTCACGATGGTGGAGATGGCCCGCTACCTGGCGTCGCTGCCGGTGAGCTGCCGCCCGCGTACGGTCCAGTTCGCCTTCGTCACCGGCCACCTCTACCAGCACCTCACCGGACCCGGCGTCCGTGAGGGAGGCGCGGGGCAGCTGGCGGCCATGCTGGACGCCGAGTACGACCAGGGCAAGGTCTCCTCGGTCGTCGTCCTGGAGCACCTGGGCGCCCGGCGCTACGACGCGGTCACCCGCGCCGGAGGACTGCCCGGACTGGAGCTCGTGGCCGATCCCTCGCTCACCGAGCTGCTCTGGGTCCCGGTCAGTGAGAGCACGCCCCTGCGCGAGCTGGTCAAGGGCCATGTCCAGCACTGGGACGTGCGGCGCACGGCCGTGCTGAAGGGGCTGTCGGCGGCCGACCTGGGCACCGTGCCGCACCACTGCGGCTTCGGGGGCGAGGGCACGCCGTACAACCGGCACCTGCTGCCGACCATCGCGCCGATCGCGGCCCCCAAGACGCTCTTCTCACCGCGTTTCGGGGCCGAGGCGATCGATGTGGCGGTGATGCGCCGGGCGTCGCTGGCCTTCACCGACGTCGTGCTCGACCTCGGCACCATGCCACAGGCGGACGTCGCGGGCGACGTCACGTTCATGCGCGCCCAGCGTGCCTCGGGTACGCCGGGGTGCTCGTGAGCATCGACCGCGAGGCCCTGGTACGGCGGCACGCCGTGGTGCTGACCGAGCCGGACGCGGAGTCCCCGCTGACCGTCGGCAACGGCGAGTTCGCCTTCACTGCCGATGTCACCGGGTTGCAGACCTTCCCCGCCTTCCACGCCGCGAGCATGCCGCTGGGCACCCAGTCGCAGTGGGGCTGGCACACGATGCCCAACCCCCGGGGCTTCACCCTGGGGGACGCGATGACCGGCTACGGCCGGGCCCGCTATCCCGACCGGCACCGGATGACCTTCGGCGGTCCGGTGGCGCCGGAGTTCGAGGCCGGTACGTGGCTGCACGGCAATCCCCAGCGGATCGACCTGGGCAGGATCGGGCTCGACCTCGGCGAGCACGCGGAGATCACCGACCTCACCGGCGTCCACCAGCGGCTCGACCTGTGGAGCGGGCTGCTGCGCAGCTCGTTCACGCTCGACGGCGTGCCGTACGAGGTGGAGACGGTCTGCCACCCCGGACGCGACCTGCTGGCGGTGCGCGTCACCGGCGGGGCGGCGGTGACGATCGCCTTCCCGTACGCCTGTGCGGCCTGGAACGTGGCCGCCGACTGGGACGGTCCGGAGCGGCATGTCACCGGCCACGTCGTCGGCGCCGCACGCTGCGACTTCACCCGGGTGCTGGACGGCGACCGCCACCACGTCGCCCTCGCCTGGCAGGGGCCGGCCCGGCTCACGCCCATCGCCGAGCACCGCTACCGGCTGGAGGGCGCCACTGAGTTCGTGGTGGCCTTCGGGCTCGACTCTGCGGAGCCCGGCCTTCCCGGATTCGCGGAGGTCCGCGCGGCCGCCGCCCGGCACTGGGCCCGTTTCTGGACCGACGGCGGCGCGGTGAGCTTCGAGGGCAGCTCGGACCCGCGCGCGCCCGAGCTGGAACGGCGCGTGGTCCTCTCGCAGTACCTGACCGCGGTCAACTGCGCGGGCTCGCTGCCGCCGCAGGAGACCGGCCTGGTCTGCAACTCCTGGAGCGGCAAGTTCCACCTGGAGATGCACTGGTGGCACGCGGCGCACTTCCCGCTGTGGGGAAGGCCGGAACTGCTGGAGCGCAGCCTGCCTTGGTACCGGAGCATCCTTCCCATGGCGCGGGCCACGGCCGCCGGGCAGGGGTGTCGCGGGGCCCGCTGGCCCAAGCAGGTCGGCCCCGAGGGCAGGGAGAGCCCCAGCACGATCGGGCCGTTCCTGATCTGGCAGCAGCCGCACCCGATCTACTTCGCCGAACTCCTCTACCGGGTCCGGCCGGAGGCACTGCACGACTACTGGGACCTGGTCTTCGAGACCGCGGAGTTCATGGCGTCCTTTCCCGTCGAGGAGGACGGCCGCCACGTACTCGGGCCGCCGCTGATCCCGGCGCAGGAGTCGTACGCGGAGATCAGGACGACGGTCAGGAATCCCACGTTCGAGCTGGCCTACTGGTGGTGGGGGCTGGAGACCGCGCAGCGGTGGCGTGAGCGTCTCGGCCTCGCCCGGGACCCGGAGTGGGAGAGGGTGCGGGACGGGCTGGCCGCGCCGTGCGTCAGGGACGGCGTCTACGCGGCCATCGCGGTGGAGCCGTACACGCTCAGGACGGACCACCCCTCGATGACCGGGGCCCTGGGCCTCGTTCCGGCGACGCCGCTGATCGATCCGGAGACCATGCGGGCCACCCTCGACGACGTGCTGGAGACCTGGGACCTGCCGAGCACCTGGGGCTGGGACTACCCGATGCTCGCCATGTGCGCGGCCAGGCTGGGCGAGCCGGGCAAGGCGGTCGACGCGTTGTTGATGGACGCGCCCAAGAACGCGCATCTGGTCTCGGGTCACAACCGGCAGTGGCCCGGGATCCTGCCGCTCTACCTGCCGGGCAACGGCGGCCTGCTGGCGGCCGTCGCGCTGATGGCGGCGGGCTGGGACGGCGGGCCCGACAGGTGCGCGCCAGGCTTCCCCGCGGGCTGGAACGTCCAGGTGGAGGGGGTGCGGGCGATGCCCTGACCCGGATGCGGCACCCGTGCCCTCGCGGCACGGGTGCCGCGGGTCAGCCGAGTGCCCTGTCTGCCGTCGCGCGGTCGGCGAGCAGCGTGACCGTGTAGTGCAGCACGTCCTCCTCCAGCGTGGACAGCCGCTCCGCGTTCCCCGCGCGCACCTCGGCGGCGATGAACTCGGTGACGCCGAAGACGATCAGGGCGGGCACGCTCTCCCTGACCGGTCCCCGGGAGGGGGTCTCCGCCCTGGCCCGCGCGGCGAGGGCGCGCAGCATCTCCAGGAAGGGCAGGTAGGCGCGGTCGCGCTGGTCCATCGCCCGCCGGCCCGCCGCGGGGAGTTCGACGAAGTAGGCGCGGGCGTACTCGGGACGGTCCTGCCACCACCGCAGGTAGGCGTGCAGGCCCTGGCGGACGGCGGCGACCCAGTCGTGGCCGGTGCCCTCGGCCGCGGACAGGATCGTCTCGACCACGCCGGGCAGGTCCCGTTCGCACAGGGCGAGGAAACAGGCCTCCTTGTCGTGGAAGTTGGCGTAGAAGGCGTTGCGCGAGACCCGCGCGGCGGCGATCACATCGGGCACGGTCGTGGCGGCGTACCCCCGGGCCGCGACCAGCAGCAGCATCGCCTGGATCAGGCGGTCGCGCTGCGAGGTGCGGACCACTTCTGGGGGCAGCCCGTGACGGCCGCGGGGGAGGGGCTCACCCTCCGGAATTTTCTTCCGATCCTGTCTTGACATCAATCACAGATCGTACTTCCCTCTGTTAGGAGACGTTCACGTCTCCAAAGAATCGGTGAGGTGACCATGGAAGACAAGGGCATGTCCCGGCGGCGGGTCCTGCGCGTGGCGGCGGTCGGGCTGCTGTCGGCGGGCCTCGTGTCACGGACCACCCAGGCGGTGGCGGCCGGCACGATCGAGTCGCACTACGCGGTCCGGGGCCCCTGGGCGGTCACCGCCTCCGACGCGGGCGACGCCTCGGGAACCTACCGGCTGCACCACCCGGCGGACCTCGGCGCCGGTGGCTTCCGGCACCCGATCGTCACCTGGGGGAACGGCTCCCACGCCACCCCCGCCCTCTACCCCGGCGTGCTCGACCAGCTCGCCTCCTGGGGCTTCGCCGTGATCGCCTCCACCGACACGACCACCGGGACGGGCACCGAGATCCTCGCCGCCGCGCAATACCTGGTGGCGAGGAACGCCGACCCCGCGAGCCCGTTCCATCAGAGGCTCGACGTGACCAGGGTCGGCGCCGCCGGGCACTCCCAGGGCGCGGGCGGCACGGTCAACGCGGCCAACCTCTCCGCGGGGCTCGTCACCACGGCCGTGCCGATCGCACTGCCCGCGCAGCTCTGGGTGGGGGCCGGCGACCGGTTCCAGGTCTCCCAGCTGGCCTGCCCCGTCCTGTTCATGAGCGGGGGCAACGACTGGCTGATCTCACCGGCCTCGGCGCTGCGGGGCTACTACGACCAGGTGCCCGGGGCGGCGGCCATGGCACTGCTGAAGGGCGCGGGTCACAACGACATCCAGGGCACCGGCGGCGGCTTCCTCGGCTACCTGACGGCCTGGCTGATGTACCGCCTCCAGGACGACGCCTACGCCCGAGGCGCCTTCGCCGGGAGCGCCCCCGAGTTCACCGCCAACACCGCCTGGCAGAACCAGGCCGCCAAGAACCTCCCGTGACCACCACGCCGACGCGGCCCGCCGGCAGGAGGGCGCCAGGCACCTCCCTGCGGCCCCGGGCCGCCGAGAACCTCCCTTGACCACCTCATCCCGCGCGGTGCCCACCGTACGGGATCACCCCCCAGGAGAACCGCGATGGCGGATCTGACACGGCGCCGGCTGCTCGCGGCCGGCGCGCTCTCCCTGGCCGCGCCCAGCGTGCTGGCGGCCTGCGGCGCAGACCGGCCCGAGCGGCCCGATCGGCAGGCCCAGGACGGCAGGCCGCACGGCGAGGTCAACGTCTGGCTGCACGGCTCGCAGGAGACGGGCCCGCAGTTCGAGAAGCTGGTGCACCGCTACATCGACGAGTTCGGCGTGGACGTCAAGCTCCTGTACCTGCCCGTCGCCCAGCTGGACGCCAAGCTGCTGACCGCCTTCGGAGGCGGCACCCCACCCGACGTCTTCAAGATCGGGCACTGGAGCTTCCCCTCCCACGCCGGAAAGGAGCGGCTGGCGCCCATCGACCCCCGGGCGTTCGGCGCGCCGGACGTGGCGACCGTCCTGGGACGGTACGAGCCGGGGACGGTCGCCCCGCTGAGCTACCGCGGCCAGGCGTACGGCGTGCCGATCGACCTCAACCCCGCCATGCTGTACTACCGCAGGGACCGCTTCGAGGAGGCCGGTCTCGACCCGGACAAACCTCCCACGACCTGGGAGGAGGTCGCCGACCACAGCAAGAGACTCACCTCGGCCGACGGCAGGCGGGTGGGCCTGCAGTGGCTCTACGGCGACCCGCAGTGGGCGCTGATGACGCTGACCGCGCTCATCAAGGGCGGCGGTGGCGAGCTGGTCAGCGCCGACGGCACCCGCGCCTCCCTCGACACCGAGCACGGCATCCGGGCCCTGGAGTACTTCGCCGGGATCGGCAACCCCAGGCTCTCCAACCCACTCGGCGCGCTCGGGCTGTTCTACTCGGGTGAGGCCGCCATGGTCGTCAGCGGGGCCTTCCTCGGTCCCGCGCTGGAGCGGCTCGGCGAGGACACCCTCAAGCCGGGCAAGGACTACGGCGTGGCGCCCATGCCCCGCTGGGAGGGCGGCAGGGCCGTCGTGCCCGCCTACACGTGGGGCTGGGGCGTCGCCGCCGCGTCGAAGAACGGCTTCACCGCCTGGCACCTGATCAACTACCTCCAGGGGCGGGAGTCGGTCACGGCCAACCTGGAGAACGGGATCGTCATCCCGGCCACCGGCTGGCGGGACGCCGGGCCGCGCGGCACCTCCGAACTGATGGGGATCGCGGCCTCCGGCATACCCGACGCCGACTTCGGGCCGGCCATCCCCGCCGCGCTGGAGCTCGCCAAGGCCGCCTCCAGCGCCTGCGACGCCGTGGCCCACGGCCGCTCCACGCCCGCCCGGGCGGCCAAGGACTTCGACGCCACCGTACGGCTCGCGCTGTGAACGCGGACACCGGGCATGCGGGCCGTCCGGCTGGTTGTCCGGGCCGGTCCTGCCGGGGCCGAGGTGACGTGGTGGGCACCCGATGACCCTGACCACGAAGACCGTTGAGGCACCCGTATCTGCGGCCTCGCCGGGGCTGGGGAGAGGCGGGCGCGGCAGGTCGCGCCGGGAGGCCCGATGACCCTGACCACGAAGAGCGTCGAGGCGCCCGTACCTGCGGCCTCGCCGGGGCTGGGGAGAGGCGGGCGCGGCAGGTCGCGTCGGGAGGCGGGGGCAGGGATCGTGCTGACGATCCCGGTGGCCGTCTTCTTCGTCGTCTTCTGGCTCGTGCCGTTCTGCGGTGCCGTGTACCTCAGCTTCACCGACTACGAGATGGCCGGCGCCCCGCGGTGGATCGGGCTGGACAACTACGCGCGGATGCTCCAGGATCCCGGGGTCTGGAACTCGGCGTGGATCACCGTCGTCTACACGGTCTTCACGGTCCTGCCGACCATCCTGCTGGCGCTGCTCGTCGCGGTGCCGCTCAGCGGGCCCGGCCGCCTCAACCGCGTGCTCCGCTCGCTGGTCATGGTGCCCGCGGTGATGCCGCTGGCCGCGACGTCGATGGTGTGGGTCATCATCTACTCCGACCGGGGTCTGGCGAACACGCTGCTCGGCGCCGTCGGCATCGAGCCGCAGTCGTGGCTGACCGACTCGGACCTGGCGATCTGGGCGCTGGTCGTCATGGTCGTCTGGAAGAGCCTGGGGCTGTTCGTCATCATCCTGACGGCCGGGTTGCAGGCGCTGCCCCGGGAGGTCTACGAGGCCGCGGCGATCGACGGTGCCGGGCCCGTCACCACGTTCCGCAGGATCACCGTCCCGCTGCTCCGCAGGACCCTGCTGTTCGTGCTGGTCATCTCCGTCGCCGGATCGATGCAGGCCTTCGTGCCCGCCTTCCTGCTCACCGGCGGCGGCCCGGCCGACGCCACCCAGGTGCTGCCCTACTACATCTGGGCCAACGCCTTCCCCTACGAGCACATGGGCTACGCCTCCGCGCTGGCCATGATGCTGCTGGTCGCGATGCTGGTCGTCTCGATCGTCCAGTTCGGCTTCCTGCGGGGTGGGGACGAATGAGGGTGCTCCGGACCGTCTGGCTGCTGAGCGCCGTGGGCGCGATGCTGCTGCCGATCTACGTGATGCTCGTGGTCGCCTCCGCTCCCGACGACACCGACCTCGGCGGGCTGGTCTTCAACGGTTTCCACCTGCCGCAGAACCTCGCCGAGCTGTTCGCGGGCGAGGGCTTCCCCGTCTACTTCCGCAACAGCGTGATCTACTGCGTCGGCAGCGGGGCGCTGGACGTGCTCTTCTCCTCGGCGGCCGGCTACGCCCTGGCCCAGCTGTCCTTCCCCGGCAGGCGCGTGCTGTTCGCGCTCGTGGTCGGCACGCTCGCGCTCGCCCCGATGGTCATGATCATTCCGGTGTTCCTGATCGTCAAGGAGCTGGGCTGGGTGAACACCTTCCAGGGGGTGATCGTCCCCGGCATGATCAGTGCCTTCGGCGTCTTCCTGGTCCGCCAGTTCGCCCTCGGCATCCCCAAAGAGCTGATCTTCGCGGCGCGCGTCGACGGGGCGGGGGAGCTGCGCATCTTCCTCCGGGTGGCGCTTCCGCTGTTGCGACCGGCGCTGGTGACGCTCTTCCTCATCCACTTCCTCGCCCAGTGGGACAACCTGCTCTGGCCGCTCATCGTCGCCAACGACCCCGCACTGTGGTCGCTGCCCGTGGGACTGGCCAACTTCCAGAGCGAGCACGGTTTCAACTACCACCTCATGACCGCCGCCGCCCTGGTCACCGCCGTGCCGCCGTTCCTGCTGCTGGCCGGGCTGCAGCGCTACTACGTGGCGGGGCTCACCTTCGGAGGGGTCAAATGACGGTCCCGGACACCGCCGAGATCATGGCGTGGATCGAGACGATCACGGCCAGGGGGATCCGGCGCCCCGGATACCCCGCCGACGCGTGGACGGAGAGGTGGGCGGCCGGGCTGCTGGCGGGCTTCGGGCTCGACGTGCGCCTCGCACCGGTCGAGGTGCCCACCTGGCACCCTGTCACCGCCACGCTCCGCGCCCACCTGGACGCCGACCCGTCCCGCGCCGTCGAGGTGGCGGCCTTCGCCCTGCCGTACACCACCCCGAAGGCGACGGTGACCGCGCCGCTCACCCGGTCGGCGGTCCCCGGTCGCATCGCGGTGCGCGAGCACACCTTCGCCGAGCTGCCCCAGGCCCTCGTACGGGAGATCGCCACCGCCGTGCACGACCCCGACGGCGACTTCGACGGCCTGGTGCAGACGCTGCCGTTCGCGCCCGGCTACCTGGAGGATCTCGACGGGGCGGTCACCTCGGGGGCGGCCGGGTACGTCGGGGCGCTGACCGGCCTCCCGTGGGAGACGCGCGACTACTACGTGCCCTACGACGCGGTGCACCGGTCCGTACCCGCGGTCTGGTTGTCGGCGGCCGACTCGCGGCGGGTGCTGGCGCTGATGGACGAGGGGCCCTGCGCCGGCACGCTGTCCGTGGAGTCGGAGACCTCGACCGCGATCTCGCACAACGTGATCGCAACCCTGCCCGGGCGGGGCGACGGCTGGGTGATCGTCGCCTCGCACCACGACGCCCCCTGGGCCTCCGCGGTGGAGGACGCCTCCGGTGTCGCGCTGGTGCTGGCCGCCGCCAGGCACTGGTCGCGGGTGCCGGAGGAGGACAGGCCGCACAACCTGCTCTTCCTGCTGACCGCCGGGCACATGGCTCACGCGGCGGGCACCCGGGCGTTCATCGAGGAGAACCGGGCCCTGCTGGACCGGGTCGTGCTCCAGGTCCACCTGGAGCACGCGGCCCGCGAGTGCCGCGCGGAGGGCGGGACGCTGGTGCCCACCGGTGCCCCCGAACCGCGCTGGTGGTTCACCACCCGGCGCCCCGAGCTGGAGCGGCTCGTCGAGCGGGCGCTGGTCGCCGAGGACCTGCGCAGGTCGTTCGTGCTGCCGCCCGACGTGTTCTCGCCGATGCCGCCGACCGACGGCGCGTTCTTCCACCCGGAGGGGGTGCCGCTGGTGCACTTCCTCACGGCCCCCATGTACCTGTTCGATTCCGCCGACACCCTCGACAAGGTCGACGAGGCGAGCCTGGTGCCGCTGACCCGCGCGGCGATCCGCATCGTCGAGGGCACCGAGGGATGGAGCCCCAGATGATCGTGCGAACCCCCTCCGGCCTCGTCAGGGGCCGCTTCGACGGGACGGTGGCCTCCTTCCTCGGCATTCCGTACGCCGCCCCGCCCTTCGGTGAGCACCGCTTCGGCGCGCCCGTCCCGCCGCCCGCCTGGGACGGGATCCGCCCGGCGCTCCTGCCGGGCGCGGCGGCGCCGCAGCGCGCCACCGACGACATCGGGCTGTACGCCCCCGAGATGTTCGCCTCCGGAGAGGACTGCCTCAACCTCGACGTCCACACCCCCGACCCCGGTGCCGCCGGCCTGCCGGTGCTGGTCTGGTTTCACGGCGGGGCCTTCGCCATCGGCGGCAACGGAGCCGCCTGGCACCGCGGACACCGCTTCGCCCGCGACGGCGTGGTGTGCGTCTCCGCCAACTACCGGCTGGGCTTCGAGGGGTTCCTCGCGCTGGACGGGGCGCCGCTCAACCGGGGCGTGCTCGACTGGCTCGCCGCGCTGGAGTGGGTGCGCTCCGCCGTCGCGGCGTTCGGCGGTGATCCGGGCAACGTGACGATCGCTGGGCAGTCCGCGGGCGGCGCGGCGTGCGTCACCCTCCTGACGATGCCCCGCGCGGCGGGCCTGTTCCGCCGGGCGATCGTGATGAGCGGGTCGGCGAGTCTGGCCGTATCGGAACAGCGGGCCCGCGGGTACGCCGGTGAGCTCGCCGCCCGTCTCGGCGTCCGGCCGGCCAGGGAGGACTTCCTGACCATCCCACCCGCCGCGCTGGTGGCCGAGCAGCCGCCGCCGCTGTCGGGCGGGGAGTCCGGCGCGTTGAGCGGGGCGGTGCCGATCCAGCCCGTCGTGGACGGCGACCTGGTGCCCTCCGTGCCACTGGACGCGCTGCGCGCGGGGGTGGGCGGACACATCCCGCTCCTGGTCGGCTGCACCTGTGACGAGGCCGGTGTCTTCGTGCGCGCGATGGCGCGGGGGATCGACGAGGCGACGGCCGCGGCCGTGCTGGCGCAGATGGGCCTGCCGCCCGGCTACCGGGACGCGCATCCCGGGTTGCCGCCCGAGGAACTCGTCGGCAGGGCGGCCGGCGACCACCTGTTCCGCAGGGAGACGATCTGGATCGAGGAGGCCCGCGCGGCCACCGCCTCCGCCCCGACCCACGCCTACGAGTTCCGCTGGGAGTCGCCGGTGCCCTCTCCCATCGGAGGCGGGAAGGTCGGCGCCGCGCACAACATCGACCTGCCCTTCGCCTTCGACGTGCTGGACGCGCCGGGCGTCGAGCGTACGGCGGGGCAGCGGCCCCCGAGGGCGCTCGCCGAGGCGATGCACGGAGCCTGGGTGCGGTTCGCCCGCGACGGCGACCCGGGATGGCCCGGCTACGACCGCGCCCGCAGGCAAGTAATGATCTTCGATACCGAGTCGGAAGTCGCCGACGACCCCCTGCGGCCGCAGCGGCACCTCTTGCGGGAGCCGTGAGCGGCGTGCACCTTGTTACTCAGCGACCGGAGGTTTTCCACATGCTGTCCTACTCGTGCGCCGTCTCGGGCGCCCCCCTCCTCGGTGAGACCATCGGCGAGAACTTCGAGCGGATCGTGGCCCGCTTCGGCGACCGGGAGGTCCTGGTCGATCTGCCGGGCGAGCGCCGCTGGACCTACGCCGAGCTGAACGCCGACGTCGACCGGCTGGCCCGGGCCCTGATCGCCTGGGGCATCGCCAAGGGGGACCGGGTCGGGATCTGGTCGCCCAACTGCGCCGAATGGGTGATCGTCCAGTACGCCACCGCGAAGGTCGGCGCGATTCTGGTCAACGTCAACCCCGCCTACCGCGGTCACGAACTCGACTACGTCGTCCGCCAGTCCGGAATGCGGCTGCTGATCAGCGCGGTGAGCCACAGGACGAGCGACTACCGCGCGATGGTCGCCGGGATCGGCTTCGCCGACGTCGCCTACATCGGCGAGGAGAGCTGGCACCGCCTGCTGGCCGGGGCCGCGGGCGTCGGCCCCGAGCGGCTGCGCGAGCGCATGGCCTCGCTGACCTTCGACGACCCGATCAACATCCAGTACACCTCGGGCACCACCGGCTTCCCCAAGGGTGCGACCCTGTCGCACCACAACATCCTCAACAACGGCTACTTCGTCGGCGAGCTGGTCGGCTACGACGAGACCGACAGGGTCTGCCTGCCGGTGCCCTTCTACCACTGCTTCGGGATGGTCATGGGCAACCTCGGGGCGACCTCCCACGGGGCCTGCGTCGTCATCCCCGCGCCGGGCTTCGACCCCGCCGCCACCCTGCGGGCCGTGGAGCGGGAACGCTGCACCTCCCTGTACGGGGTGCCGACCATGTTCATCGCCGAGCTCGGTGAGCTCGGCCGCACCGGGTACGACCTGTCGAGCCTGCGCACCGGGATCATGGCGGGCTCGCCCTGCCCGGTGGAGATCATGAAGCGGGTGGTCACCGAGATGAACATGCGTGAGGTGGCGATCTGCTACGGGATGACGGAGACCTCGCCGGTGTCCACGATGACGAGGGTCGACGACGACCTGGCCCGCCGTACCGAGACGGTCGGCCGGGCGATGCCGCACATCGAGGTCAAGATCGTGCACCCGGAGAGCGGCCTGATCGTCCCGCGCGGTGAGCCCGGCGAGCTGTGCACCCGCGGCTACTCGGTGATGCTCGGCTACTGGGACGAGCCCGCCAGGACCGCCGAGGCGATCGACGCCGCCCGCTGGATGCACACCGGCGACCTGGCCACCATGGACGACGACGGCTACGTCAACGTCGTCGGACGCATCAAGGACATGGTGATCAGGGGCGGTGAGAACGTCTACCCCCGCGAGCTGGAGGAGTTCCTGCACGGCCACCCGGACATCGACGACGTCCAGGTGATCGGTGTGCCCGACCCGAAGTACGGCGAGGAGCTGATGGCCTGGATCGTCATGCGGCCGGGGGCCGTCCCGCTGACGGCCGAGGCGGTCAGGGACTTCTGCGCCGGGCGGCTGGCCCACTACAAGATCCCCCGCTACGTCCACCTGGTCGGCGGGTTCCCCATGACGGTGACGGGCAAGATCCGCAAGATCGAGATGCGCGAGCAGGCGATGCGGCTGCTCGACCTCTGATCCCCGTCCTCGCTCCCGCCGAGCCGGACAGCGGCCGGCACTTCACCGGAGTCGCGGCGGGTGCGCCCCGTCGCTCACCACGCGTCGGCTCCCCGGCCCTTCAAGGGCCGGGGAGCCGACGCCGTCTTTACGCCTTCTTGCGCGATGAGTTGATTTATCCGCAGCCCGGTCCGGGGATGGGTCGTCCGACGCCATTGATCATGGGCCGTGCGCCTGCCACCGGCCAGACGCATCCGAACGCGTACGCGCGGACCCCGCGGACCTGGCGACGAGGAGGAGCGCGTGAGCCATGTCGTGGTGATCGGCGCGGGTCTCGGCGGCCTTGCCGCCGCGGCCCGGCTGGCCGCCGCGCGACTGGCCGTCACGCTGGAGGGTGGCACCACCGACGACCCGGTGCTCCCCGCGTTCGCGCAGACCATGCGCTCCTTCGGTATCGATCACGATGACGTGACGGCGTTCCTGCGCTCGATGCGGGCCGACCTGACCGTGGACCGCTACGAGTCGCCGAGGTGCCGTGAACCGGCCGGGTGGGACCGGCACGAGGTCGTCCGGTGCGAGGTCGTCCAATGCTGTCGTCGGGAGGGTGTGATGTCGGAGCCGGTGGCCGTCGACGCGATGGGCGGAGACCACGGACCGGGCGAGACGGTCGCCGGGGCGGTCACGGCCCGGCGTGAGCTCGGAATCCCCGTGGTGCTCGTGGGCCGATCCGGCGCCGTCCGCGCCGAGCTCGCCCGCCACGGCGCCGTCGGCGAGATCGGCGTGGTGCACGCCGAGGACGTCGTCCCGATGACCGAACGGGGCGCGGGAGCGGTCTCCTCCACCACGACCAGCCTGACGGTCGGCTGCGACCTCGTACGGCGGAAGGAGGCGTCGGCGTTCGTGTCGGCCGGCTCCACGGGCGCGGTCGTCTCGTGCGCCATCCACGGCATCGGGCGTGCCCCGGGCGTCCTGCGGCCCGCCCTGGCCATCGCGCTGCCCTCGGTCACCGGCGGCGCGACCGTGCTGGTCGACGCCGGGGCGACCTCCGACCCCACCCCGGAGATGATCGCCCAGTTCGCGCTGCTCGGCGCCTCCTACGCCCAGCTCGTGCTCGGTGTCGCCGACCCGTCGGTGGGCCTGTTGTCGATCGGCTCGGAACCCGGCAAGGGTAACCGGCTGACCCGCAGGGCCGGTGAGCTGCTCGCCGGGCTGCCGTTGCGCTTCTGCGGCAACGTGGAGGGACACGACGTGCTCGCGGGTACCGTCGACGTGATCGTCACCGACGGTTTCACCGGGAACGTGGTGCTCAAGAACGTCGAGGGTTCGGTGCGGGCCGCGCTGACGCTGGTGGCGCGTTCCGGTGCCGCCGGAGCCGAGGAGTTGCGGGCGGTGGCCCGCCGCTACGCCCCGGAGGCCTACGGCGGGGCGGCGCTGCTCGGCCTGATCGGCACCGTCGTCGTCGCGCACGGCTCCTCGCGGGCGGCGACGATCGCGCGCGCCTGCGCGGTGGCGCACGATCTCGCCGAGGGCGGGGTCGTCACCCGGCTCGCGGACCGGCTCACCGCGGAGGCCGCCCGTTGAGCGGCGCGGCGGAGCCTCGTCGCGGCGGGTCGGCGCCGTCCCAGGTGCCCTCGCTCGGGTAGGGGGAGAGGCGGGGATCGCGTTGCCGCGTGTCCCGCTGTTCTTCGCGCCGGTCACGCATGTGATCGGGACCGGCCTGCTCATGTGCCTCATCGGACTGCGGTTCGGTCAGGCGGCGCGGGCCTCCCGCCCGTCGTGACCCGGCCCGCTCGCCCGTCCGCCGTTGCCCGGCCCGGTCGTCCGCCCGTCGTGGCCCGGCCGAGGCGGATGCCCGTCGTGGCCGCCGGGTAGACGCGGCCCCGCCAGCCGCGTGCCGGGCGCAACGTGGCCTGCGTCAGCCGCAGCGCCGCCAGCGGGTCCAGCAGCGGGGAGAGCAGCACACCGGGACCCGGCCGCGTGTAGCTGCCGCGCAACGCGCCGGCCAGCAGCAGCCGTACGGCCAGCAGGCCCAGGTCGAGCCGGGTGGTCCTGCCGCTCGCCAGCCGCAGCACGGGCAGCGCGGTGGCCAGCCAGACCACGGCCAGGTCGGCGGCCTGCCAGCCGGGCCCTGTGACGTCGCGCAGTGACAGCGACCGCCCCCACTCCCGCCACACCCCGGCGGCCGAATCGTGCATGTCGACCTCCAGCAGGCCCCCGGCGTCCAGGAATCCCACCGCCCAGCCCCGGGCCGCCAGCGTCCTGGCCAGCGCCACGTCGTCGGCCAGGTGCCCGCGGACCCGCGCGAACCCGTCGACGTTCAGCATCGCCGTACGGCGGAAGGCCGTGCACTGGCCGTTGGCCACCGCACGGTGCGGGGCCGGGGGAGTGGGCGGACCGATCGGGCCGAAGCGGTAGACCAGTGTGGCCAGGAACGAGGCGTGCAGCGCCTGCTCGGCGGTCCCCTCGCACAGGTACCTGGGGCCCACGCTCACCAGGTCGTAGCCCTCCAGCGTCGCCGCGAGCGCGCCGATCAGTCCCGGCACGGGCCGGGCGTCCGCGTCCAGGGTCACCACGACGTCGCCCCCCGCCGCCTCGACCCCCTGCTTCAGGGCCCACTGCTTGCCCACCCAGCCCTCGGGAAGCGGCGCTCCGATGAGGACCTTCGCGCCGAGCCGGGCGGCCAGTTCCGCCGTGCCGTCGCGTGACTCGTCGTCGACGACGATGACCTCCGCGACGGCCGGATCGGCGAGCACCGCCGACAGGCAGGGGCCGAGGCGGGCCTCCTCGTCGCGGGCGGGGATCACCACCGAGACGCGCGGCGGCGTCGTCCTCGCCGAAGCCGGCACGTGGGCCGGCACGGGGTTCAGCGCGGGCAGGCGGTGCCGCCCCCGGGCCAGGCGCACCGCCACCGCCAGCGCGGCGGCGGCCTGCAGCGCGGTCAGCGCTCTCATCGCGACACCTCCACGGTCTCGGGCAGGTGGTTCACCGGACGGTTCCGGGTTCGCGGCCTCCGGTGGTGGTCACATGGGAGGAACCGGTGGGGAAGTTCTGCTCGACGAGCTTGCCGCCGAGGCGGGGGAGCCGCTCGTACGGGCGCACCCGGTGCCCCTCGCGGGCCGGCAGCAGGGCGCAGACCATGCCCCCGACACCACCCCCGATCACCGTCACCTCCGGCATCCGTGCCTCCGGGTGAGCAGGCTCATGGAAATCCGGTCCCCCGATCACCGTTGTCTCCGGTATCCGTGTCCCCAGGCGAGCAGGACGAACAGCCCCATGCACGTTCCTCCCGCGACGGCGACCAGCGGATCCGGCGGGTCGAAAACCGCCGCGAAACCGACGGTCTCCATGACCGCCATCGTCGTGTAGATCGACACCAGCCCGGGGCTCCACGCCGCGGGTTCGGCCACGAGGCGCTCGATCAGGACCATGACCAGCAGTGAGACGACGAGCCAACCGGCGAAGTTACCGAGCGGGACGCCACGGTAGTGGCCGGGGTCGTGCCAGACCCACAGGCCCAGCCGGGTCATCTGCGGGTCCAGGAACACGTCCCAGGCGGTGAGCGCCAGCGCCCCCAGCGCGACCCGCGCGGCCCGGCTGCCGGGTGCGATCGCGGCGGCCACCGCGTGGGCCGCCAGTCCCATGCCACCCCAGGCCAGCGCCACGATCACCGGTACCCCGCCGAGCACCGGCTGGAGAGCGCCGGTGTAGTGGTAGTCGCCGAACGGCACCCCCGTCCTGGTCCCGACCCACTCCGCGGCGTACCCGGTCGCGACCGCGGCGGTGAACGCCGCGACAGCTCCGGTGGGGGAGTAGGTCGCCGAGGCGAAGACCAGCGCGCTCGCCGCCAGCAGCGGGACGACCACACCGGTCAGTGCGATCGGCCGAGGCTGCAGTCCCGAGGCGACCTGCGCCACGACCATCGCGGCCAGCAGCACCGCGCCCAGCGCGACCATCGCCTTCGAGGCGCGTGTGGCCACGGGTTCTGCCGGTGGTGGCCACACCCGCAACGCACCGGGCTCCTCCCGTCTGCTGTTCACCTGGTGGCTGTGCCCGATGGACGGTCATTTGATCGGCTGGGCGAGGTCAGGTTCGCTTTGAAATCCCGATCTCCCGGAAGACGGTGGCGGGGCCCGCGGCTTCCAGAAGGGCCGGGGCTTGAACCTGCCGTGGCGAGAGGTCCTAACGTTGCGGGCGTGATCGGGAAAGACGGCGCCGGGCGCAGATGGAGCATCGGCGAGGTGGCACGGGCGAGCGGGATGACCGTGCGCGCGCTGCACCACTAGCCGACGGGCAGACGAGAGGACCATCTGGTCAGCGGTGGGTTGTCCGCTTCGTTTCCTTGCCCGCCTTGTCGTAGGTGACCCACTCGCCGGTCTTCTTGCCGACGTTGTACGTCCCCTCGTCCAGCAGGTTGCCGTTGTCGTGCCAGCGGCGCCACGGGCCGTGCTGCTTACCGTCCACGAAGGCGCCCTGCTGCAGGAGGCCGCCGCCCTCGCGGTGCCAGACCCACTCGCCGACGAGCTGTCCGGCCTGGTAAACACCCTCCGCCTTCAACCGGCCGTTCCGAAAGTAGAAAGTCCACGGTCCACTCCGCTGCCCGTCCGAGTAGTCGCCCTTACCCGACAGGGTCCCGTCCTTGAAATATTCCTCCGCCATGACGGCAGCATAGGAGCGGGCTAACTGAATGTGCTGGTTCGTTCCCGGGTATTCGACCGGAAAGGTCTGTTGGTAAATCCGGAATCCGACACCCCGTATCTCCGCCGTGGGTGGTGCCGTGCCAGACGGGGAGGTGTGGTTGGCTGTCCCCCCGTGAACGTCGTTGAAGTGCTGGGACTGTTCGGAGCCGGGGTGCTGGCCGGGGTGGTCGGCACGGTGGTGAGCCTGGCCTCGATCATCTCCTACCCGGTGTTGCTGGCGTTCGGCCTGCCGCCGGTGACCGCGAACGTGACGAACACGGTCGCGCTGACCTTCAACGGGGTGGGCGCGGCGTTCGGGTCGCGGCCGGAACTGGCCGGACAGGGCGCGAGGGTCCTGCGACTCGGCACGATGACCCTGCTCGGCGGGGCGGTGGGGGCCGGGTTGTTGCTGGCGACCCCCTCCGACACGTTCGAGGCGATCGCGCCCGGGCTGATCGCGTTCGCCTCGCTGCTGCTGCTCCGTCCGCCGAACACGATGGGAGGGTACGGCGGCGAGGACGGATGGAAGGCGCGCGCCGCCATGTTCGCCGTCGCGATCTACATCGGCTACTTCGGGGCCGCCGGTGGGGTCCTCATGTTCGCGGTGCTCTCGGCCGTGCTCGACCAGTCACCGGTCAAGATCAACGCTATCAAGAACGTCGCCTCCGCCCTGGCCAACGGGGTGGCGGCGATCGGCTTCGCCCTCTTCGGGCCGGTGCAGTGGTCGGCGGCGGTGCCCCTCGCACTGGGATTCCTGCTGGGCGGCCGGCTTGGCCCGTCGATCGCCCGACGCCTGCCCGGCCGCGCGCTCCGCCTCGGCACCGCCGCCTGCGGCCTGCTCGTCGCGCTCAAACTCGGCGTCGACGCCTACGCGTGAGCCGGTTTGCGGTGAAGTTTGTTTTACGAGCATTCGGGCCTCGCCCGCGAGGTGCCATGCTGGAAGCCGAAGCAGCCTGACCACCACATCGATGGCGTCCGTCAACGCGGAACAGCTCAGTCAGAACTCGCTGGCGTTCCTGCTAACGGTGTAGAAGTAGGGGCCGATCTGCCCACTGATGGCCCGGGTGAGTGCGGAGCTGTCCTCCAGCAAGCGCGCGGCATGGTCTAGGTCTCCGGCGAAGACCGGGTCGAAGCCTGCGTCTCCGATCAACCTTTCGGTCACCAGGCGGGCGCCGGGGTCGGCGGCGTACAGGTTGCTCGGCTTGACCCGCTGCCTGGCGATGTCGTCGTAGAGGATGGCGAAGTTGGTGGAGAACGACTTGGCGGTCGGGCCCCCGATGACGGACTTGATCTCGTGGGCCAGCGACGGGTACGAACTCGTCCGTGGGACGTAGATGTTGGTGGCGTCGATCGTCACCTGCCCGTTCAGCCCCTTTACCCGGGTCAGGGCGTCAGCGATGGCTTGCCCGGGGACCGCTACCACGATGACGTCGCCCTCCCTCGCCTCGCCGCCCTCCCGGCCGAGTGTGGTGACGTGATGGCCGGCACTCTGCCACAGACGGCCCAGCCCGCCCCCTATCCGTCCTCGTCCGATCACCGTGATATTCATCGTCTCTCCTGGTTCGTTGATGCCGTATCCGGAACGAGCATGGTCGTGCCACCCGGAGAGGTGGACGCTTGGTCACTCGGCGTTGTTGCCGAGCAGTTGAAACTTCCAGAGTTAGATGGCATGTCAGCAAGGACGGCCGGCGCAGGGTGTGGTGCTCCCGCCGCTGACAGATCCGAGTCTGTCCAGACCCCGAGGGCGGAGGAAGGTCGCGCGATTCCTAGGAACACCATTTGCCGCTCGGTCGGATGAGGCGGATACCAGCGAGTGTACGACGGTTTGCCCCGGCGTTAGCTGGGGGTAACGCACCCAGGCTAAGCAGCATCGCAGGGCCGGTTCCTCCCCTAACCTCAAGGTCATGGACAGTGAGGCGCCCAATCCTCTGGGAGAGTTCCTGCGCGCTCGCCGTGCGCGGCTGCGGCCGGAGGAGGTGGGGATGGCGATCCAGAGTCGTCGTCAGGTTCCCGGGCTGCGCCGCGAGGAGGTCGCACGGTTGGCCGGTCTCAGCGTCGGCCACTACATCCGCCTGGAACAGGGACGAGAGCGTCACCCCACCCAGCAGACCGTGAAGAGTTTGGCTCACGCGCTGCGGCTGGACGAAGCGGCTGTGGTGGAGTTGTACCGGCTGGCCCGACCCATTGAAGGGCGGCGGCGGCCGGATCGCGTCGAACGGGTCGGCACGCGGGTGCTACGGCTGCTCAACGACTGGACCAGCGCCCCCGCCTACGTCCTGGGCCGGTCCCAGGACGTGCTTGTACGCAATCCGCTGGCGGAGGCATTGCACAGCCGCTTCACCTTTGGCAACAACATGCTGCACATGATCTTCCTCGATCCCGCTGGGCGGGAGTTCTTCCACGAATGGGACCTCACCGCACGAGCCGCTGTACATGAACTGCGCCAATCGGCCCGCGAGGCCCCCGTGGAGCAGCGCGTGCGGGAATTGATCGGTGAGCTGTCGATCAGCAGCGCCGACTTCCGGCGGCTGTGGGCCGAGCGCGAGCCACGCGGGGCGATAGTGCAGGGCAGCAGGTTCTTCCACCCCGATGTGGGCGAACTGCATCTGAAATCCGAGATCTTCCCGATCACCAGCGCCCCGGGTCAGCGTCTGATCGCCCAACCGGCCGACCCGGGATCCAGTTCGGCGGAGGCTCTGGCCCTGCTGAGCACGCTGTCCGTCCAGCCCTGATCTCCCCCGGAGGTCGGCATCGCCGTTCGCCGGGTGCCCGCACGGGCTTACCGACGTCCACGTCAACGACTGCCCCGGCCCGTGGGCGATCCGGAAAGCGCGCCACCAAGGCGCGCATCTCGGCCAAGGTTGATGGCCGCGCCGGTCTGGACGAGAACGTTGCCAATGGCGGTAGCCTCCGCGGGCCCGGCGACGACCGGCAGGCCGCAGGCATCGGCGGTGAGCCGACACAGCCCTGCACTCGGTTCCTGGTGGCGGCGGTCACCTTGTCCGGCCTGTTCAGCACATTCGACACTGTGCCCGGCGAGCCCCCACATGCTGCGTGACCTCCTTGATGTTCACCACCGTTAGAGCTGGATTAAAACGTAACAACCAAGTTTCGACAAGTACACCGTTGACGTTTCGCTTGATCGGCCGTACGTTCCTCACCAATCGTAAAAACGATTTGATAAGTGAGGCGATGCGGATGGCGGTTTTGGCGTTGTCTGGCGTCAGCAAGTCTTTCGGCGCCGTCCAAGCCTTGCGCGAGGTGTCTTTGAAGCCGGCGGCGGGAGAGGTCCATGCCCTGGCCGGCGAGAACGGGGCGGGCAGGTCGACGCTGGTGAAGATCCTCTCGGGGGTGCACCGGCCGGACACCGGCCAGGTCCTGCTGAACGGATCCCCTGTCACCTTCGGCGGGCCCGCCGACGCGCAGTAAGCCGGCGTCGCGGTCATCCATTGATGTCCGGCCCCTGTTCGCTTCGCTGTGCACGGAGATGGGCGTGGACCCGGATCCGATGGCGGCCTACGACAGGTCCGAATACTTCGCGCAAACCTGCGCCGACCGAGTGGGCGGCGCGTCGCAAGCGGGATGGGGAGCATGAAGCTTGTTTTAACTGCGGCGTTGATCCTGACCAACGTGATCGTGCCGAATCACACCGACCTTCGCGTCACCGACCTGGAGACCGAGCACGCCCCGGCCCCCATCGCGGTCGCCGCGACCAACCCGCGGCTGGGCTGGCTGCTGCGCGCCGAGCGGAAGGGCCAGAAGCAGACGGCCTACGAGGTCGAGATCTCTGAAGGCGGACGCCGAGTCTGGAACTCGGGTGCCGTCAAGAGCGAGAGCCACTACGACATCCGCTACGCCGGGCCGCCGCTGCGTCCCGCCACCCGTTACACCTGGCGGGTCAAGGCCGCGGACATGAACGGAACCTGGTCGGCCTGGAGCGGGAAGTCCTGGTTCGAGACCGCCCCCGCCACCGTGCACGGGGCCTGGATCGGTGCGCCGGGGACTCCGGACGCCCCGCCCGATCTGACCGGCACCAAATGGATCTGGTACCCGGAGGGCGACCCTCTCAGAAGCGCCCCCGCAGGCACCCGATACTTCAGGAAATCCATTGACCTGACGGAGGTGCCATCGACCGCCAGGCTGATCCTCACCGTCGACGATGGCTTCACCGCCTGGGTCAACGGCGTCGAGGTCGGCGCCAGAGACGCCGATCCTCGACTGGAGAGCTGGCGACGGCCGATCGTGGTCGACGTGGCGGACAAGCTGCGCCAGGGCCGGAACGCGATCGCGGTCAAGGCGATCAACGGCGGCCAGAGCCCCGCTGGGGTGCTGGGCAGGTTGGAGGGCGTCGTCGACACGGACGCCTCCTGGCGCACCACTGACACCGAACCGTCTGCCGGCTGGGCGTCGGCGGCCTTCGACGACTCCTCCTGGGCGGCGGCCAGGGAACTCACCACCTGGGGCGGCGACCCGTGGGGCAGAGTCGTGCCCGAGCCCGCACGCGGCACCGGCACGCCGGATCTGACCGGCACCGGCTGGATCTGGTATCCGGAAGGCGACCCCGCCGCGCACGCGCCCGCCGCCACCCGATACTTCCGCCGCACGTTCGACGTTGCCGTGATCCCCGAGGTGGCCCGCCTGGTGATGACTGCGGACGACGGCTTCACCGCCTGGATCAACGGCGTCGAAGTCGGCGCCACGAACCCCGACCCCACGCAGGACAGCTGGCGACGGCCGATCGTCGTCGACGTGGCGGACAAGCTGCGCCAGGGCCCGAACGTGATCGCGGTCAAGGCGATCAACGGCAGGCCCGGGCCCGCGGGCCTGCTGGGCAGGCTGGAGGGCGTCGTCGACACGGACGCCTCGTGGCGCACCACTGACACCGAACCGTCTGCCGGCTGGACGTCGGCGGCCTTCGACGACTCCTTGTGGGGGGCGGCCAAGCACCTGGCCACCTGGGGCGACGGCCCCTGGGGCAAGGTCGTCCCCGAACGGGAAACCCTGCCGGAGCCGCTGCTCCGCCGTGCCTTCCGGGTCGGCAAAACCATCGCCCAGGCCAGGCTGCACGCGGCTGCCGGCGGCTATGTGGAGCTGAGCCTCAACGGCCGCCGCGTCGGCGACCAGGTGCTGCAGCCTGGCTTCACCCGCTACGACACGCGCCTGCAGTACGTCACCTACGACGTCACGAAACTGCTGCGTGCGGGCGGCAACGTGATCGGCGCCCGGCTCGGCCGCGGCTTCTACGGCATGACCCAGAGAAACGTCTGGGACTGGGACAGCACGGCCTGGAACGGCGAACCCCGGCTGAAGGCCGACCTCGTGGTCACCTACACCGATGGCAGCACCGAGTCGATCGCCACCGACGGCCAGTGGCGCTACGCGCAGGGCCCGGTCCGCTTCGACTCGCTCTACGGCGGAGAGACCTACGATGCTCGCGAGGAACAGCGCGGCTGGGACACCCCGTCGTTCGATGCCTCGACATGGGCGGCGGCGAAGGTGGTACCGGCCCCCAAGGGAGAACTCGTGCCGCAGGAGCAGGAGCCGATCAGGGTCACGGACACGTTGCGGCCGGAGTCCGTCACCGAGCCCAAGCCGGGGACGTACGTTTTCAAACTGCCGCGCAACATCGCGGGATGGGCGCGGATCCGTACGCACGGCCCGAAGGGGACCACGATCAGGCTGAAGTACGGCGAGCGGCTCAACGCGGACGGCACCGTGCTGGCTGCCAGTGGGCATGTCACCGGCCGGTTCCAGATCGACGAGTATGTCCTCGCCGGCAAGGACCGGGCCGAGACCTGGGAACCCCGCTACACCTACCACGGATTCCAGTACGTCGAGGTGACCGGCTGGCCAGGAGACGCGCCGACCGCCGGCGACCTGGACGGCCGCGAGGTGCACTCCGACCTGCGGTCGGTGGGCACGTTCCGCAGCTCCAACCCGTTGTTCAACCAGATCAACGCCATGACCAGGCAGACCGTGCTCAACAACTGGCACGGCATCCCCACCGATACCCCTATGTATGAGAAGAACGGGTGGACGGGTGATGCCCAGCTCATGGCGGCGATGGAGGCATCGGAGTTCGACCTGCGCCGCCAGTTCACCAAGTGGATGACCGACCACCGCGACAGCCTGGGGCCTGACGGGCTTGTCCCGGCGATCGTCCCCGACAACGGCTGGGGGCTTGGCTCAGGCTGGCCATCGCCGCCGTGGCAGGCATCCTTCACGGTGATCCCGTGGCTGATGTACCAGCGCTACGGTGACCGTGACCTGCTCGCCGAGAACTACCCGGAGATGCGGAGGTACCTGGACGGCTGGCTCAAGCGTTCCACCACAGGCCTGTACCCCAGCACGCTCAACGACTACCTGGCTCCCGGCTATGGCGGCAACAGCCCGGAGGACATGAGGCTGGCGGGGACCGCGTACACCTACTCCAATACGCTGATCGTCGCCGACGCGGCGGAGGTCCTCGGGGAGCGCGCCGACGCGGCACGCTACCGAGAAGCGGCGGCGAAGATGAAGGACGCCTTCAACCGGGAGTTCCTGCGCGGCGACGCGTACGTCACGAACAGCGACCCCGACTATCGGCAGACGTCGGCTCTTATCGGCCTGGCGCTCGGGCTGGCGCCGGCCGGCCAGGAGAAGGCGATCACTGACCGGCTCGTCAGGGACATCGAAGCGCGCGGCGACCACCTCAATACCGGCGCCCTCGGCACGAAGTACCTGCTGACCGAGCTGACCAAGCGAGGTCACGGCGAGCTGGCCTACAGAGTGGCCAACCAGCGGACGTATCCGAGCTGGGGCTACTGGGCCGACAACGGCGCGACCACCCTCTGGGAGCGGTGGGACCTCGACGCCCGCTCGCGCGACCACGTGTTTCTCGGCGGCGCCATCGGGGAGTGGTTCTTCCAGGACCTGGCCGGGCTCCACGTGACACGCGACCGGATCAGGGTCGCGCCGCGGTTCTTGGGCGATCTGAAATACGTCGAGGCCTCGACTCAGACGGTGGACGGTCGAGTGTCCGTGAGATGGAAGCGCGACAGCGGCAGGTTCACGCTCCACGTCACGGTGCCGGTCGGGGCGCTCGCGACCGTCGAGCTGCCCTCCGGTATCCGGCACGAGATCGGCTCCGGAAGCCACACCTTCAATGGAGAGACCTCATGACCGAGCATGTGACCGGCTCGCCCGGCCATGCGTCCGGTGAAGCAGAGTTGCCCGAACAGGCTGAAACGGACAGGCGGTGCGGCTCTACAGCCAGGGCGTCATCGGCCCGTACAGAGAGCGGAGGTAGAACATGCACAGGCCGGTCGCTAGCCATATCGGCGGGCCTCCTGTTGAGCGTGAGCCTGCTCGCCGCCGCGAGCCCGGCTCAGGCCTCTCCCGGGGCGGATGCCGCGGCTCCGCCCGCGGTGGCCGGGTTGAACTACTCGCCGACGTCACGGACGGTGAGTCCCACAGCCATACACAAGACATCGGGTGCAGTGTCGAACCCGGGAAACGTGCTGTCCGGTCAGCCGACTCGGATCTCCGGCGCCAACTCCTTCTTCGCCGAACGCCACGTCCAAGGCAAGATCACGATTACCTTTTAAGTGGCAACTGCTCGCACCGCGGCGTCCACGTCGTCGATGGCGGTCAGATCGCCCTTTGACGGAGAGGAACCCATGTACAGGCCTGCAGCACGACACCGCAACCGGGTAAGAGACGGGCACCTCGGCGCGGCCGCGACATGCGGCTGCCAGGTCGTGGCCAGATGAGCGCCGGCACGCCCTTGGGCGACTTCCTGCGCGCCCGTCGCGAGGCGCTCAAACCTGAGGATGTGGGGCTGCCCGAGTACGGGCGCCGGCGGGTCAAGGGGTTACGGCGTGAAGAGGTGGCGATGCTGGCCGGGATGAGTAGCGACTACTACGTGCGGCTGGAGCAGGGACGCGAGTCCAGCCCGTCTCCGCAGGTGGTCGAGGCGGTGGCCCGCGCACTGCTGCTCGACCCGGCGGCCACCGAGCATCTGTGGCGGCTGGTCCAGCCACCGGCGGCCCGTGCCTGGAGCCGGGCCCAGGGCACATCCGTCAGCCCGCAGTTGCTACAGCTCATGGACAGCTGGTCCACCTCTCCGGCGTTCGCGCTGGGCCCGGCTCTGGACATCTTGGCGTGCAACACCCTGGCCGCCGCGTTGCACGAAGGTTTCGCCCCTGCTGACAACCTGGCTCGCATGGTATTCCTCGACCCCGCGGGGCGTGACTTCTACCAGGAGTGGGAGCGGGCGGCGCACTCCTGCGTGGCTGAGCTGCGCGCCGCCTACAGCCACGATCCAGAGTCCGTGCGGCTCAGCGAGGTGGTGGAGGAACTGTCGGCCGGAAGCCCGGAGTTCGCCAGGTTGTGGGGCCGCCACGACGTGAAGCCCAAGACGCAGGAGGGCAAGCACCTGCGCCACCCACATGTTGGCGACCTGCACATCCTGTTCTCCGCGTTCACCGTCAACGGTGCCCCTCACCAGCAGCTCGTCGTCTACCAGGCCGAGCCCGCCTCCATGACCGCCGCCGCGTTCGGGCGGCTACGGACGCGGGCCGACCAAGCGATGGCCCGCACGCTGGAGGCCGCCGACGACGCGCTCGCGGCCGGGGACAAGCGGCCAGGCTAGGCGGCAATTGGCAGGACACTGTGAGGCCGGGGCCACGCTCCGGCCTCTTCGACGTTCATGGGCCCGGTCCGCCCCGGTTCCTAGGTAAGCCACTCCCAGGAAATCCGTGACCTTCTTCCACCTCGCTGACCTCGGCAAACTCATCCGTGTCAGCCAAAGGGAACGGAACGAAGGACACCGTCATGACCACCTGGTTCATCACAGGAGCATCCCGCGGCCTGGGCGCCGAGATCGCCCGCACCGCCGTCGACAAGGGCGACAACGTCGTGATCGCGGTGCGCAACCCGGACCGCGTGCCGGAGGACCTCGACAAGGCGGGCAACGTGCTCACCGTCGCCCTTGACGTCACCGACGGCGCGGCCATCCCCGCCGCCGTCCAGGCCACCGCCGACCGGTTCGGCGCCATCGACGTGCTGGTCAACAACGCCGGCCGCGGCCTGCTCGGCGCCCTGGAGGAGATCACCGACGTCGAGGCCCGCTCTCTGTTCGACCTGAACGTCTTCGGCCTCATCGACATGACCCGCGCCGTGCTGCCCGTCATGCGTCGTCAAGGATCCGGCAAGCTCGTGCACATCGGCTCTCGATCCGGTTTCGAGGGCGAGCCCGGGGTGAGCATGTACAACGCCTCGAAGTTCGCCGTGGCCGGGATCAGCGAGGCACTGTCGAAGGAACTGGCGCCGTTCGGCATCCAGTCCATGGTGGTCGAGCCGGGCGTGCTGCGCACCGACTTCCTGGACGCCAGTTCGCTGTCAACGGCCGCGAACAGGATCGCCGCCTACAACGGCACCCCTGCCCATGTGACGCTCGAGTGGGCCGCGACGGCCAGCCACACGCAGCTCGGCGACCCGGTCAAGGGCGCGGCCCTGATCTACGAGGTGACCACGCAGGGCACGCTGCCCACCCACCTGTACCTCGGGCCCGACACCATCGACCGGCTTCAGGTCAAGCTCGATCAGATCCACGACGACCTGAACGCCTGGCGGGCCAAGTCCGCCGCCACCGCTCACGACGACGTCGCCGCCTGACCTTCCGGCCGATCGCACGGCCCCGTCTCGGCGCCGATCTGCCCGCAACGCACCGTGCCGCCTCACCGGCCCTCGATAGCCGGGCCCTGCTCCACAGCACCACTGGAAGCTTCACAACATCCCCGAAAGAGGTACATGTCATGTCTGCTCTGCTCACTGGCACGCCGCTGGCCGGCCGTGTGGCCGTCGTGTCCGGCGCCTCCAGCGGCATCGGCGCCGCCACCGCGACCCGCCTGGCCGAGCTCGGGGCGAAGGTCGCCGTGCTCGCCCGGCGCAAGGACAAGCTCGATGCGCTCGTCGAGAGCATCCATGCCGCCGGAGGCACCGCCATGGCGGTGCCCGTCGACGTCACCGACCGCGACGCCGTCCACGCTGCGGCCCACCAGATCGCCGAGCGGTTCGGCCAGGCGGACCTGGTCTTCAACAATGCCGGCGTTCAGCTCGTCTCCCCGATCACCGACCTGCGCCAGGACGACTGGCAGCGCCAGATCGACCTCAACATCACCGGCGTCATGAACGTCATCGGCGCCTTCGTGCCGCACCTGACCGCTGCCGCCGAAGCGGGCAAGCCGGCCGACCTCATCACCACATCCTCGATCGCCGCGACCCGGATCCTGGAGAAGTTCTCTGTCTACTCCGGCACCAAGGCCTACATCAGCCACCTCACCCGGCTGCTGCGCGTCGAGCTCGGCCGTAAGAACATCCGCGTGGCCACCATCGAACCCGGCATGGTCGACACCGAGCTGCCCGATCACGTCACCGACCCGGACGCGAGCAAGCTCATGGCCGATCTCATCGACCAGATCGACGTTCTGCAGTCCGACGACATCGCCGAGACCGTGGCGTTCATGGCCGCCGTGCCCCGCCATGTCAACCTCACCGAGATCACCATCCTGCCCACCGCTCAGGCCATCTAGCCAACCGGCACACCACGGCAGGGTGAACGGCCGACGGCGGCCGGCCGTTCACCCCGCCGACACCACGACACCCGCCATCACGCCGCGCGACGAAAGGCTCCGACCATGACCACCATCGACGCCGGCCACCCCGACTTCGTGGAGTATCCGCTGGAGCACGTACACCGGCTGATCGAACCCGGACCGGTCATCATGGTGTCCACCTTCGACGGCCGGCGCGCCAACCTGATGACCAACGGTTTCAACATGCCGGTTGCCCACGGCGCCCTCATCGGGCTCATTCTGGGCCCCTGGGACCACAGCTACGACGCGCTGCGCACCACCGGCGAGTGCGTCATCGCGATCCCTTCCATCGACCTGGCCGAACGCGTGGTCGACGTCGGCAACGTCTCCGGCCGCGACGTCGACAAATGGCAGCGGTTCGGCTTCACCCCGGCACCCGGCGCCGTGGTACGGGCACCTCTCGTCACCGAGTGCTTCGCCAACATCGAATGCACCGTCGCCGACGACCGGCTCGTCGACGACCACAACCTGTGGATCCTCAAGGGCGAGCGCGCCTGGATCGATCCCGTCAGGCGCGGAACGGGCGAGTTCCACCACCGCGGCAACGGCACCTTCGCCGGCAACGCCACCACCTTGGACCTGCGGCATCGCATGACCAAGTGGCGGTACCTGACTCACGACTGACACCGACCGGATGCGCCGGCCGTCCCGGCCTCGTCACCCTCTTCTCGGCTCACGCCCTCTCGGCACGAGCCGTCACCCTCCACGCTCTCGAAGGAAGCCCACCATGACCACGATCTTGGACGAACTGCGCCGCCGCGCCGCCGACCCCGGGCGTCGCATCCTGCTCACCGGAGCCGCCGTCGTCACCATGGACCCCGGCCTCGGCGTCATGCCTCGCGCCGACCTGCTCATCGAAGGCGACCGGATCGCCGCCGTCGGCCCGGACCTCCAGGCCGAGGACGCCTTGATCATCGACGTCACCGGCGCCATCCTGGCCCCCGGCTTCGTCGACACCCACCGGCACGCCTGGGAAGCCCAACTGCGCCGGATCATGCCCGACGTCAACGACCTCGGCGAGTACGTCACCTCCACCCTGGCCGGGATCGCTCCGGCGTACCAGCCACAGGACATGTACATCGGAACGAAGCTGGCCGCGCTGACCGCCATCGACAGCGGCATCACCACCATGCTGGACTTCTCCCACAACTCCCGCACCGCCGCCCACTCCGACGCCGCCATCCGGGCGCTGATCGACAGCGGCATCCGGGGCGTGCACGCCTCGATGCGCCCGCACTTCGGCGACTGGGACGGCCAATGGCCCGCCGACCTGACCCGGCTCCAGGACACCTACTTCGCCTCCAGCAGCGGGCTCCTCACCCTGCGCCTGGCCACACTCGCCACCGGCGAGATCGCCGGCCCCGACCTCGCCTACGGTGAACGCCTCGCCCGCACCGCCCGTGACCTCGGTATCGGCGTCAGCGTCGACGCCGTCTTCGGCCTGCCCTCCTCCGAGGCCATCCTCGGCTGGGCCAAGCAAGGACTGCTCGGACCGGACGTCGCCCTCATCCACTGCACGGGCCTGACTCCGCAGGCATGGCAGGCGATGGCCGACACCGGCGCCGCGGTCTCCCTCGCTCCGACCTCGGATGCCCAGATCGGCTTGGAGAGTGCCGTCCCAGCCGTCGACGAGGCGCTCGCCGTCGGCATCCGGCCGAGCCTGAGCATCGACGTCGAAGTCGCGCTGGCCAGCGACATGTTCACGCAGATGCGCGCTCTGCACGCCATCCAGCGCATGCGTGCCGTCAACGCCGCCTACGGCACCGGCGAGCCGCCCACCCGGATCGGCGTGCACGACGTGCTCGACTTCGCCACCCTGCAGGGCGCCAGGAGCATCGGCCTCGGCGATGTCACCGGCTCTCTCACCCCAGGCAAGCAGGCGGACGTGCTCGTCGTCCGTGCCGAGGACCTCAACAACATGCCCCTCAACGACCCGATCGGCACCCTCGTGCTCGGCTCCGACCCGCGCAACATCGACGCGGTCCTCATCGCCGGCCAGGTCCGCAAGTGGGCCGGTACCGTCCTCGACCTCGACCTGGCCGGACTGCGCGAGGACGTGCGCGCCTCGCGCGACCGGGTCCTGGCCGCCGCCGGGTACCGGCACACCCGATCATGACCGGCGCAGGCCCGCCACCCGGGACCGGCCTGACCTGCGGCGCCTACCCGAACGACGGCGAGCCGGCCCGGCCGAGCCGTCAGGCCCGCGACCACACCGCCCAGGACGCCCTGCACGGGGCCACCACCCACCCATACAACTGACATCCTTCTCACCCGGAAAGAGCTCGACATGCACACCAGCGAACTCCTCGACACGATCACCAAGAACAGCACCCGTCCGCTGCTGCTGGCCGGAGGCACCGTCATCAGCATGAACGCGATGCTGGGCGACTGGGAGAAGGCCGACGTCCTCATCGGCGGCGACACCATCGTCGGCGTCGGCCCTGGTCTCCTGACCGCCGCAGACGACGACGGCATGATCGTCATCGACTGCACGGGCCGCCTCGTCCTGCCCGCCCGCGCCGATTTCACCGCCACCGGCGCGACCGGGACCCTCACACCCGGCGAGCGCGCCGACATCGCGGTGATCCGCATCGCCGATCCCAACGGCACCCCGGACGGTCCGGTCATCGCCCGTGCCCGCCACCTGGACATCCTGCTCGACGGCGGCCAGGTCACCCACTACGACGGCCGTCCCACCGGCCCCGCCCGAACCACGGAAGAGGCGGAGCCATCCGCGGTCGCCGCCGACCACCCGTACGTCGGCCTCTGGGTGGACCAGGCCGACTTCCTCCGGCAGAACCTACTGCCCGACGGCCGCTACGACGAGGCCCGCGGCGATCGCACCAGTGCCTACACCGGCCGCTACTGGATCAACGGTACCCGCATCGACTACCTCGATGACCTCGGCTTCTGGGCCTACGGCGAGTTCCAGGACGGCGACCTGCAGCACGCCGGCTACCGCCTCACCCGCCGCTGACCCCTCAAGCCACGTACGGGCCGGTCGACAGCCGCGTCGGCCGGCCCCTTCCCCCCCGCTCCAAAGGATTCCAGCCCATGTTCAAAAGCCCCCTTCAGCTCCTCGGACTGTTCGCCATGTTGCTCGCGTGCGCCGCTCCCAGCGGAGACCGGTCGACACCTGCCACCCACCCGTACATCGGCATGTGGGTCACCGCCGACGGCCGTATTCGCCAGGAACTCCTGCCCGACGGCCGCTACGAAGAGGAACGCGACGGCCGCAAGCGCGCCTACACCGGCCGTTACACCGTGACCGGCACCCACATCGACTACCTCGACGACCTGGGCTTCACCGCCACCGGTGATGTTCGTAACGGCGTGCTTTACCACGAGCACCTGGTGCTCTACCGCGAGAGGTCAGCTTCTCAGCCCTGAAGGATTGAGCTCGCAGCTCCTCGCCGTCGGTGGCTTCGACGGTTTGGTCCGCGTCAGGCAGCGTGACTCACTGCCCAGCTTGTGACACCGCGTGAGGCGATGTTACGAGCCGCGTTGACGTCGGCGTGCTCAGCGAAGC
>NZ_JBSFWD010000052.1:0-56793 GCF_053592655.1 Streptosporangium sp. NPDC002607
GGTCTTTCCCGAGGCTGCCTCTTTCGAATACAAGCAGGGTAATTATGGCCGCGCCGAGTCGCTAGGCCGGCATGCTGTGGCCCTCATGTCGACCAGCTGGGGTACCCGGCAGGTGCACCTGCCGGGCACGGCCGCGCTTCGCCCACCGGGCGCCGGTTCCCCTCAGCCGCGCGGGGCCCGGTGATTCTTGATCCAATATTTCGGCATATAGGGAAGAATCTTCTTCCCCCTCCGCGACGACGCGAGGACACATACGGGAGGACCCCAATGAGGCGAACGATCGCCGCCCTGACCGGCGCCACCGTGGCGGCCCTGATGGTTCCCACGCTGGTGACCGTCGCCCCGGCGAGCGCCCAGACCGCTCAGACCACGAAGACCGCCCAGGCCGCGAAGTCCGACCCGGTCTCGGCGCTGAAGCGCCAGTTCAGAACCCACAGGGGCGTGAAGCTCACCGAGAACACGAAGATCGTCGGTGCGGGCAAGAAGCAGCGGACGATCTTCACCAGGCGTAACGGCGTGCTGGAGTTCGGCAAGTCGGGTCTGGTCGCCTCGGATCTGACCACCAAGTTCAACCTGCCCACCCAGGACGGCGAGTTCAAGGGCCTGTTCACCCCGTCGCGGACGATCTCGCTGAAGAACGTCTCCTACACCTCGGGCGGTTTCTTCGCCGACTCCATGCCCGAGGGCAAGAAGTGGCTGCGCGTCCCCGGCGGAGGGCTGGTCCTGGTCAGCCCCGTCCAGCAGATCATCAGCACCGTCGAGCCGGGAACGCTGAAGGCGACCCTGGCCCACACCGGCGCCAGGCGCCCCGGCGGCACCTGGGACGGCACCCGGACCACCGTCCACTCGGGCACGATCACGCTGGGCGAGCTCTTCAAGGTCTCCCCCTCGGTACGCGCGATGCTGGGCACGAAGCCCACCGGCAGGTCCGCCACCCTCCCGGTGACCTGGAAGATCTACATCGGCTCCGACCAGCTGGTCCGCCGGATCGTGTCGTCGTACACCGAGTCCACCCGGGGCCTCAACAGCACCGAGCTGACCTACGTCAACGACACCCGCTACACCGGCTGGGGCACCAAGGTCACCGTCAAGGCACCGCCCGCCGACCAGGTGGCCGACTTCGACGAGCTCACCGTCGGCGCCGACCAGCCCGAGGACCCCATCAGGGAACTCCTCACGAACTGATCCGGGAGCCGGAGCGCGGGAAGGGCACGGCGAGCGGCGGCCGCCGTGCCCTTCCCCTTCCCCCGAGTCCGGAACCGGCGGCAGGGGGCCACCGGACGCTCCGGAGATCTCAGAGTTTCTCCAGTTGTTTCGCGTACGCCAGCAGCAGGACCTTCTCCCCCACTCCGCCACCGAAGTCGATCTTGGCCTTGGTCTTCTCGGCGACGCCGTCCACGGACACCACGGTGCCCAGGCCGAACTTGTCGTGGGTGACCCGGTCGCCGGGGGCCAGGTTGGGGATCTGCCTGCCCTCGGACTTCCTGACCGGGGCGGGGCGGGAGTCGCGGCGGGTGGCGGCGCTCCAGGCGCTCTTCTCCGGGTTGCCGCGCCAGTCGACCAGATCGGCCGGGATCTCCGCGACGAACCGGGAGGCCGGGTTGAACGCGGGCGAACCCCAGGAACTGCGGACGGCGGCCCGGGAGACATAGAGGCGCTGCTCGGCGCGGGTGATGCCGACGTAGGCCAGGCGGCGCTCCTCCTCCAGCTCCTTCGGCTCGCCGAGCGAGCGCATGTGCGGGAAGACCCCGTCCTCCATTCCGGTGAGGAACACCACGGGGAACTCAAGTCCCTTGGCGGTGTGCAGCGTCATCAGCGTCACCACGCCCTGGCCCCCGTCGGCCGCCGGGATCTGGTCGGCATCGGCGACCAGGGAGATCTGCTCCAGGAACTCCACCAGCGTGCCCTCGGGGTTGGCCTCCTCGAACTCGGAGGCGACCGAGATCATCTCGTCCAGGTTCTCCAGGCGGCTCTCGTCCTGCGGGTCGTTGGAGGCGGTGAGCTCCAGACGGTATCCGGTGCTCCCCAGCACCTCCTGGGCCAGCTGTGAGGGCGACAGATCGTCGGCCTTCACCATCAGCTCGTCCATCAGATCGACGAACTCGGCGATGGCCTTGAGCGAGCGGGTGGCCATGCCCGGCGCGTCGTCCGCCCGGCGGAGCGCCTCCCAGTAGGGGATCCGCTCCCTGCTCGCGAACGCCTCGACCATCGCCTCGGCCCGCTCGCCGATGCCGCGCTTGGGCACGTTGAGGATGCGGCGCAGCGACACCACGTCGTTCGGGTTGGACAGGAAGCGCAGGTAGGCCAGCAGGTCGCGGACCTCCTTGCGCTCGTAGAAGCGCACCCCGCCCACCACCTTGTACGGCAGGCCGGTCCTGATGAAGATCTCCTCGAACACCCGGGAGGCGGCGTTGGTCCGGTAGAACACGGCGACCTGGCCGGGTACCACGTCCTCGTGGTCGGTGAGCCTGTCGACCTCCTGGGCGACGAACATCGCCTCGTCGTGCTCGTTGTCGGCGACATAGCCGATGATCTTCGCCCCGGCCCCCTGGTCGGACCAGAGGTTCTTGGGTTTGCGGCTCTCGTTGCGCGAGATCACCGCATTGGCGGCGGACAGGATCGTCTGGGTGGAGCGGTAGTTCTGCTCCAGCAGGATCGTCCTGGCCTCCGGGTAGTCGCGCTCGAACTCCAGGATGTTGCGGATCGTCGCGCCGCGGAAGGCATAGATCGACTGGTCGGCGTCACCCACCACGCACAGCTCGGCCGGGGCGACACCCCCCTCCCTGACCAGGTCTCCGTCGGCGGTGCGCAGCTCGGGACGGCCCGCGAGCTCGCGGATCAGGGTGTACTGCGCGTGGTTGGTGTCCTGGTACTCGTCGACCATGATGTGGCGCCAGCGGAGCCGGTAGTGCTCGGCCACGTCGGGGAAGATCTGGAACAGCGTCACCGTCAGCATGATGAGGTCGTCGAAGTCCATCGCTCCGGCCTCGGTGAGCTTCTGCTGGTAGTTGCGGTACGCCTCGGCGAGCTTGCGCTCCAGGTGGGTGGAGGCCTGGGCGGCCGCCGTCTCGTAGTCGATCAGCTCGTTCTTGAAGTTGCTGACCTGGGCGGAGAAGGACCTCGGCGGGTAACGCTTGGGATCGAGGTCCATCTCGCGGCAGACCATCGCCATCAGGCGTTGCGAGTCGGCCTGGTCGTAGATGGAGAATCCCGAGGGGAAGCCCAGGCGCTTGGCCTCACGGCGCAGGATCCGCACGCACGCGCTGTGGAAGGTCATCACCCACATCGCCGCCGAACGCGGGCCGATGAGCTTGTCGACCCGGTCCTTCATCTCCCGTGCGGCCTTGTTGGTGAAGGTGATCGCCAGGATCTCCTGCGGCTGCACACCCCGCTCGCCCAGCAGATAGGCGATGCGGTGGGTCAGCACCCGGGTCTTGCCGGAACCCGCGCCCGCGACGATGAGCAGGGGGCTGCCGTGGTGCACGACGGCCTCGCGCTGCTGAGGGTTGAGCCCGTCGAGCAACGGGTGGGTCAGAGAGGAGGCTGGGATCGACACGTCCCCTAGGTTAGAACGACTGGCCGACAACCGGGTCCAACGGTCGTAAAGGAATGTGGGCGGACCCCGCTGCGGTTGTGACGATCGAACGTACGCGGAGAAGACGGAAGGGTTCCCATGCTGTCCGAAGGCGAGATCGGCCGCGTACTCGCGGTCACCGCACATCCCGACGACGTCGACTTCGCCGCCGCGGGCTCGATCGCGCGATTCACCGACCGGGGCGTCGAGGTGACGTACTGCGTGGTCACCGACGGCGACGCGGGTGGCTTCGACCGCGAGCTGGACAACGGCGGCATGGCCGAGCTCCGCCGCGCCGAGCAGTCCAACGCCGCCAAGGCCGTCGGCGTGACCGATGTGCGCTACCTCGGCTACCACGACGGGACGGTGGTGCAGAGCCTGGAGTTGCGGCGTGACATCACCCGGGTCATCCGCCAGGTCAAGCCCGACCTGGTGATCACCCACAGCCCCGAGCGCAACCACCGGTTCATCGCCCCCAGCCACCCCGACCACCGCGCGGTCGGCGGCTGCGCCCTCGACGCCGTCTACCCCGACGCGCGCAACCCCTACACCTTCCCCTCGCTCCTGCTCGACGAGGGCCTTGAGGCGTGGACCGTCCGCGAGGTCTGGTTGAACGGCGGCCCGGTAGCCGACCACCACGTGGACATCACCGACGCCTTCGACCGCAAGCTGGCCGCGCTGCGCGCCCACGTCAGCCAGGTCGGCCACCTGGAGGACTTCGAGAGCTTCCTGCGGGACCGCTTCTCCCAGCGAGCCGTCGAGGCGGGCTTCGGCGAGGGCCGCTACGTCGAGTCCTTCCAGCGGGTCCCCACCGCCTGACCTCGCATGAGGCCACAAGGACACCGCGCCCCTTGAACACCATCGACCTGTCGTTCGCCACCGCCGCCGTCATCGTCCTGCTGGCCGTCGGAGCCGCCGCCGTCGCCTGGTTCGGCCACCTCGGGCACGCACCCGGGATACTCATGGCCTCCCTGCGCGCCGCCGTCCAACTCGTCGCGGTCTCGCTCGTCATCGTGTGGGCGGTCGAACGGGTGCCCGTGGTGGCGGTCTTCGTGCTGATCATGTACGGGGTGGCGAGCCTGACCGCGGGACGCAGGATCACCTCGGGCCGCGCCGCCGGGTGGGCCGCGGTGCCCATCGCGGCCGGGACCCTGCCGGTGCTGGCGCTGCTGTTCGGCGGCGGCATCGTCCCGCCGCGGGGCATCACGCTGATCCCGATCGCGGGCATCCTGCTCGGCGGGTGCCTGACGGCCACGGCGCTCGCGGGACGGCGGGCCCTGGACGAGCTCGCCCACCGGCGGGGCGAGGTGGAGGCGGCGCTCTCCCTGGGCTTCTCGGACCGGGACGCGGCACTGGAGATCTGCCGGCCGCCCGCGGCGCAGGCCCTGGTGCCCGCGCTGGACCAGACGAGAACCGTGGGCCTGGTCACACTGCCCGGCGCCTTCGTGGGGATGCTCCTGGGCGGGGCCAATCCGCTCCAGGCCGGAGTGGTACAGCTCGTCGTGCTGGTCGCGCTGCTGGCCGCGGAGGCGGTGGCCGTGGTCGTCACGATCGAACTCGCCGCCCGCGGCCGCTTCGGCGCCCACGAGCCGTCGCCCGGCTCGCGCACCCGTGAACCGGTGTGGAGACCGGGCAGGCGAAGGAAGTAGGAGCGGGTCAGCGGTTCGGGGCGGGAGCCTCCCGGGACGCGGGGTCCGGCGGGGCCAGGCGGGCGAACAGGTAGCCCAGGGAGTTGGTCGCGACGTGGAACATCGCGGGCGCGGCCAGGCCGCCCCGCCTGCGCAGCTCGGTGAAGAGCACCCCGGCGAGGCCCGTCGCGACCACGGAACCGGCCACGACGCGCGTCGCCTGCCATCCGGGCGCGCCGGAGCCGCCGCCGGCGGCCTCCCCGGAGGCCAGACGGCTCAGGGCGGGGTTGGCGGCCGTCATGTCCACGGCGGGGAGAACGTGCCAGAGGCCGAAAAGGATCGAGGAGACGGCGGTCGCCGCGCCGTGGCCGTGGGAGCGGGCGACGAGGGCGTGCACCACCCCGCGGAAGCCGACCTCCTCCAGCAGTACGGTGCCGACCGGCACCTGGATCAGTGCCTCCTCCAGCGCGCGGGCGCGGGAGAGCGACAGGGCGCGCTCGTCGCGGAAGAGGCGACGGGTGGCCGGGACCGCCACGCCCGCGGCGTAGGCCCCCGCCACGGCGGCGGCGAGCGTGCCACCGATCCGCAGGCCCCGCGAGCGCTGGTGGAACCCCAGCTCGGACCAGGAGATCCCGGCACGGCGGGCCAGCACGAGCAGCGCACCGGTGGCCACGGCCGAGGTCAGCGGTGCCAGCCTCGGCGCCAGGCGGTTGTTGAGCACGTTGGCCCCCACCAGCACCGCCACCGCCCCTGTCACCGCTCCCACCGACGCCCCCGGTGGAAGCCCGGCACCGGTGTCCCGCGTCGGCCTCCGCTCCACCCCTTCAGCCCCCTCGGACCTCGGTTCCACACCCCGCGTGCCGGGGACCGCGACCCCTGGGACGGTGTCCTTCCGCCCGAGCCCGTGGAGATCCCGTTCGAATCCGGTTCGAGGCTACGCGACCGGGGCCGGATCCGTGGCGGCCTGGCGCCAGCCGGCCGGGAAGCGCAGGCCGCGGCGTTCCTTCACGGTCAGGCCGCCCCAGATCCCCTCGGGCTCGGCCGCCCGGACCGCGTACGCCCGGCACTCCTTGAGGACCGGGCACCGCTCGCAGACCGCCTTCGCCCGCGCCTCCTGCTCGGCCGACTGGGTCAGCGGAAAGAACAACTCGGGATCGCTGGTGCGGCAGGCACCTCGCACGGCCCAGCCGATCTCCTCAACCATTGCCCGCACGTCATCACCCCCTGATGGCTCGGCCCTCAGACTAGGTGGATCGCGGCGTCGGGACATCAACCTCTCGGCGGATTCACGCGTACTCATCTCGACGGATCGGGGAGAACGCTCCACCTGCCTTCTCACCGAGGCTCGCCACGCCCTCGGGGGCGGTGCGATCAGAGGGTCGGCCAGCCGTGGACCGGCTCGTTGGTGTGCATGTTCGCCATGTACCGCAGGGTCATCCGGCGCAGTGCCTCGTGTCTTTCGAGGTCGCCGAGCGCGTTCACCGCGTCGATCTGCCAGCTCGCCCCGTTCCTGCCCGTCAGGCAGCGCCGCTCGACGATCCCCAGCAGCCGGTCCCTGACGGCGGGGGCCACGCCCCACAGATCGAGCCCCTCGTGGGCGAGCGGCAGCAGGCGGCGCAGGATCAGCTCCGAGGCGGTCACCTCGCCGAGTCCCGGCCAGAAGAGCCTGGCGTCCAGGCCGTACCGGGCGGCGGCGTGCAGGTTGTCCCTGGCCGCGGCGAACGACATGCGCGTCCACACCGGGCGTTCGGCGTAGGGCAGGACGCCCATGAGCCCGTAGTAGAACACCGCGTTGGCGACGATGTCGGCCACCGAGGGGCCCGCGGGCAGCACCCGGTTCTCCACCCGCAGGTGCGGGATGCCGTCCACCACCGCGTAGACCGGCCGGTTCCACCGGTAGACGGTGCCGTTGTGCAGGGTCAGCTCGCCGAGCTGGGGGGTGATCCCGCGCGTCAGCTCCTCGCGCGGGTCGGCCTCGTCGCACAGGGGCAGCAGCGCGGGGAAGTAGCGGGTGTTCTCCTCGAAGAGATCGAAGACCGAGGTGATCCACCGCTCGCCGAACCACACCCTGGGCCGCACCCCCTGGACCTTCAGCTCCACCGGGCGGGTGTCGGTGGCCTGCTCGAACAGCGGGATCCTGGTCTCCTGCCAGAGCCTGCGGCCGAACAGGAACGGCGAGTTGGCCGCCATGGCCACCTGCGGGCCCGCGATGGCCTGGGCGGCGTTCCAGTTGGCGGCGAACGTCTCCGGGCTGACCTGGAGATGGAGCTGGAGGCTCGTGCAGGCGGCCTCGGGGGTGATGCTGTCGGCGTAGGTCTCGAGGAGATCCTCCCCCTCGATCGACAGGTGCATGTCCTCTCCCCTGGCCGCGAAGATCTGCTCGTTGAGCAGTTTGTAGCGGGGGTTGGCCGACAGGGTGCCCTCGTGGACGTCGCTCTCCCGCAGCGTGGGCAGGATGCCGACCATCATCATGTGCCCGCCGACGGTACGGGCCCGCGCCTCGGCGTGGTTGAGGCGGTCCCTGATCACCTTCTCCAGCCGGACCGCGCCCTCCTGCTCCAGGGACTCGGGCAGGACGTTGATCTCCACGTTGAACTGGCCGAGTTCGGTGGCCCAGTCCGGCTGGGCGATGGCCGCCAGCACCTCGGCGTTCTTCATGGCGACCTCGCCCCGGTCGTCCACGAGGTTGAGCTCGATCTCCAGCCCGGCCCTGGGCCGGTCGAACTCGAACCTGGACTCGTGGAGCATCTGCGCGAAGACGTCAAGGCACCGGCGGACCTTGTCCCGGTAGCGCCGCCGGTCCTCGCGACTGAACACCATCGCAGGTACGTCGCGTCCCATACTTCGCAGAGTCGCACATAAGTCACTGCTCGTACAGGAGTGGCCGGTTCACCGGCCGGCCGGTCAGACCAGGCGCCGCGCCGTGGCCCAGCGGGAGAGCTCGTGACGGTTGGAGAGCTGGAGCTTGCGCAGCACCGACGAGACATGGGTCTCCACGGTCTTCACCGAGATGAACAGCTCCTTGGCGATCTCCTTGTAGGCGTACCCCCTGGCGATCAACCGCAGCACCTCGCGCTCGCGCTGGGTCAGCGAGTCGAGCTCGGGGTCGATCGGCGGGGCCTCACTGGAGGCGAACGCGTCCAGCACGAACCCGGCCAGCCTCGGGGAGAAGACCGCGTCCCCGTCGGCCACCCTGCGGATGGCGTCGGTGAGCTCGCGCCCGCTGATGTTCTTGGTCACATAGCCCCGGGCACCGCCCCGGATCACACCGATGACGTCCTCGGCGGCGTCGGAGACCGACAGGGCGAGGAAGCGGACCGTGGAGCCCGCGCCGAGGACCCGGCGCAGCACCTCCTGGCCACCGCCACCGGGCATGTGCACGTCGAGGAGGACCACGTCGGGCCCCAGTTCGGCGATCGCCCTGACCGCGGACTCCACGTCCTCGGCCTCCCCGAGCACCTCGATGGAGTCGCCCAGCTCGGCCCGGACGCCGGAGCGGAACAACCGGTGGTCGTCGACGATCAGGACCTTCACCGCGCTCATCGGGCCCCTCCCGCCGGTCGCGTCCGTCCGCCGTCACACCGCGCGGCCCGGCCGAGGGCTCGCTCTGTCGTGGCTCGCTCGCTGCTCACACCTTCTCCAGCTTCATGGTCAACATCACTTCCGTACCCTCGCCGGGCTCGGTCCGCACCCGGGCGCTGCCCCCGTGGCGCTCCATCCTGCCGACGATCGACTGGCGGATACCCATACGATCCTCGGGCACGTCCTCCATGTCGAACCCGACCCCTCGATCCCTGACGAAGATGGTGACCTCCTCCGGCTCGGCCTCGGCGTAGACGGAGATGACCTCGGACCCCGAGTATTTCGCGGCGTTGACCATGGCCTGCCTCGCGGCCTGCACCATCGCGGACAGCTCGGGGGTCAGCGGGCAGTCGCCCACGCAGACGACCTCGATCGGCACCCCGTGCGCGTCCTCCTCCTCGGCCGCCACCCGCCGCACGGCCGCGGCCACCGACGCGTCGGCGTCCTGCTGGGGCTGGTAGAGCCAGTTGCGCAGTTCCCGCTCCTGGGAGCGGGCGAGCCTCATCACCTCGCGCGAATCGGAGGCGTTGCGCTGGATGAGGGTCAGCGTGTGCAGCACCGAGTCGTGGACGTGGGCGGCCACCTCGGCGCGCTCCTCCTGCCGGATGCGCTCGCGGCGCTCGCGCTGCAACTCCTTCCACAGGGCCGCCAGCCAGGGGGCCGCGATCAGCGCGACACCGCCCACGACCACCAGCGTGAACATGATGCCGGAACGGGCCTCGACCAGTTCGTCGTTGGCCACCAGGAAACCGATCGCGCCGACCATGACGAGCACCAGCCCGGCGACGGTGCGGACCCGGTTCTGGCGGACCTGTCCGACGGTGGTGGTCATCCAGCGCTGCCGCCGGTCCGGATCCGCCTGCTGCCACAGGATCAGCGAGCCGATGCCGCCCACCGCGATCGGCCAGGCCCCGATCCCGCCCCCCGAGGTTCCGGTGAGCCAGCCCAGGGCCAGCAGCGCCAGCCCGATCGCGGTGTACGCGGCGAGCTGGCTCCAGTCCCTGGCGGGTTCCCTGCCCTCGTACGGCTCGCGCGGGGTGAACATCCACAGGGCGGCGTACGCCACGGCTCCGAACCCGTCCAGGACGGTGAGCAGCACGAAGGCCAGCCGCAGCACGACCGGGTCGAGCCGGAGCTGGGCGGCGGCCCCCTGGGCCACCCCGGCCACCAGCCGCCCCTCCACCGGCCTCATCAGCCGAGGGAGAGGCGCGTCTTCGGAGGTCACGGGCGCCGTGTCATGAATTGTCGTTCGGTCAGCCATATCGTCAGCATCGTCACACGAACCACCATGCCAGCGCATCAGGCGTTCCCCTGAAGCGACCCTGAGAGAGGCGTTTCCCCTCCGGGACGACTCAGGGGTGTCCCGGATGCGGCACGGGCCGAGGAAAGGCCACGATAAGTACATGAACGATACCGATCCGGCGAGCGCCACGTCCGGCTCGCGGCCCGGCTTCCCCACGGAGGATCGCGGTCTGCGGCGTAGCGACGAGGGCCGCATGCTGACCGGCGTCTGCGCGGGCCTGGGGCGGTACGCCGGGGTCGACCCAGTGCTGTTGCGGGTGGGTTTCGCGGTGCTGGTGCTCGGCTCGGGGATCGGCATCATGCTCTACGTCGCGGCGTTCCTGCTGATGCGTGAGGCCAACGGCGGCCCCGGCTACGTGGAGCAGTGGAGCCGGCGCGACTTCGACAGCGAGACGGTCCTGACCCTGCTGGCCGGCCTGTTCGCCCTCGGGCTCATCGTCAACATCTCTTCGGACGGCGTCGGCACCGGCACGGTCGTGGTCGGCACGGTGTTCGCCATCGCCCTGCTCACCGCCCACTCCCGCGGGGTGGACCTGCTGGCCGCCGCCAGGTCACTGCCCGACCGGCTGCGCGGGCGCCGGGCGCCGTACCCGGCCGATCAGTGGCCGAACCCGTTCGCCTACGGGCCGGGCGGCGCCGACGGCCGGCGTCCCGTCGGGGAGCAGGATCCGGCCGCCCGCACCGCCGCGCCGCCGGCCTCGGGTCCCGCGGCGTACGCCGCCCGCCCGGGCGGCGAGACGGTCACGGAGCGGTACGCGCCCGCCTCGGGAGCTGGGACGAGGGTCGAGACGGGGACTGAGACGGAGGCCGGACCGGCGTCCACGGCGGAGCGGCCGCCCCCGGCCCCCGTCTCGGAGACCCGCACCGAACCCGCCCCGGACAGGCCCTTCGTCCCCGACCCCGTCGCCGAGACCTTCGCCGGGCCTGCTCCGGGTGCACCTCCCCGTCCCGCCCCGCCCCGCGGAGACGTCCCAGCGGAGCCGTACCACCCCGCCAGGCCGTCGTTCGACTCCTCCGGTGCGCCTTTCTCGCCGTACGGCCCCTACCAGCCGCTGGACCCCCGGAAGCGGCAGCAACCGTACTCCCCCTACGCCCCTTACCCGCCGTCCGGGTACGGCGCGACGGTGACAGCGCCGCCCAGGCCGCGGCGGCCCAGATCGTTCGTCGGGGGCGTCACCATCTTCCTGGCCATGATCGTTGGAGGGATCATCGTGGCGATCCAGTCCGCTTCAGGACCGGTCAACATGACGGTCGCGGGCGGCGCGGCACTCGTCGTCATCGGCGCCGGCCTGCTGGCCGCCGCCTGGTTCGGCCGGGGAGCCGGGCTGGTCGCGACCGGCACCATCCTGTCGATCGCCCTGGTCGCGGGACCCATGCTGGGCGGCATGCCGAAGAAGTTCGGCAGCTATCACTGGCAGCCCACCAGCCTGTCCGAGATGGCCCGCAGCTACTCGGTGGGGGTGGGCGACGGGGTGCTGGACCTGAGCGAGGTGGCCCTGCCGCCGGGTTCGCGGACCGCCGTGGACGTCTCGCTCTCGGTCGGTGAGATCAGCGTGATCCTGCCGGCGACCGCCAGGATCGAGGTGCGGGGCCATACCAGGTTCGGCGATGTCAAGATCGACCACACGGTGGAGGGGGGTGCTGACATCCGGCACGACAGAATCCTGGAGCCCGAGGTGCCCCCCAAGGGCGACGTGGCGACCATCGTGCTGAACATCAAGGCCGGCATCGGGGATGTGGAGGTGCGCCGTGCTGCCTGAGCACGACCGGCCCGAACAGCGGCCCGTGTCCCGGCGCGTACACCGCACCGACTGGATGGCCCTGCTCAGCGGCATGCTGTTCATCGCGATCGGGGTCGTCTTCATCAGCAGACCGGCCGTCCAGCCGCTGGTCATGCTCACGGTCCTGGTGAGCGGCCTGGGCTTGGCGGGCCTGGTAGCCATCCTGGCCAAGGTCACCCGGAGCTAGGGAGATCGGGGCTGCCCGGACGTCAGAGCAACAGGTCATATCGGGCATTAGGCTCGGAGCATGTCAGCCCTGGAGTTCGTCAGCACCGTTCGCGCGACGCGGACCGGTCTGACGGACCTGCTCTCCGACGTGCAGGGCATGACCGCGTGGGGCCGGGCGCACGCCGCCGAACTGGGGATCGCCCCGGATTTCACCGCCTCTGAGGAACTGCGGAGCGAAGTGGCCGAGCTGCGGCAGGCCGTACGGGCGCTCTTCGCCAGGGCCGTGGCGCCGGGCGCCGCGAGCGACGCGGACGCGCACCGGCTCCCGGACTTCGCCGAGTCGCTCGACCTGGTCAACGCCGCGGCACTGGCCGTGCCTTCGGCCCCGCGGCTGGAGTGGCCCGCCGGAGAGGCGCCCCGGGCGCGGACGGTCCCGGGCGTCGGGGCCACGGAGTCCGAACGGATCCGGGCCACCCTCGCGACGTCGGCGATCGAGCTGCTGGCCGGCCCCCGGCGCGAGCAGATCCGCGTCTGCCCCGCCCCCCGCTGCGTGCTCTATTTCATCAAGGAGCACGCCCGGCAGGAGTGGTGCTCGCTCGGCTGCGGCAACCGGGCCCGAGCCGCCCGCCATTACCGCCAGCACCGGAACGGCTGACCCACCCCGGCGCCAGGCGGCCCACCTCTCATGTCGCCGCATCCGGTGACGTCTGCCCGCGTCGCGCTTTCCTGACCGCACACCAAGGTGACGTCGCCTCCAGTGGTCACCCGCTCCCACCTGTCGCGTGTCCATTCGGCGGGCTCTCCCCTCGGCTGCTCTCCTCATCCGGGCCCACCCTGCCCGCCAAGAGTGATTTACGCCATATTTTTCTAACGTGACAAATGCCGATTTTGCGTTAGATTGCGGGCAGTAGAGCTAACGGATCGAGCCGTTAGAAAACGTGGAGGAGAGATCAAATGACCTTCCAGACCGACCACGTCGGCCTCAACGTCTCCGACCTCGACAGGTCCAAGGACTTCTACCTGAAGGTCTTCGGCTTCGAGATCTTCGGCGAGTCGGACCAGCCGGACCGGCGCTACGCCTTCCTCGGTCTCGACGGGAAGCTGGTGCTCACCCTCTGGCAGCAGAGCGAGGGCAGCTTCGCCACCGGGCTGCCGGGCCTGCACCACCTGTCCTTCCAGGTGCCGGACATCGAGGCGGTCCGCCGAGCCGAGACCGTGATCCGGGGACTCGGGGCCACGCTCCACCACGACGGCGTGGTCCCGCACGGCGAGGGGGCGTCCTCGGGGGGCGTGTTCTTCGAGGACCCGGACGGCATCCGGCTGGAGATCTTCGCGCCCAGCGGCGCCGATGAGCGACCCGCGCCGACCACCGGCGCCCCCACCTGCGGCTTCTTCTAGACGACCATGGAGCACGGGGGAGAAATCGCGGTACAGCGCAGGACCGGGGTCCGCGCGGTGGCACTGGGCTCGGCCAGGACCCGGCCGGAGATCCCGGCGGTGGCGGCCGAGTTCCTCAGGCGGCAGCGGATGCTGCTGATCGGAGCCGCGGGGCGGGACGGGCTCCCGTGGGCGACGGTCCTGACCGGGCCCGAGGGGTTCGCCAGGGCCGCGGACGAACGGACCGTGGTGATCGACACGCTGCCGGGTGAGCACGATCCGCTGGCCGGACTGGACGGGGGTGAGATCGGGATGCTCGCGATCGAGCCCCTGACCAGGCGCAGGATGCGGGTCAACGGCACGGTCCGGCGGGACGGCGGGCGACTGGTCGTCCACACCGAGCAGGCGTACGCCAACTGTCCCAAGTACATCCAGACACGGGACATCGTCGCGGAGGTCACCGGGCCGGCCACCGGCTCCTCCTCGGCGACGGTTTTCGGCGACGGCGACCGAGCGTGGATCGAGGGCGCCGACACGTTCTTCGTCGCCACCTCGGCCCCCGGCCTGGGCGCGGATCTGTCGCACCGGGGCGGCAACCCGGGGTTCGTCCGGGTGCTGGACGAGCGACGGCTGGTCTGGCCGGACTACGCCGGCAACCTGATGTACATGACGCTCGGCAACCTGGAACTGGACGAACACTGCGGCCTGCTCTTCCTCGACTGGGAGAACGGCGACGCGCTGCACCTGACCGGGCGGGCCCGCGTCGACTGGGAGCCGGGCGACGTGCCGGGGGCACAGCGGCTGGTCGGGTTCGAGGTGGACCGGATCGTCCGGGTCCGGGGAGCCAGCCCGCTCCGCTGGCGGCTCGGGGACTACTCCCGCCACAACCCGCCGGCGCACGCCGCCCGCGCCGCGGACGGGGCGCTGGGAAACCCTTGACGGGGTCATCGGGATCATCGTGGACCGGGCGGCGTGTTCGTCACGCCCGCGCCGTCCGACCTGGACGATGATCGGTTGACGTACGTCGCCGGACCCGACGACCCGCTGATCGACGCGGTCGAGGAGGCCGCGGAACCCATGGAGGAAGTGTGATGTTCACCGAGGAGACGGCCAGGGCCAAGGTCCAGGCCGCCGAGGACGCGTGGAACACGCGCGACCCCGAGCGGGTCTCGCTCGCCTACACGCCCGACTCCCGCTGGCGCAACCGGGACGAGTTCCTCACCGGGCGCGCGGAGATCAGGGAGTTCCTGAGCCGCAAGTGGGCCAGGGAGCAGGACTACCGGCTCCGCAAGGAGCTGTGGACGTTCGGTGGCAACCGCATCGCCGTGCGGTTCCAGTACGAGTGGCACGACGCGGGCGGCCAGTGGTGGCGCAGCTACGGAAACGAGCTGTGGGAGTTCGCCGACGACGGGCTGATGCGGCGCCGCGAGGCGAGCATCAACGACCTCGGAATCGACGAAACGGACCGCCGTATTCTCGGCGACCGCGAACCCGAGGAACTTCCGTTGGCCTGAGACCAAAGGGTTGACCGGGGAGAACTGGGGCGTAAGTTCTCATTTATCGGTTCTCACTTCTCCTATGCCCCTGTGGTTGCTTTTGGAGGACGTATGCCCCGAATCACCGTCAACGTCGATGGAATCGCATACGAGGAGGAGGTCGAGCCGCGCCTTCTCCTCGTCCATCTGCTACGAGATCGGCTGGGCAAGACCGGCACGCCCATCGGCTGCGACACCGGCAACTGCGGCGCCTGCACCGTGATGCTCGACGGCAGGAGCGCGAAGAGTTGCTCCGTGCTCGCCGTGCAGGCCGACGGGAGCGATGTCGTCACGGTTGAGGGCCTGGCCCAGGGAGGCGAGTGGCATCCCATGCAGCAGGCCTTTCACGAAGAGCACGCCCTGCAGTGCGGGTACTGCACCCCCGGCATGATCATGGCGGCGATCGATCTGCTCAGGGACGACCCCGACCCGTCGGAGGAGGCGGTCCGCGAGGGGTTGGAGGGCAACCTGTGCCGTTGCACGGGGTACTGCAACATCGTCAGGGCGGTGCGGCGCGGCGCGGCGGAGATGTCCCGGCGGAGCACATCCGGGCAGGAGGTGCCGGCGCCATGACCGAGCAGCTCATCGAGAGCGACCGGCTGAACGACCCGTCCGCCGCCCACGAGGTCGGCAGGGCGCGCAGGCGCAAGGAGGACGCCCGGCTGGTCACCGGCAGGACCACCTGGACCGACAACATCCAGCTCCCCGGCATGATGTACGTGGCCTTCCTGCGCAGCCCGATGGCCCACGCCAGGATCACCCGCGTCGACACCTCGGCCGCGAGCGGCCAGCCGGGCGTGGTCGCCGTCTACAGCGGGCGCGACTTCGCCGGCGAGCAGGGCAGCCTGCCCTGCGCCTGGCCGGTCAGCGAGGACATCGTCATCCCCGACCACCCGCCCATGGCGGTGGACGAGGTCCGCTACGTCGGCGAGGCGGTGGCCTGCGTGGTCGCCACCGACCGCTACCGGGCGGCCGACGCCCTGGAGGCGATCGAGATCGACTACGAGCCGCTGGACGCGGTGCTCGACATGACCGAGGCGCTCGCCGAGGGGAGCCCCAAGGTCCACGAGGCCGGAAACCAGGCGTTCACCTGGAAGTTCGCCGGGGGCGACATCGAGGAGGCGTTCCGCGACGCCCCCGTGGTGATCGAGCGCACCTACGTGCAGCAGCGGCTCATCCCGACCGCCATGGAGCCTCGCGCGGTCGTGGCCACCACCGACGGCGACACCTTCACGCTCTACTCGTCCACCCAGATCCCGCACATCCTGCGCGTCATGCTCGCGCTGACGACGGGCATCCCCGAGCACAAGCTGCGGGTGGTCGCCCCCGACGTGGGCGGCGGCTTCGGTTCCAAGCTCCAGGTCACCGCCGAGGAGGTGCTCGCGCTGCTGCTGACCCGCAGGCTGGGCAGGCCGGTGAAGTGGACCGAGTCCCGCTCCGAGGGCAACCTGACGGTGCACCACGGCCGCGACCAGCTCCAGCGGATCTCCGTCGCCGCCGACCGGGACGGGCGGGTGCGGGGCGTCAAGGTGGACCTGCTCGCCGACATGGGCGCCTACCTGATGCTGGTCACGCCGGGCGTGCCACTGCTCGGCGCGTTCATGTACAACGGCATCTACAAGATGGACGCCTACGACTTCAAGTGCACCGGCGTCTTCACCACCAAGATGCCGACCGACGCCTACCGGGGCGCGGGCCGCCCCGAGGCGACGTTCGCGATCGAACGCGCCATGGACGAGCTCGCCCACGAGCTGGGCATGGACCCCGTCGAGCTGCGGCGCCGCAACTGGATCACCCACGCGGAGTTCCCGTACACCACGATCTGCGGGCTGACCTACGACTCGGGCAACTACGAGGCGGCGACCGAGCGGGCCCTGGCCCTGCTCGGCTACGACAAGCTCAGGGCCGAGCAGGCGGACCGGCGCGACCGGCGCGACCCGGTCCAGCTCGGCATCGGTGTCTCGACGTTCACCGAGATGTGCGGGCTGGCGCCCTCGCGGGTGCTCGGCAGCCTCAACTACGGCGCGGGCGGCTGGGAGCACGCCTCGGTCAGGATGCTGCCCACCGGCAAGGTCGAGGTCGTCACCGGCTCCTCGCCGCACGGCCAGGGACACGAGACGGCCTGGAGCCAGATCGTCGCCGACGCGCTGGGCGTGCCGTTCGAGGACGTCTCCGTGCTGCACGGCGACACGTCCGTCTCGCACAGGGGCATGGACACCTACGGCTCCCGCTCCCTGGTGGTGGGCGGCGTCGCCGTGCTGGCCGCCTGCGAGAAGGTGAAGGACCGTGCCAAACAGCTCACCGCGCACCTGCTTGAGGCCTCCGCCGACGACATCGAGTTCGCCGACGGCACGTTCAAGGTCCGGGGCACCGAGGCGGGCAGGACCATCCAGGAACTGGCGCTGGCCACCTTCGCCGCGCACGACCTGCCCGACGGCTTCGAACCCGCGCTGGACGCCGACGCGACCTTCGACCCGGACAACTTCTCCTTCCCGCACGGCACCCACCTGTGCGCGATCGAGGTGGACACCGAGACCGGCGCCTCGAAGATCCGGACCTACGTGGCGGTCGACGACGTGGGCTCGGTGGTGAACCCGCTGATCGTCGAGGGCCAGGTGCACGGCGGCATCGCCCAGGGCATCGCCCAGGCCCTGTTCGAGGAGGCGGTCTACGACACCGAGGGCAACCTGCTCACCACCACGATGGCCGACTACCTCATCCCTTCGGCGGCCGACCTGCCCGACTTCGTCACCGACCGCACCGAGACCCCGGCGACGACCAACCCGCTGGGCGTCAAGGGCGTCGGCGAGGCCGGGACCATCGCCTCCACCCCCGCCGTGGTCAACGCGATCGTCGACGCGCTGCGCCCGTACGGGGTGAACGACGTGCGGATGCCCTGCACCCCGGAGCGGATCTGGCGGATCGTCACCGAGGCGGACGCCACACGTCGGCCGGGACCGGCCGCCGAGGGAGGAGACCGATGATCCCCGCGTCGTTCGACTACGTCAGGCCCTCCTCGGTGGAGGAGGCGTGCCAGGTGCTCGGTGAGGCCGCGGCCTCCGGCGACGACGTCAAGGTGCTGGCCGGCGGCCAGTCGCTGCTACCGCTGCTGCGGCTGCGGCTGGCCTACCCGTCGGCGCTGGTGGACCTCGGGCGCCTGCCCGGCCTGCGCGGCATCTCCGACCGTGGCGACCACGTGTTCATCGGCGCGCTCACCACCCACGACGAGGTGCTGCGCTCCGGGGTGATCAGGGAGCGCGTCCCGCTGCTCGCGCTGGCCACGGCCACGGTGGCCGACCCCGCGGTACGGCACCGTGGCACGTTCGGCGGTTCCATGGCCCACGCCGATCCGGCGGGGGACCTGCCGGCCGTGGCCCTGGCGCTCGACTGCGTCTTCGTCGCCCGCTCCGTCGACGGCGAGCGGGAGATCCCCGCCGCGGACTTCTTCGTCGACTACCTGGAGCCCGCGCTCGAACCCGATGAGGTGCTGATCGGCGCCCGGGTGCCGGTACTCGGCCCCGGGTGGGGTTTCCACTACGAGAAGTTCCACCGGACGGCGCAGGCGTGGGCGATCGTCGGCGTCGCGGCGGCCGTACGGCGGAGTGGCGGGGCCGTCGAGGAGGCCAGGATCGCGCTGACCAACATGGGCCCCACCCCGGTGCGGGCGAGTGCGGTGGAGACGGCGCTGCGCGGGGTGGATCTCGCGCCCGTGGGCTCCACCGGCACCGACCCCGTCGGGGAGGCGTGCGCCGAGGCCGACGACGGCACCTCGCCCCCCGCGGACCTGCACGCCGGACCCGACTACCGCCGGCATCTGGCCCGGGTGCTGACCCGCAGGGCGGTCAGGGCCGCGAGCGGCTGAGTCCCGCCGTGACGGGGTGAGAACCCGGCGGGCTCTCACCCCCCGACGGGCCTGCGAGTGTCCTCGCCATGAACGGCGGGGAGGGCGGCAGATGAGCCCCCCTCACACTGGAGGCCGAGAGCGCCGCCCCGTCCCTCGGGCCGGAGCGCCTCGTGGGAGGGCGGAGGCATCATCCCCGCCCGGAGGGGCAGGGAGGAATGGACGCCGACCGACACGTACCGACGTGTGGCGGTCAACCGGCCCCGTGGCGGCATACTGGTAATACGCCCCCGTGTAGTCGTAATGTCGCAACAGCGACCGACCGACAAGGAGCGGATCGATGGCGATGCGGTTCGAGCACGAGTTCACGGTTCCCGTGCCGGTCGAGCAGGCGTGGCCGGTGCTGCTCGACGTCGAGCGGGTCGGCCCCTGCCTGCCCGGTGCCACCGTGGACCAGGTCGAAGAGGACTCCTTCACCGGCAGGATGAAGGTCAAGGTCGGGCCGATCACGGTGACCTACCGGGGCCGGGCCTCCTTCGAGAAGGTGGACGAGGACACCCACTCCATGACCATCAAGGCCTCCGGCAAGGAGGCCAGGGGCTCGGGCACCGCCGGTGCCACGGTCGTCGCGCGTCTGTACCCCGAGGGGCGGAACACCAGGGTCACCGTCGACACCTCCTTCAACGTGACCGGCCGCCCGGCCCAGTTCGGCCGAGGGGTGATGTCCGAGGTCGGCGAGAAGCTGATCGACAGGTTCGCGGCCAACCTCTCCCTGCTGCTGGGCGAGAGCCCCGGCGTGGAAACCGCCGCCGAGACGCCTGCCGAGACGCCGGGCATGGGCGGCTGGAGTGCTCCCTCCCAGCCCGGCCCGGACGACGAGGTTCCGGTGGTCTCGGCGGCCTCGGGCCCCGGCCCCGCGACCCCGGCCGGCTGGGAGGAGCTGAGCGGGGCAGGAGCGGGCGCATCCGGGCGGCATCTCAGCGCGGTGCCGACACCGCCCGGCCTCGTCGTCGACGAGAAGTCCGGGTCCCGCCAGAGCCATCCGGCGGGCACCTCACGCACCTCGCTCAGCCCTGACGAGGAGGCCATGAACCTCCTGGAGGTGGCGGGCCTGCCGTTGCTCAAACGCGCCGCCCCACTGGTCGCCGCACTGGCGGCCGTCACCCTGATCGCCTGGCTGGTCAGCCGCGCCCTGCGCCGCCGCTGAGTATCCGGTTTGATCGTTCGACGGGAAGCGCATGTCGCCCTCACCCTCCCGTCGAACGACCTCCGGTGAGAACGCTAACGGACGCACTTCCGCCGCTCGCAGCCTTCGGGGAGCACGGGGGCCTCGTCGGTCCAGCCCGTCGCCAGGAACACGACCTCGAATATGACCGACTTCTGCGGCAGCCCCCTGAAGTCGGTCAGAGAGCCCTTCTGCTGCGGATCCGGCTTCAGCAGCACGCTCCGGATGGCCGACAGTTCTCCCGTGGCCCGGTCGATCACCACGTGACTGTCGATGAAACCGTTCTGGAACGCCCTGGCCACCGTCACCGTCCGCCCGTCACCGAGGACGCGGGCACCGGGAACATCCGCCAGCATGCGATAGAGCGCGGCCCGCACAGCCGGGGAGATCGGCGCCTCATCCAGGATGCCGGTGCCCACCGCCCAGAGCCATTCATCCCTGGTCATGACCGGTTTCTCTCCCGTGACCGGTTTCTCTCCCGCCCCTATCGTTATGGCCGGGAAGGCGGACCATGAGCCGAGCAGCTCCGACCTGAGCGCCACCGGATCGTCCGGCAGCCTCATGAACTCCAGCATGTTCAGGTCGGCCCCGAGCAGGCCGCCGCGGAGGTATTTCGCCTTCTGCCCCGAAGACGGCACATACTCCGTCTGGCCCGGCCGCAGGAAGCCGCCCGCACAGTCCTCACCGCCCTCGCAGAGCTCCCGCGAACCCGCGCGCTTCCATTTGGCCAGATCAGCCGATGTCACCGGTTTTATGCCGATGAGCCGACGCTCTGCGACCTTGGGCAGGTCAGTGCTGCTCAGCCACTTGGTCCGGCGGTCACGTTCATCCACGAAGTAGCTCTTGTCGATCTTCAGGCGACTGGTGACCTCCGTCACCGTCCGCCAGTAACGACCGCTCTCGGGTTCGGTCCGCCCAGCCATCAGGTCCGCCGCGATCTCCAGATCCGCCCTCGGACCCACGGCCGGAGAGCTGGTGACCGCCTCCAGCCGTGGCAACACCGTCACCGTCACGACGACCGCCGCCGTGGCCACCGCCGTGGCCGCCGCTGCGATCACCCACCCGAGCCGCACTCCGAAGCGTGCCGTGGACCTCCGCCGGGGCCGCCGGCCGCCGTTCAGCACCCTGGCTCTGATCTCCGCCGTCCTCGCGGGATCGGCGAGCGGCGCATCCGGCATCACCTCGTCGATGAGCTTGAACTCCTTCATCAGACCTCCACTCCCAGCGTGTCGCGCAGCCTGGTCCTGGCCCGGCTGAGCCGGGAGGCCACCGTGCCGTAGGCGACCCCGAGCGCCTCGGCGACCTCCTCGTAGGTCAACCCGCCGTACGCGATGAGCAGCACCACGTCCCGCTCACCCTTGGACAGCCGGGCCAGCGCCCCTGACAACCGGCCGACCGTCACCCCCGCCGTGACCCGCTCGGCGACTCGCTGATCATGGCCGTCGTCGTCGGGAGGCGGCCCGGTCCTGGCCAGCGCCCGATAGCGGCGGATCTCCGCCCGGCGATGGCGGCCGATCAGGTTGGTGGCGATGCCGTACAGCCAGGGCCGGACCCCGCCCCTGGCCGCGTCGAACCGGCTACGCCGGTGGAAGGCGATCAGGAACGTCTCGGCGGCCAGGTCCTCGGCGACATCGAGGTCGAGCCGCCGCCCGATGTAGCGGCGGATCTCCTCGTAGTGGGCGTCGAAGACGGCGGCGAACCGCTCCCGGTCGACCACCGAGGCCACCTCAGAAACAGCGATCATGCAAGGGACTCCCTTGCCGGAAGGACAGGACACCCCTTCTTGCCCGGCGGCCACCCCACCCTTCCCTTGTTTCTCGCCGACCCTTTCGGCGGGAGCAGCCGGAACCTCCGGGCTGCGCTACGGACCCGGTGAACGTTCAGGGGCGAACCCATCGCATAGGGCAGGACGCGAAGCGCGTGACGCACCACATGCTGTCGGAGTAAAGGATTTTCTACACTTCCGGGCATGCGGGAGTGGAGATCCGCGTCACCAACGAGATCCACGACTGGATCCGCGCCCTGGACGAACGCTCTCGACTGTTCGAGAGCGCCGTGTTCGCGGCCTTCCTGGGGGCCGTGAAAACCGGACGGCTCTAAAAATCATCCACCGGCACGGGCTCACCCCACATCTGGAGGATCACCAGCACCGGACCGGACAGCGAAGTTGCCAAGATCAGATGGGCGGCGATGCCGTGGACCGCTCCCTGGCGGCGTCGAACCCACCACGCCGATGCCCGCTCAGCGGCCGCCCCGTCCGGCCATCCGCTCCCGCTCCGCCTCGCGCCGGGCCTCGTCCACCACGCCTCCCGCCATCGGGGTGATCTCGACGGTGAGGTGCTTGGCCAGCGGCTGCCCGCTCTGGGGGCTGAAGTCGACGAGCGCGCAGAGCACGTTCAGCTCGGGCATGTAACCGATCGCGCTGCCGCGCGGAATGTCGTAGCCGAAGGCCCGGTAGCCGTAGACGCTGCGCCTGCTGCCGTCCTTGGCGATGCTGGTGATGTCGACAAGGTCGGCCTCGGCCAGGCCCCGGTCCCGCATGTCGTCGCGGTTCATCAGCACCAGGGTGCGCAGGTTCTCGACGCCCCGGTAGCGGTCGTCGTCGGAGTAGACGGTGGTGTTCCACTGGTCGTGGGAGCGCACCGTGCCCAGCGTCAGGCGGCCCGCCTCCGGTATGACGTTCGGAACCGGGGCGGTGGAGAACTCCGCTCGCCCGGACTCGGTGAGAAAGACCCGCTCGCGGGCCGGCTGGCGGATCCGGAAGCCCAGCGGCATCCGGACCCTGCGGTTGAAGTCCTCGAACCCGTCGAGGACCCGGGCCATGGTGTCGCGGATGCGGTCGTAGTCGTCGACGTACTCCTGCCAGGGCGTGGCGCTGTCCGGCAGGGTCGCCCGCGCCATCCCGGCGATGATCGCCGGTTCGGAGAGCAGTTGCCGCGAGGCCGGGTTCCGCATGCCGATCGACAGGTGCACCATGCTCATCGAGTCCTCGACCGTGACCCCCTGCAGCCTGCGGCGCTGCCAGTCCTTCTCGGTACGGCCGAGGCAGGGCAGGATCAGCGCCTTCTCGCCGTGCACCAGGTGGCTGCGGTTGAGCTTGGTGCTGACCTGCACGGTCAGCTCGCAGTTGCGCAGCGCCTGGAAGGTGTGCGGGGTGTCGGGCGTGGCCAGCGCGAAGTTGCCGCCCATGCTCACGAACACCTTGACGTCGCCGCGGCGCATCGCCTCGATGGTGCCGACGGTGTCCAGGCCCCAGGCCCGCGGCGGGTCGATGCCGCACACCTCGGCCAGCCGGGAGAGCAGCCGCTCGCTCGGATGGGAGTCGACCCCGCAGGTGCGGTTGCCCTGGACGTTGCTGTGCCCGCGAATGGGGCACGGACCCGCGCCCTCCCGGCCCACGTTGCCCCGGAGCAGCAACAGGTTGGCGATCTCTCGCACGGTGTCGACGCCGTGTTCCTGCTGGGTGATGCCCAGGCACCAGCTGATGATGGTGCGCCTGGAACGCAGGTAGACGTCGGCTAGCTCGCGAATCCTCGCCTCGGCCACGCCCGACTGGCGCTCCAGTTGCGGCCAGCCGGCCTCGGCGCACGCCCGCCGGTAGTCCTCGAAGCCGTGTGTGTGGTTGTCGATGAACTCGTGGTCGATGGCCTTCGGGTCGATCTTCGCCGCCTCGAACACGGCCTTCGCGACCCCGCGCAGCAGCGCCAGGTCGCCGCCGATCCTCGGCTGCACGTTGAGCGTGCCGGTCCTGGTGGCGTGGAAGGTGCCCATCGAGAGGAGGTCGTGCGGCACGATCGTCTTTCCGGCCGCCGCCTCGATCAGCGGGTTGATGTGCACGATCTGGGCGCCGCGCCGGTACGCCTCGACCAGCGCGGTCAGCATGCGCGGCGCGTTGGAGGCCGCGTTGGAGGCGAGAAGGAAGATCGCGTCGGCCTTGCCCCAGTCGTCCAGGTCGACGGTACCCTTGCCGGTGCCCAGGGCGGCCTTCAGCGCCCGGCCACTGGCCTCGTGGCACATGTTCGAGCAGTCCGGCAGGTTGTTGGTGCCGAACTCGCGGGCCCAGAGCTGGTAGAGGAACGTGCCCTCGTTGCTCAGCCGCCCGGAGGTGTAGAACGACGCCTGGTCCGGGCTGCTCAGCTTCCTGAGCGTCGAGCCGACCAGCTCGAACGCGTCCGGCCAGGAGATCGGCCGGTACTTGTCGGAGTCCGGGTCGTAGACCATCGGCTCGGTCAGCCTGCCCTGGTCCTCCAGCGCGAAGTCGCTCCAGCCGGACAGCTCGGTGACGGTGTGCTCGTCGAAGAACCGGCGCCCGACGCGCTTGGGGGTCATCTCCCAGGTGACGTGCTTGATGCCGTTCTCGCAGATGTCCAGGCGCAGGCCCTTCCTGTCGTCCGGCCACGCGCATCCCGGGCAGTCGAAACCGTGGTTCTCGTGGTTCATCCGGAAGATCGCCCGTGTCCCCTCGATCGGCTCCCTCGTCCTGGCCAGCACCCTCCCGACGCTGAGCGCCGCGCCCCAGCCCGCCGCCGGGTGCCGGTAGTCACGCCTGGAGAAGGGCGCGCCGGTGTTGGGCCCGCGCCCCCGCGCCGGAACCCCCGGCATCCCCTGTCCGAAGTTCTCTCCTGAGGCAAGAATGTCGTCGGCCATGAGCGGTCCCCCCGGGGTGGCGCAGTCGAGCCCGACATGCGTGCACATGCCGCGATATTCCCGGTCTACCGCCCCCGCCCCCACCCCAGCCCCAAACAACCTTCCGGCCTTCCCCAAGCTTGGACCGCCAAGAACCCCCTCAGGTGACGGTGTCGGCGACACGGTCGATCTGGTCCACGTCGGAGGACCAGCAGTAGAGCATGACCTCGTCGGCGCCGATCTCGCCGTACGCGGTGACGGCCTGCCGGATCGCTTCCGGTGTGGTGAGCATCTCGTCGACCACCTCCTTCGCACCGTCCCCCATGAAGCGGTAATAGTCACCGAGGGCACGTTTCGCCTCGTCCACGACTGATTCGGGGCCGAGGGCGGCGTTGGACTGAGCCACCAGCCGAGGACGACCGGCACGCCCGGCGGCCTGCCACGATGCCTCGACGGCTCGGTAGAACTGCCCCATCTGTTCCGGCGTGAGATGAGCACCGAGGAATCCGTCGCCCCAGCGAGCGATGCGCTCGACGGTGGCGGGAACGAAGCCTCCGAACAGCACTTCGGGTCCGCCCCGGCGGGCCGGGGCGGGGCCGATCGGTCCGATGCCCTGGGCGTACGGCTCGCCCTCCCAGACCCGCCGGAGAGCTACCATCTGCTCATCCAGGTGGCGCCCCCGGCCGCGGACCTGGACGTCCACGGCCCGGTAGTCGTCCTCGCGTGCCCCGATCCCCACGCCGAGGGTGAGGCGACCACCAGAAATCCGATCCAGGGTCGCGGCCTGCTTGGCGAGCAGGGCGGTCGCGCGCAAGGGCGGGATCAGCACTTCGGTCTGTACGCGGATCCGTGAGGTGGCCCCTGCGATGGCCGCCAGAGTGACCATCGCTTCCGGGTTGTCGTACACGATGCGGTCGAGCAGACCGAGGGTCGAAAAGGGGCCGACGTCGGCGCGCCGGGCCCAGCTGAGCAGGCACACGGGGTCGCTTACCGGCAGGCCGAAACCTATTTTCATGGGATCGCCCCCTCCAGGACCAGCGTTGCGTGATGCCTTGATTCCGGACAATCACCACCCACCGTACAGACTCACTGTTCGATAAAAGACCTGGTCAGATGGTTATATGCGTAAAGCGTGCGCGCAGGCATGAGGGCCGCGCACGCACGAACAGTCGTATGGCGATGCGTGTCACCCGGACAGGGATCGGTCGACGTTTGTGGCCGACCCCCTGGGCGCCACCGGCGAGGTCCGCACGGACGCGCAGCCTGACGTCCTGCGCGACGTCACGGCGGACATGACCGCCACCTGGACCGCGCCGCGGTAAGGGCAGCGCCCCAGAGCCCGCCACCGCGGGGACGCTCACCCCGGCGGAAAGCGACCCCGGTCCTCACCGGATGGCAGCTTCAGGTCGACCCTGCCCGCCGCGGTCCCGAAGAGCGGGGTGCCCTCGCCGAGTCCGTCCCCTTGACCCCTTCACCGCAACATAGGTTGTATATCTAACTAGCTTGCTCTACGGTCTAGGTAGCAGAGCACCTTTGGAGGTCTCCCTTGTCATCCCCCTTGACGCTTGTCCTGACAGTCGCCCTCGTCGGCTACCTGGCCGTCGCCAGCCCTCTGCTCGGCAAACGCACCTACGACAGGCTGGCCCGCACTCGTGACCAGGACCCCATGGCCTACCGCCGGATGTTCACGCTCTGGAGCGCCGAGCTGTGGACACTGGCCGCCGTGGCACTGCTCATCGTCGCCGTGGAGCCGAACCTCGACGCCGCGGACATCGGCCTGGTGATCACGGAGCCACTGGACGACACCCTCGGCACGATCGTCGGCTTCCTGGTCGCCGCCGCGGCCGGCATGCTCGTCTTCAAGTGGCTGGCCGCCAGGGGCAAGCCCGTCCCCGGCCAGCAGGCCTTCAACCACCTGCTGCCGCGCACCGCGGTCGAGCGCTGGTACGCCGCGGGCCTGTCGGTGACCGCCGGCATCACCGAGGAGATCGTCTACCGAGGCCTGCTCATCGCGGTCGGCACGGGCGCGCTCGGCCTGAGCAAGGAGGTCGCGGCCTTCGGCGCGCTGGCGGTGTTCGTCGCCGGCCACCTCTACCAGGGCTGGCGCGGCATGCTCGCGGTCACCCTGGTCGGCTTCGGCCTGACCTTGCTCTACCTGAGGACCGGCAGCCTGCTCATGCCGATCCTGTTGCACGCGCTGATCGACCTTCGCGGCCTGGTGCTCACCCCGCAGCCGCGACGTGAGCCAGTCGGGTACACAGGCTAAGTAGGATCGCTACCATGACGAGCGATCGACGTGCGAGCTGGCTCAAGGGCGTGCTCGACCTGCTGGTTCTCGCCAGCCTGACGGCCGGCGAGAACTACGGCTACGAGATCGCCAAAGACCTCGCCGAGTCCGGTCTTGGTCAGATCAAGGGCGGCACGCTCTACCCGGTGCTCAACCGGCTGGAGGAGGCGGGGCTGCTCACCGCCGAGTTCCGGGTGACCGAGCGCGGGCCCGGCCGTCGCTACTACCGGCTCACCGACCAGGGCAGGCAGACACTCGCCGAGCAGGGCGGGCTCTGGCTGAACTTCGACGAGTCGGTACGCGCCGTACTGGCCAAGGGCCACACCGAGGCGCCTCAGCCAACGGGTTCACCTGAAGGGAGAGTTCGATGAGCGGCCACGTCGACGAGACCGCCGGTGGTTACTTCGACGAGCTCGCCGTGGTTCTGGCCGAGGCGGGCATGCCCGCCGACCGGGTCAGGGCCATGCTGGACGACCTCGCCGGCTACCTCGCCGAGAGTGGTGGCGGCGACCCCGAGGAGGAGTTCGGCCCGGCGGCCGAGCTGGCCCGTGAGCTGGCCGTCACCTCGGCCCCGCCCGCCGCGGACGCCCGTACCTGGCGCTGGACCGCCGACCTGTTCCACGACGTCAAGACGCTCAACGAGTACGGCGCCCAGGGCTGGGAGGTCGACGGGGTCGATGGGAAGGGCCTGTTCGTCAGCGTCCGGGACCCCGAGAACCCTCAGCAGTGGGAGTACCGGAGAGAGCTGGTCTCGCCCGGCCGGCGCCAGAGCGTGCTCGACCTGCTCACCCCCGACGGCTGGGAGCCGTGCGGCAGGTGGGTGTGCTTCGAATACTTCAAGCGGCCCAAGGCCGCCAGCCTGGGGCCCGCCGCGGAGCTGACCGCCCCGCCGCGAACGCCGAGGCGCAACATCTTCCTCAGCCCGAAGTTCTACGCCTTGATCGCCGGCCTGCTGGTGCTGACCGCGGTGGCCCTGGTGCTACTGCTGCAGGTCGCCGAAGCGGGGCTCGACACCTTCGACGGCGGCCTCGACACCATCCTGGGTCTGCTCACCGGAATGGCCGTGAGCGCACTGGCCGTGATGACCGCGCTGTGGCTGGCCGCTCGACGGCACGGCAGGGGTCGCTGAGCCCCCCGATCAGGTACGGCGTACGACGGGGAGTGTCTCGGCCCCATCCCCCGCTTCCCGACCCGCACACCGCAGGCACCCCCTGGCAGCGCCGGTCCCGCGGATGAGCGAGAATGATCCCCGTGACCGGCGTACACGTGCTCAACGGCCCGAACCTGAACCTGCTCGGCACCCGCAGACCCGAGGTCTACGGCACCATGACGCTGCCGGACGTCGAGGAACTGTGCCGCGAGGAGGCCACTCGGCTCGGCCTGGACCTGGTCTTCCGTCAGTCCAACCACGAGGGCCAGCTGATCGACTGGATCCACGAGGCCGGGGCGCGGGTCAAGGCCGGTGAGGTCATCGGCGCGGTCTTCAACCCCGGGGCCTACACCCATACCTCGATCGCCCTGCACGATGCCATCGAGGGCACCGAGCTACCGCTCGTCGAGGTGCACATCTCCAACGTGCACCGCCGCGAGTCCTTCCGCCACCACTCGTACATCTCCCTCGTCGCGCGCGGCACCATCGTCGGCCTCGGCGTGGACGGCTACCGCCTCGCCATCGACGCCCTGCACAGGATGTCCCTGACGTAGGGGACCACAGGCTCCTCGGGTACGCCGCTCCTGACCTTCCACCCCGCACAGACCTGTACCAATGAGCGGCCCCCGACCCGTCCTCGCTGCGCCTTGATCCTGGCCGGCGTCAGGCGGTGGCGGGCCGGTAGAAGTGCAGGACGTTGCCGGAGTTGAAAGGCCGTGTCTTCAGCAGCTTCAGGTCGATCCTGGCCTTCGCGGTCCCGAAGAGCGGGGTGCCCTCGCCGAGGACGACCGGGTTCACCATGATCCGCAGCTCGTCGACGAGTCCCCGCCGGAGAAGACTCACGGTCAGGTCGGAACTGCCCAGGATGGCGATGTCCTTGCCGGGTTCCCGCTTGAGCCTGGTGAACTCCTCGACGAGATCCTGCTTGATCAGCCGAGTGCCGGCCCACTCGGCCCTGTCCAGCGTTCGTGAGACGACGATCTTGTCCGTGCCGTTCATCCTCGCCGCGACCGCCGGATCGGCCTCCTCCCCCTCGGGCGTCGGCCAGAAGCCCGCCATCAGCTGGTAGGTGACCCGCCCGAACACGAGCGTGCCGCTCTCGTCGAGCTGGCGCGCCGCGAACTCGCCGAACTCCTCGTCGACGTTGTGCCAGCCGAGATCCTGGTTCCGCCCCTCGAAATACCCGTCAAGGGTGGTCATCATGAACGAGAAGATCTTTCTCACCAAAGCCTCCACCGATCGCTGCTTCACCATCGCCGTCGATCGTAAAGACCACCTGCGACAATGCCGCCCCCGCACACAGGCTCATACCTCTTCAGCGAGCGTCGAACTCGTGGTTCCTGACGCCTCCGATGAACGCCGCCCACCCAGTAGTGGTGAACACGGCGGCTCCGCCCCGGTCGAAGTGGGACTGCCTGTCTCATAGAGCGTCAAAAAGAGTGTTATCAGTGGACAAGTAGGACAACCGGTTACTTTTTCTCGGGGATACCTCGGGGTGTGATCAATGTCCCGGAGTGCAGTGTTGTGGTGATTACCTACAACGATGCCGCGCGGCTGCCCAGGGCCGTGCGGTCCGTGCTCCGGCAGTCGCTGCGCAACATCGAGGTGATCATCGCCGACGACGCCAGCACCGACGAGACCGAGCAGGTCGCCCGGGAGCTGCAGCGGAAGGACGCGCGGGTCCGCTACCTGCGCGGGGAGGTCAACAGCGGGGGGTGCGGGACCCCGCGGAACAGGGGCGTGGCGGCGGCGCGGGCGCCGTACGTGATGTTCCTGGACAGCGACGACGAGCTGACCCGGCACGCCTGCAAGAGCATGCTGCTGGAGATCGAGCGGACCGGTGCCGACTTCGTCACCGGGCAGATCACCCGGTTGTACGAGAAGAGCGGGAAGACCGCGCGCTACTACCCGGCCCTGTTCGCCAGACGCAGGACCGTCGAGGGGATCGCCGAGGAGCCGGAGATGTTCCTCGACTCCTTCAGCACCAACAAGCTCTACCGGGCCGAGTTGCTGCGGCGGTTGCCGTTTCCCGAGGACATGCACTACGAGGACCACGTCTTCAGCACCGCCCTGTACTGCGCGGCGCGGCGGTTCGCCGTGGTTCCGTGGGTGGTCTACCTCTGGCACCGGGCCTCGGCGGAGAGCGACGCGCGGCTGTCGATCTCACTGAGCCTGACCGACATGTCCAACGTCCGCTCCAGGATCAGGGCGGCCCGGCTGAGCGACGACATCCTGCGCGACAACGGCCTCGGTGACCTGGTGCACGAGCGGCAGCGCCGGTTCCTCCGCCAGGACCTGCGGGTCTACCTCAACCCGCTGCCCGCGCGGGACCTCGCGTGGGTCGAGGAGTTCGTCTCGGTGATCCGCCCCTACCTGTCCGAGCTCGACCCGGTGGTGTTCGAGACGATCGACCCGCTCATCAGGGTCTGCTGTAGTTTCATCCTCGCCGACCGGCCTGACGAGCTCCTGGTGGCCGCCGCTTCGCTGAACGGGCCGAAGGCACCGCCGCGGGTCGCCCTGCGCGAGGAGGGACGCACCTACTGGGGCACGGTCCCCGACGAGATGCGGGAGATCACCTCGCTCCGGATGGCCGAGCTGCCCTACAGCGCCTCCAGGTTGCGCCACGAGGCGGTCGTCACCGGCGAGGGCACCGTGCTCAGGCTGGTGATCAGGACCTACGACCCGTTCGGGGTGCTCGCCGCCACCCCCGGCTGGACCGCGTTCCTGCGCGCCGGGAAGCACCGGATACGGCTGGCGCCGCGCGAGCGGGACGACGGCGGTCTGCTGAGCGAGGCGACGATCGACCTCGCCGCGCTCAGCCCCGGCCGCCTGGGCTGTGACGGCCGCCACGAGCCGGTGGTCGAGATCGTCAACCCCGACGGGAGGATCACCTCCGACCAGTTGCTGGTCGATTCGTCCAGCCCACCGTTCGTCGTCGTCGTCCCGTGGCACGAGGTCACCGTCGGCGCGGAGGGGATCGCCGCGTTCCTGCGGTTGCGCTGGCGCCGCCGGGGAGCGCTCAGGCAGCTGGCCCGGGTGGGGCGGGTCGGCCTGAAGCTGCTGCGCAGGATGGACGGCCCCGAGGTGAAGCTCCGCGTCTACAAAGGGCTGATCTCCGTACTGCCGCCCCGCCGGGATCTGGCCCTGTTCGAGTCCGACGTCGGCGCCGGATACACCGGGAACCCGCGCTACATCTACGAGGAGCTCAGGCGGCGGGGCACGCCGTTGCGGGTGGTCTGGTCGGCGGCCGGGACCGCGCACGGCTTTCCTCCCGACGCCAGGCTGGTACGGCGGATGAGCTGGCGGCACATCTGGACGATGGCCAGGGCGGGTTACTGGGTCGACAGCCACGGCATGCCGCTGGCCTATCCCAAGCCGCCGCGCACGCGCTACCTGCAGACCTGGCACGGTCAGGGCATCAAGTCGGTCGGCTTCGACGCGCCCGACCTGCGCGCCGACTTCGACGGGCCGAGGGCGACCTGGCGGGCCGCGGTGGAGCGCTGGGACGCGCTGGTCTCGCCCAGCGCCGAGTTCGAGCGGGTGTTCGTGCCCTCCAACGGCTACCGGGGGCGGCTGCTGCGCCACGGCTCGCCCCGCTGCGACGTGCTCGTGCACGGTGACCGGGAGGCGGCCAGGCGGGCGAGGGAGCGGCTGGAGATCCCGCACTGGTCCAGGGTGCTGCTGTACGCCCCCACCTACCGCGACCGGGCCAAGGGGTCCGGCGAGTCGGTCAGGGCCGACCTGTCCGCGATGGCCGAGGCCCTGGCCGGCGACTGGACGGTGGTCCTGCGCACCCACCCGGTCGAGCGGTTCGAGGTGCCCGAGCAGCTGCGCCACTTCGTCCGCGAGGCCGGGTCGTACCCCGAGGTCAACGACCTGATACTGCTCTCGGACGCGCTGCTGACCGACTACTCGTCGCTGATGTGCGACTACGCGATCACCGGGCGGCCGATGCTGTTCCTGATCGACGACTGGGACGAGTACCGCCGGGTGGAACGCGGGGTCTACCACGACCTGCCCGCGATCGCTCCCGGCCCCTGCCTGACCACCACCGAGGAGCTGATCGAGGCGCTGCGCGACCTCGACGGCGTGACCGTCTCCTTCGCCGCCAGGTACATCGCGTTCCGCAGGATGTGGTGCGCGGAGGAGAAGGGCCACGCCTCGGCGAAGGTGGTGGACGCCTTCTTCGATCTCCCCTCGGTCCAGGTGCCCGCGCAGGCTCCCCGGGCGCCCGGCGGGCGGGAGCGGCGCCCCCCTGGCGGGCTGGGGCATCTGCCGGGGGTGCGGCGGCCGATCCAACTGCCCAGGTGGTCAGGGTGAGCGGCGGGCGCGCGGGGGCGGTCGTGTTCGCCTGCGTGGACGCCGACACCCTGGGCGGCGTCCAGCGGGTCACCCACACCGTGGCCCAGGGGCTCGCCGAACGGGGCCGCGAGGTGCACGTGATCGGACTGCACCGCGCCAGGAGCCCGTTCCGCTACGTGGAGCGGCCGCGTTACACCAGCCACGTGATCCACCGCACTCCGGTGAGCAGGCTGTCACCGCTGGGCCGGCGCCGTGAGCACCGGGAGCTCGGCAGGCTGCTGCGCGAGGTGGGGCCGGGGTTCGCCGTGCTCTCCTCGCCCAGCGTGGTCGCCCGGATCAGGGCCCTGCTGCCCGAACGGCTGCTGCCGATCGGGCAGTACCACGGGTCGTACGAGCACGCGCGGGGCTCCTGGCACCTCGACTCGGTCCGCGACCACTACGGCACCCTGGAGAAGGCGGTCTTCCTCAGCGAGCAGGACGCGTGGCTCTTCGCCGAGCACGCGCTGCTGCCCAACACCTGGTCCATCCCGAACCCGCTGTTCGCCTGGCCGTCGGGGACCGCCGAGCTGACCGCCCGCCGGGTGCTCGGGATCGGCAGGCTGGAGGGCGTGAAGCGGTTCGACCGGCTGATCTCGGCCTTCGCCCAGGCCTGTGGCCGTTCCGCCCCGGGCGAGCCCGAGTTGCGGGCGGACCTCGCCGAGGCCCGTCGCGAGGCGGGCGAGGGCTGGGAGCTGCACCTGATCGGTGAGGGGACCGAGCGGCAGCGGCTCACCTCGCACGCCGCGGAATGCGAGGTGAGCGACCGGGTGGTCTTCCGTGGCACGGTGCCCGCGCCCCTGATGGGCGAGGAGTATCTGGGCGGGTCGGTGCTGGCGCTGGCCAGCGAGCACGAGGGGCTGCCGCTGGTGATCGGCGAGGCGGCGTCCTACGGGTTGCCCTCGGTGGCGTTCGACGTGTCGGGGGGGCTCAGGTCACTCGTACTGGACGGGGAGACCGGGGTGCTGGTGCCCCCGGCCGACGTGACCGCGCTCGCCGCCGCGCTGGCCGAGCTGATGGCCTCGGCCGAGGAGCGGCGGCGGTTGGGAGCCGCCGCCCGCGCTCACGTCGAGGCGTTCCGGCCCGATCGCGTGCTGGATCGGTGGGAGGCCCTGTTCGAGCAGGTCACCCGGTGACCGCCACCGGCTCGTTGCGTGGCATCGGCACTCCCGCCAGCACGATCTGGGCGGAGGTGAGCCGCGCCCCCAGCGGGTTCGGCTCGCGGAGCCGCATCAGCCGGTCGAAGGTGACCCGCTTGACCCGGGCCAGCTTCCGCTTGGCCGCGGTCCGCTCGTAGGAGACCAGCCGAGAGGTCTCGATCCTCGGCGCCCCGCTGAGCTCGTACCCGTAGGTCTCCAGGCGGTCGCCGAGCACGCTCTCGCAGAGCGAGACCTCGCCGGGGTCGAGCCGCTCGCGCCAGGAGCCGGTCCGCGTGGTGGTCACCTCGCCGTAGGTGCGCGCGTGCCAGGTCTTTCTGACGGGTACGGCGATGCCGGCCACCGCGGCCGGGTCGCACATGGCCGGGTGGAAGTCCTCGCCGAGGAACTCGCACAGCCTGCGCAGGTGAGCCTCCGGCTCGGCGGTCAGGTCCTCGTAGCGCAGCTCGTGGTAGCTGCCCTCGGGAAGCCTCGGCGCGCCGTGCCTGGCGAAGTCGATCGCCTCGGCCCAGGCGGAGACCGCGCTGTAGACGCTCCCGTTGTACCAGGGCATCTCCTTCAGCGACGCCACGCAGTCGCGGCCGTCCCTGACCAGGTGCACGAACTGGGCATCGGGAAAGAGCCGGAGCAGCACGTCGGTGTACTGGAAGTACGAGGGCCGCTTGTCACCCCAGCGCGCCTTGCCGTGCCTGGTCGCGTAGGCGCGCAGCACGATGCCCAGCGCGGAGCCGAGCGTCGGCGGCCCGTCGACGATCTGTCCGAGCACCTCGTCGCGGTCCAGGTTCAGCTCGTGGAAGCGCGTCTGGCGCCGGTCGACCACCCACTCGGCCAGCTCGCGCCGGTGCTCCGCGTCGTTGAGGTCACCGAACTGGAGCCGCCGCTGGTAGGTGGAGACCATGAACCGGGTCTCCGGCGGGATGGCGACGCGCGGGTGGGCGTGCAGCATCAGTTGCAGCATCGTCGTCCCCGAACGGGGACAGCCCAGGATGAAGATCGGGCGGTCGGGCTTCACGTCAGACCTTCGCCAGCTCGCCGAGCTGCCGGCTGGTGAGCCTCGCGGCCACCGGGCTCGGCTCGCGGAACCGGTTGACGCGGTCGCGGAACTCCTTGCGCCTGCGCGCCCAGCGTCGTTTGGCAGCGGCCTTCTCGCACGCCTGGATGTGGGCCTTGCCCGCCTTGGGCGCGCCGCTCAGCTCGTAGCCGTTGGCGGTCAGCCGCTCGGCCAGGACCGTCTCGCAGACCGAGATCTCCCAGGGCTCCAGCCTGGCCTTCCACGAACCCGCCCTGGCGGTCGTGACATCGCCGTGGGTGTTGCTGTGCCAGACCTTGTGCTGCGGGATCGCCACCCTGGCGACGTGGTACGGCTCGGACATCGCCGGGTCGTAGTCCTCGCCGAGGAACTCGCAGAGCTTGCTCAGCTCGGTCTCCGGGTAGGCGGTCAGGTCCTCGTAGCGCAGCTCGTAGTAGCTGTCGGCGGGGAGCTTCTTGGCGTGGTGGCGGCCGTAGTCGATCGCCTCACTCCAGTTGACCACCGCGTGGAAGACGTCCTTGGTGTACCAGGGCATCTCCTTCAGCGACGCCACGCAGTCGCGGCCGTCCCTGATCAGGTGCACGAACTGGGCGTCGGGGAAGAGCCTGGTCAACAGGTCCACGTGGTGGTAGTAGCTGGGCCGCTTGTCACCCCAGCGGCTCTTGCCGTACTGCTCGGCGTACGAGCGGAAGGTGATGCCCATCGCCGAGCCCAGCGTCGGCGGCCCCGCGACGATGTCGTCGATCAGCCTGTCCCCGTCGAGCTTGAGCTCCTTGAACTTGGTGTCCTTGTCGCTCACGATCCACCGGCCGACCCTGCGCCGGTTCCGTTCCTCGCGCAGGTCCCCGAAGGAGAACCTGCGGTAGTAGCCGGGCACCACGAACCGTGTCTCCGGAGGCACCGCGATACGTGGATGCGAGTGCAGCATCAGCTGCAACATGGTGGTGCCTGAACGTGGACAACCGATCACGAAGATCGGGCGGTCGGACTGCATGACAACGAACCCCCGTAAAGCTTGGTCAAACAGATACGCGCGGCACCTTCTCCACCAGCGGCGCGGCGGGCACCACCCGGGAGAAGAGCCACATTCGATAGATCAGGAAGACCTCGTTCAGCAGAAGCAGCGCCCCGGAGGCGACCGCGAGGGGCACCAGGGCGACCCTCCCGACCAGCGGGGCGACCACGAACACCGCGGCGTGGAACTCGATGCCGCTGATCAGATGGCTCCGCACCCGGTGGCGGGCCAGCAGGCGGCCGAACCTGCGGGGCAGCTTCTGTCGCTTGCCGCCCCGCGGCCCCGGCCGCCGGCCCTCGAAGGGGACGACCCGCATCGGCTCGCGGGGCGTGATGGCCTCGCGGGGCATGACGACCTCGACGGGCCTGACGTGCCCGGCGTGTCCGGCGTGTCCGGCGGCCACCACGGCCTCCGCGGGCCTGACGTGTCCCGGGGCCACCACGGACTCGACGGCCGCCAGGCGGCCGAGCCGGTTCTCCTTGACCACCTCGCGCACGCGCTTCATCTGCGGCGCGTTCACGTAACGGAACAGGTCGAGCACCGCCACCCCCGCACCGAGCAGGATGTAGGCGATGTCCCCCGTCACCGCGTACTGCCCGGACGCCACCCCCGCGGCGCAGCAGACCACCCTGATCCGGTCGCCCACGTAGTCGAGCCAGAGTCCGAACGCGGTGCCCGTCCCCTTGAGCCGGGCGATCTTCCCGTCCATGCAGTCGACCATGAAGCTCAGGTAGAACAGCAGTGCCCCCGGCACCAGCCGTCCGGCCGCGAAGCAGATCGCCGAGCACATCCCGAGAATCAGGGAGAAGCGAGTGAGCCCGTTGGGGGTGATGGACGTGTGGTTGGCGACGAGCAGGGTGAGCCTGCACGCCACCGGGTCAACCAGGAAAACGGTCCACCAGGAGTCTTTTCGTTTCCGGGTCGCGTGGACGTCGTCCAACGAATAGGCCCTCATGCGTCCCAGCATGGCCACGCCACGTCTCCTGTCATCTACGCTCTGTAACTACTAGAAGATCTCCATGCCACTTCTTGACCGACCCGCGCCACAGTGATCGGCTGCTTTGGAGACATGAAAGGCCGGGGAGGGGTTCCCCGGCCTTTCTCCGGAACCACCGGTCGCCTTCGCTCCGGAACCATCAGTCGCCTTCGCTCCGGGCCCGCCGTTCTCGCGAGGCGGGCGCGGCTACCGGAAGATCCGGTCCACCGCCCGCGCCGCCGCGCCGCCGTCCTCCAGCGGGCAGAACCTGGCGGTGAAGGCGTCGTACAGCCTCAGGTACTTGGTGCGCACCTCGTCGACGTCCCGTACGGCTTCCACCACCTCCTCGGTCGTGCGCAGCAGCGGGCCCGGGGCCTCGGCCTCGAAGTCGAAGTTGAAGCCGCGCACCTCGTCGCGGTAGCGCTCCAGGTCATAGGTGTAGAACAGCATCGGCTTGCCGGTCACCGCGAAGTCGAACATCGCCGACGAGTAGTCCGTGATCAGCATGTCCGCGACCAGGTAAAGCTCCTGGATATCCGGATACATCGAGACATCGAGGACGAAGTCCTTGCCGATCCGGGGCACCCTGTCGGTGACGCTCGGGTGCTTACGGATCATGAGCACATGGTCGTCCCCGAGTTCCTCGGACATCCGCTGCAGGTCCAGACGCAGGTCGAGCCGGTAGCGCCCCCTGCTGTAGAGCTTGTCGTCGCGCCACGTCGGGGCGTACAGAATCACCTTCCTGCCCTCGGGCAGGCCGAGCCGCTCCCGGATCTCCGCGGCTCCGTCGCGGCGGAGCAGGTCGGCTCGGGGAGAGCCGATCTCCAGGATCTCCCCCTCGAACCGCAGGGCGCTGTCCAGGACCGAGGTGCACCAGGGGCTCGGCGAGATCAGATGGCTCCACCTGGCGACGGTCCTGGCCAGCCGCTCGTGATGGTCGGGCCTGGCGAACAGCACCTTCTCGACGTCGAAGCCGACGCGCTTCAGCGGGGTGCCGCGCCAGGTCTGCAGCACCGTCTGGTCCGGCCTGCGCTCGAACCAGGAGGGCAGGTGGCTGTTGGTGACGATGTACCGGCAGCGGGCCAGCGCGTCGTAGAACTCCCGCCCGTACCGCCGGATCGGCGCCACCCCCTCGGGCAGCTCCACCTGCCCGTCCCTGACCACCCACATGAACTCCAGGTCGGCGCCCCGCCGCACCAGCTCCTCGTAGATCGCCTTCGGGCTGTCGGAGAACTGCCTGCCGGCGTAGCTGTCGAAGAGGACGGCGGGCCGCAGCGCCTCCTGGCGCTTGGCCGGATAGAAGTCCTCGCGCAGCAGTCGCTGCTGCTTCGGCCTGCCCGAGGCGCGCAGGTCGTCACTCACCGTGAAGACGGCCTCGGAGGTCAGGTCGGTGTCGAAGGTGAACGTACGGGTGGCGGAGACGTGCTCCAGCGGCGCGGACAGCCGGAACTCCACCCGCATGTCGCCCGCGTCGGTACGGATCGCGAAACCGTGCGTGCCCGCCGGCAGCGGTAGCCACCCGCCGAGCGTGGCGGTCCCCTCGGGCGTCACCGTGGCGCTGCCGCCGACGATCGGGAAGAGCCGCTCGTTGAACCGGTTGCGCGAGGTGAGGACCAGCCACGCCTGGCCGTCGATGGGGCGCATCGCCGCCCCGGTCAGCGCCAGGTGCCCCCGCTCGGTCCACTCCACCCGCTCCACGTAGAACGTCGGCCGCTGCTCGCGCAGCACCAGCCCGCCCGTCCGCGACCTGTCGAGCACCACGTCCCGGCCGCGGAGCCGGTGCAGGCCGCGCTCCACGTCACGCTCGACGATCAGCGGCCGGGCGTCGCCCTGCTCCGGGACGACCTCGAAGTGCCATTCGGCCCCGGGGTTGAGCGCGCTCATCTCCAGGCTCGCCGGGTCCAGGCCGGGCCAGCGCTCGGACAGCACCTCGTCGAGGTCGATCACCGCTTCGAAGGTGCCGTCCGAGGTGGCCATCGGGTAGCGCCGGTCGCGGCCGCCCTGCGGCCGGGTCAGCCGCAGCACCGGTGCGGCACCGAGGTCGTCGCCGCACCGGCCGGTGACCCGCAGCCTGCCCTCGGCCACCCGGTGACCGGTGACCCGGCCGCCGGGCCGCTCCACCCTGAGCCTGAACTCCTCGGCCGGCGTCCACTCCGTCCACGCCACGCTCTCCGACTCGTCATCGGTGAGCTCCAGCCGCCGCGCGGCCGGACTCGGCTGGGCCAGCCTGCCTCTCCGCAGCAGGCCCCGGGACAGTACGCACAGGTCGACATGCCAGGACGAGCCGACCGGAAGCCCGGCCGGGTCGACGGCCAGCCGGAACCCGCACCAGTCCTTGCGCCTGCGCGGGCCCGTGTCCACCAGCGACAGACCACGTTTGACCGTGACCGGGAGCCGGATCCTGCGCCCGGCCCCCTCGGGGACCAGCCAGGCGAAGACGTGCTGCTGGATCCGCCGGCGGGGCCGCAGGTAGCGCAGCGAGACCCTGCCCTCGACGATCAGCCTGTCGTCCTTCCAGTTCAGGCCGTCCACCCGCTGCCGCAGGTCAAGCTCCTCGCGCATCCGGATGGCGGACCGCTCGACGGGTACCGGACTGTTGAGGTGGTACCCGCGGATGCCGCCGCCGCCGACCCGGACCGTCGGCTTGACCGTCCTGTCCCACTCCAGCAGCTGGACCAGGTCGTCCATCCGGCGCTGTCGTACCAGCGCCCACTTCGCCCGGCGCTGCGCGGGGATGCGCGAGAGGACCTTCGGCCCCGCCTGGTCGAGGTAGGCACAGGCCAGGTCGAGGAAGCGCTGCTGGAACTCCTCGCCCGCCTGGTCGAGCACCTGCAGGAAGTTCGGCAGGTCGCTGTCGAGGACCATCCGGTCCCACGCGGGCAGGTGCTCGGCCCTGCCGGTGTCGGTCAGGAAGCGGCGCACGGAGTTGACCGCGGCGAACCGGTCCTCGATCCCCTTGACGTGCCCCCGGTTCTGGGTGATCGAGACGCTCTCCCCCTCCCGCTCCCGCCACAGGTAGACCGGGGTGGAGAGCACGTCCACCGCCCCGGCCAGGAAGTGGGCGGGCAGCGAGACCGCGATGTCCTCCCAGAGCACCCCCTCGGGGAAGTTCAGCCCGTGCTCGTCCCAGAAGGAGCGGCGCCAGAGCTTGTTCGTGACCAGCCGGTCCTTGAGCAGGATCTCGTCACGGGTCACGTGGGTTCGCCGGGCGGAGTTGGCGAAGATCGTCTTGTGCATCGCCGACTGGCGCACCCCCTGCCCGCTGAAACGCAGCACGTTGCCGGTGGCGAAATCGGAACCGCTCTCCTGAAGGCTGCACGCCATCGTCTCGATCGCCGTCAGCGGGAGCATGTCGTCGCTGTCGACAAAGGCGAGGAACTCGCCGGTGGCGTGTCTTATGCCGGTGTTGCGCGCGGTGCCCAGGCCCGCGTTCTCCTGCCGGATCAGCCGGAACCGCGCGTCGCGCGCGGCGAACGCCTCGGCGATCTCCGCGCTGGAGTCGGGAGAACCGTCGTCCACCATGACGACCTCGATGTCACTCCAGGTCTGCGCGACCAACGACTCCAGACACGCCTCAAGGTACGGTTCCACGTCGTAGATGGGCACGATGATGCTCACTGGGGCCACGATCGGTCCTCCGGTAGTCGAAAGCTCACAGTCCGGTCCGTCCGCGCGAACACCGGACACGCCACGCAGGTGAAGATCCACTCATCGTGGAGGACGTCCCGGGCGCGTGGCGGGGCTCGGCGAAAGACCCGGGTGCCCGCCGGCACGACCCGGCGGCCATGCGCGCGAGGTGGACGTCACGTCAGCAGCATGGCTTCGCGGCCGATGGGGCGCGCCCAAAATATGACCGCGATGGACTGAGCAGACCGAGACTTGACCATCTCTCGCACCCGGCCGGCCCCGCCTCCGGCCCGCGGTGCGGCAACGCCTTCACCATGTCCTGGTCAAGGCTGGGAATGCACACGTCCTAGTAAGTCGTAATGACCCTTCGGTCCCCCCGGACCGTCCGACACGATCGGGTGACCGAGACGGGCGAGATCGCAGGAAACGGCATTCGCGGGGGGAAGCGCATGGACTCAACAGTCGTCGTGGGAGCGGGGCCCGCCGGGCTCACCGCGGCCTACGAGCTGGCCCGGCGAGGACACCCGTGCGAGGTCTTCGAAGCCGACCGGGTGGTCGGCGGGATCAGCCGGACCGAGGAACGCGACGGCTGGCGCTTCGACATCGGCGGACACCGCTTCTTCACGAAGGTGTCGCGGGTGACGGACTTCTGGAACGAGATCCTCGACGAGGAGGACTTCCTGCTCCGCCCGAGGATGAGCCGCATCCACTACGGGGGCCGTTTCTACGACTACCCGCTCAGGGCCTCCAACGCCCTGCGCAATCTCGGTGTCCTGGAATCCGCACGATGTGTCGGCTCCTACGCCTGGGCCCGGATCAGGCCGCCCGCGGACCAGTCCACCTTCGAGGGCTGGGTCACGGCCAGGTTCGGCAGCCGGCTCTACGGGATCTTCTTCAAGACCTACACCGAGAAGGTGTGGGGCGTCCCCGCGGAGAGCATCCAGGCCGACTGGGCCGCGCAGCGGATCAGGAACCTCTCCCTGGGCAGGGCGATCGCCGGCGCGCTGCTGCCCGGAAGGAACAACAAGGAGGTCACCAGCCTCATCGAGGAGTTCCGCTACCCCAAGCTGGGGCCGGGCATGATGTGGGAGGCCTGCGCCGACCGGGTCCGCGAGCTGGGTTCCACGGTGCGCCTCGGCACCCGGGTCGAGCGCGTCCGCCGCCACCGGGGCCGGCTGGCCCTCACCGTCCGCACGGGCGAGGGCGAGGGCACCACCCGCGAGGTGTACTGCGACAACCTCATCTCCTCGATGCCGCTCAGCACCCTGATCCACGCGTTCGGGCCCGACGTGCCGGACATCGTCGCCGAGGCGGCCGCGGGGCTGAGGTACCGCGACTTCCTCACCGTCGCGCTGGTCGTCCCCGAGCGGTTCTCCTTCCCCGACAACTGGATCTACATCCACTCCCCCGAGGTGCGGCTCGGCCGGGTGCAGAACTACGGTTCCTGGTCGCCGTACCTGGTCCGGGCCGGACGGACCTGCCTCGGCCTGGAGTACTTCGTCAACGAGGGCGACGACCTGTGGCGGATGCCCGACGACGACCTCGTCGCGTTCGGCACCCGGGAGCTGGAGCACCTGGGCCTGGTCACCCCCGGTGAGGTCCAGCGGGGCTACGTGGTGCGGATGCCGAAGGCCTACCCGGTCTACGACGCCGGCTACGTCCACAACGTGGAGGTGCTCAGGAAGTATCTCGACGTGGAGTGGCCGCGGATCCACCCGGTCGGCCGCAACGGCATGCACCGGTACAACAACCAGGACCACTCCATGCTCACCGCGATGCTGACCGTGGAGAACCTCGTCGACGGCGCCAGGCACGACGTCTGGGAGGTCAACGTCGACGCGGAGTACCACGAGGAGCGCGCGGGCCACCGGACCGCGAGAGGCACCGGCCGCGACGCCCCCGTCCTCCTCGGCCCGACGGCTCCCTGACCTGACGGCCGCTCATCCACCACCCGTCACCGACGGACGCCGACAGACACCGGCGGAACACCGAAACCGGCAATCCCATGACGCCTTGCCCGGCCGCTGCCGGCCGTTGCGGGTCAAGGCTCTCCTCCCAGCCGCCCTGGAGTTGCGCATCATGACACAGCATTACACGGTCCCGGACGTCAGCGTGATCGTCATCACCTACAACGACGCACCCCGGTTACCCCGGGCCGTGCGCTCCGTACTCGGCCAGACGCTCAAGAACCTCGAAGTGATCGTCGTGGACGACTGCTCGGGCGACGACACCCCCGCGGTGGCCAAGGCGCTCGCCGAGGAGGACGACCGGGTCCGCTACGTGCGGCTGCCCGCCAACAGCGGCGGCTGCGGCGCCCCCCGCAACGCGGGCATGGACGCCGCCCGCGCACCCTTCCTGATGTTCCTCGACAGTGACGACGAGCTGCCCAGGCACGCCTGCAAGAGCCTGCTGCTGGAGGCGGAGGCGACCGGTGCCGACTTCGTCATGGGCACCGTGGAACGCGTCGACGAGGCGAATGGCGCCGTCACCCTCTGGTACCCCCGGCTGTTCGCGGAGCGCCGGATCGTGGACGACATCCGTACCGAACCCGAACTCCTCTTCAACTGCCTGGCCACCAACAAGCTGTACCGGCGGACCTTCCTGGACGGCACCGGCATCCGGTTCCACGAGGACATCCACCACGAGGACATCGTCTGGTCGACGGAGCTGTTCTGCCGCAGCAAGCTGTTCGCCGTCGTACCGTGGCCCGTCTACCGCTGGCTGCTCGCCGCCACGCCCGCGACCAGGTCGATCTCGTCGCGGCGGCACGAGCTGGAGAACGTGCGCCAGCGCGTCACGGCCGCCGTACTGAGCGACCGCGTGCTGGCCGCCACCCACTCCCTCGATCTCAAGGAGGACAAGGACTTCCGCTTCCTCTCCCACGACCTCCGCCTCTACCTGGGCGACCTGCCCCAGCGTGACCCGGGGTGGATCGCCGAGTTCGCCGACCTCGTCATCCCGTACGTGGACACGCTCGAACCCGCGGCGATCGAGCGGCTGAGCAGGGCCGAGCGGGTCTGCCTCCAGCTCGTCCGCGAGCGGCGCGGCGCCGAGGCGGCGCTCGCCGCCGTCGAGCTGGGGGCCAGGCACTCGGTGCCGCCCCGGGCGGTCACCGCGGAAGGCGGGCGGATGTTCTGGGGGGCGACGCTCCCGCTGAGCGAGCAGGGCCGGAACGAGCTGGACGTCACCGAGCTGCACCTGGCGGAGCAACCACTGGCCGGCGCGCTGCTCCGGCACGAGCTCGTCGACCTGCAGGCGTCGAGGGACGAGGTCCGGTTGCGCCTGCGGACCTACGACCCCGGCCGGGTGCTCGACGGCCGCTCGCTGACCGCCTGGCTGCACATCGGCGGCAGGAAGAAGACGATCGCCTCGATCCCCTTCGAGCCGGCACCCGTCGTGACCGAGCCGCCTGAGGGCGCGTGGGAGCGGCGGGGGCTGGAAGGGCAGTGGGACCCGGAGGAGGCGGAGGGCACCCAGATTCCCGAGGGGACGGGCATCCTGGAGGCGACGGTGTCGATCTCCCTGCCCGAGCTGGACTGGCCGGACAACGCCGTCAGGCCGCAGGCGGTCACGATCTCGCTCCACGAGGGTGAGCGCCGCAACGCCAGGCCCCTGCTGGCGTCCCCCGGCCTGTCGTTCACCTCCGTGGGCACGGTGGGCACGGGCCGCCTGGTCCTGGAGGCGTCCGCCGACATCCCGTTCCGGCTCGTGGCGCGCAGGCTCGGCCACGTGCCCGCGCGACGCCTGCCGAGCATGGCGGAGCTCTGCCGGCACCTGCTGTCCGACCTGGCCACCCCCCGCAACCTGGGTCGCTTCTACCGGCTGGTCAGCGCGACGGTGCCGGTCAACCGCCGCCTGGTGCTCTTCGAGTCCGCCGAGGGGAGCGGCTACACCGGCAACCCGCGCTACGTCTACGAGGAGCTGCAGCGGCGCGCGGGCGGCCTGCGCGCGGTCTGGTCCCACGCGGGCGTCCCCGAGCGCTTTCCCGAGGACGTCGACCTCGTCCAGCGCGACACCTTCCGCTACGCCTGGACCCTGGCGCGCGCCGGCTACTGGGTGGACAGCCACAACCTCCCCTACTGCTACCGCAAGCGCAAGGGCACCCGCTACCTGCAGACCTGGCACGGCCAGGTGTTCAAGAAGATGGGGCTGGACGAGCCCCGCCACCGGACGCAGCCCGCCCTGGCCAAGAAGTACACCGAGGCGGTGGCGCGCTGGGACATGCTGCTCACCCCGGGCCGCGACTTCCGCCGGGACTTCGCCGAGGCCAGCGGCTTCAAGGGCGAGCTGTTGCACGCCGGCTACCCGCGTACCGACGTGCTGGTGCGGCACGCCGAACCGGCGCAGCGCGAGCGGGCGCGGCGGGTCAGGGAGTTCTTCGAGATCCCGGCCGGAAAACGGGTGGTCCTCTACGCGCCCACGTACCGCGACAACGGGCGTTTCAGCGGCGAATCACTCCGGATCGACCTGCCGGCCCTCGCCGCCACGCTCCGCCCGGACTGGGTGGTCCTCGTCCGCGCCCACCCCTACGACCGCTTCACGGTGCCCGACCCGCTCGGCTGGCTGGCCCGGGACGCCTCGGCGTATCCCGAGGTCAACGACCTGATGCTGGCCTCCGACGTGCTGGTGACGGACTACTCCTCGATCATGTTCGACTATGCCTGCCTCGGCCGGCCGATCCTCTACTACGTCGACGACCACGAGCGCTACGCCTCCGCCCAGCGGGGGGTCTGCTTCGACCTGGCCGAGGTCGCCCCCGGGCCGCTGCTGCGCGACCCGGGCGAGCTCGCCGCCGCGCTGGAGGAGCTCGGTGAGATCACCGAGCGGTACGGGCGGCGCTACGCGGAGTTCCGCGACCGCTGGTGCGGCCTCGACGACGGGCAGGCGAGCGGCAAGGTCGTGGACGCCTTCTTCCCGGAGGTCGTGCGATGAGAGCGCGAAACGTCATCTTCCTCAGCACCGACGGCGACTCGATGGGCGGTTCCCAGCGGGTCATCCACACCCTGGCCCAGGGCCTCGCCACCCGCGGGCACCGGGTGACCCTGGTCAGTATCAACCCCTCCAGGCAGCCGCAGACCTACTTCGCCGACCCGGTCTACCGGCACGCCACGCTGTACGACACACCCGCCCCCGAGGCCGCCCCCCGCTCGCTCCCGTGGCGCAGGGCGAAGGCGCGGCGGACCCCGGAGGAGATCGCCACCGCCAGGCAGCGGCTGCTCCGGCTGACGGACCGGATCGACGGCGGCTACCTGGTCATCGCCTCGCCCTGGGCCGCCCACTGGATCGCCGACCTGCCCATGCCGCACATCGCCAAGATCGGCCAGTACCACCAGTCGTACGCCGAGGCCGTGGACTCCCCGAACCTTCGGTTGATCAAGAAGCACTACGCGCCCCTCGACAAGGCGCTCTTCCTCTGCGACGACTACGCCACGTCCTTCACCAACCACCGGCTCGCCAACTGCGGGACCATGCTGAACCCGGTCAGCGTCTTTCCCGAGCAGGCCGCCGAGCTGCGCAACCCGCGGATCGTCTCGGCGGGACGGCTGGTCAGGGTGAAGCGGATCGACCTGCTGATCGACGCCTTCGCCGCCGCGGCCCCCGCCGTCGCCGAACCGTGGGAGCTGCACATCATCGGCGACGGGCCGCTCAGGGCGGCGCTGGAGGCGCAGGCCGCCGAGACCGGACTCGGCGGCCGGATCGTCTTCCGCGGGCAGGTCGAGAACGTCGAGGCCGAGTACCTCGACGCCTCCATCGTCACCCTGAGCAGCGACTTCGAGGGGTGGGGGCTGGTCCTCGCCGAGGGCGCGGCCTGCGGGCTGCCCGCCGTGGCCTGCGACGCCTCGGCCGGGGTCAGGACCCTGGTCTCGGACGGTGACAACGGCGTGCTGGCCGAACCGGGGAACGCGGGGAGCTTCGCCGCCGCCCTGGAGCGCCTCATGTCCGACGCCGAGTTGCGCCGGCGGATGGGGGCCAGGGGCAGGGAACGGATGAGGGCCTACCGGCTGCCCCGCGTCCTGGACCGCTGGGAGGCGCTGTTCGACGAGATCGACCGCTGACGCGGACGCTCATCGCCGGGGCGGCAGGGTTCGTACCTCCCGCAGCAGCAGCGGCACGAACAGGACACCGACGAAGATCGGCGCCACCATGAACCGGAAGTCCGGCGCGGTGTTGGTGAGGATCACGCCGAGCTGCTGCCCCGCGACCACGGCCGCCCCCGCGAGCGCCGCCCCGCTCCCGGTCCGCCGCCACGCGAGCGCGGCCGCCGCGTAGCCGAGGTAGCACCAGAAGGGTGCCCGCCAGAGCAGCCACTCAAGCTGCCTGACCGTGCTCGCGTCCAGCGCGGACAGCCCGGCGGCCCGCAGACCGGCGGAGAACGGCCGCTGCCGCATCGCCGAGGCCGCCGGGGTGCCCGCCCAGCCGTCGGGGAGCCGGGGATCGCGCAGCGAGAAGCGATAGAGCTCGCCGCCGGGCTCGCCCGAGGTCGAACCGACCTGCCAGGCGAGCGCGGCGCGGCAGATCCGGGCGCTCAGCATCACACCGGGCGCGCGGACCAGCAGCCCGCGCCAGAGTTCCAGCACGTCGGAGATCCGCTGCTCGGCCCGCGAGTGGCTGAAGGCGGGGTCGAAGAAGACGCGCGCCATGGTCTGGCAGGTCGCACCCCGCCGCCAGGCGTGCAGCGGGGCGATCGTGGCGAGGAGCGCCCGCTGCTCGCGGTCGAAGAGCCGGGGGCGCTCCCCGTACGCCACGGCGAGATCGCCGAACACCGTCTGGTAGGCGAACGAGCGGGACGGCGGCGCGATGCCCATCGCCGGGTAGCCGGCGCCCAGCAACAGCAGCGGCGCCGCCACCGCTGCCGCGGCCACCGTCGCCAGCGGGCGGCGGGCCGCGGGCAGCAACGGGAGCAGCAGGATCGCGGCGATCAGCGCGACGAGGAAGCCGTTGTTCCTGAACAACCCCAGCCCGGCGAGTTCGGCACCGAGGGCGGCCAGCCGCGGATCCCAGGTCCACCCACCCTTGAGCACCCTGTTCCTGAGCGTGCCCCGCGTCCCGCTCCCGGCCGCGCGCCGTACCGCGGCGGGCCCGGTCGCGAGCCGTACGGCGGTGCCCGCGGCCAGCACCGCGCACACCGTGAACGGCACGTCCTTCCACATCGTCACCGTGAAGGCGCCGAGCGGCGGTGACAGCACCGCGCATCCCAGCGCCACGAGCAGCCCGCGCCCGCGCACGCCCAGCGACCTGAGCGCGCCCGCGAGGTGGGCCAGCGCGGCGGCCATCGCCGCCGTCTGCGCGAGGGTGACCGGGGACAGGTCGCCGGTCGCCCTCAGCGAGAGGCCGAGCAGGGCGTCGTAGGCGACCGACTGGCCGGCCACCCAGGGGCCCGTCGTGACGTGCGCGACGTAGGTGACGGAGTCCGGGCTCATCAGCCCGGGGTGGAAGGCGAGCCACCAGCCGAGCAGCACGAGCTGGCCGGTCGCGTAGCAGGCGAGCGTGAACCGCCGGTCGCGGGTGTCGCGAACATCGCCCCGCTCCCTCTCGACCGAGGGCGGCCCCACCGTAGCGATCGTCATGCTCTCCCCAGCGTTTTCCGGCAGGGGGCCGTTGCCCATCATCGGGCAGCAGCCGGGCGCGCCCACGCCGCTATACACAGCCATGACCTGGGGAAACGTCAAGTTTGCGGTAGGGCGCGCACCGTGGCGCGGTCACCGGAGCACATGGGCTTTCACAGGACATTGTGACGCTTCAGCCCCGGGAGGCATCAGGCACCTCGATAGGATGCCCACTCGACCGACGTCGATTTGACCCGGAGATCCCCTCATGAAGTCTCCTGTCCGAATGTTGCTGGCCACATCCTGTGCGCTGGCCATGATCGCCACCCCGACCGCCGCGTGGAGTGCGGAACAACCCAGAACAACGGCCAAGTCGGCGGACAAGGCCAAGCCCGCCCCCAAGCCCGTGCCGGTGGACTGCGCGAAGGTCAAGTGCATCGCGCTGACCTTCGACGACGGCCCCGGCAAGTACGCCGACAAGCTGCTCGACACCTTCAAGAAGTACAACTCCAAGGCGACGTTCTTCCTTGAGGGTCAGTACGTGAAGTCCCGCCCCGCGTTCGCCAAGCGGATGGTCGCCGAGGGCCACGACATCGGCAACCACAGCTACAGCCACCCGCACCTGCGGGAGCTGTCCGAGGACAAGATCCGCGAGGAGCTGACCAAGACCCAGGACATCGTCAAGAAGTCCACCGGGAAGTACCCGACGACGATCCGGCCGCCCTACGGCGAGTTCGACCAGCGGGTCGCGGCGATCGCCACCGAGATGGGCATGCCGATCGTCCTGTGGAACGGCGGCTCCCGCGACTGGGCGACCAAGAACGAGAAGGCCATCTACGACGAGGTGCTCAAGAACGCCAAGCGTGACGGGGTCATCCTCATGCACGACTGGGTCGAGCAGACGGTCAAGGTGATGCCGAAACTGCTGACCGCGCTGCAGAAGCAGGGCTACCACATGGTGGCGGTCTCCTCGCTGCGCGGCGCCAAGGCCACGAAGGCCGGAGAGGTCTACCCCGTCGGCTCCGAGAAGGACGAGGACCTGACCTCCGAGTCGCCCACCGGCGACCCGGGCGACTGGGCGGAGTCACCCGCGGACGGCAGCTGAGCCGCCTCACCCGAGGACGCCCTCTTGGCCATCTCAGCTGAGGGCGTCCTCTCGGCGATCTCGTCCGCGGACCGCCGCCGAGCCAGCCGCCTGCCCAGCCGCTGCATGGGAAGCTCCACGTAGCGGTGGGTGAGCAGGCTCAGGCCGAGCACCACCAGCACGAACGCCGCGGACAGGGAGAGCTGCACCACCGGCCCCGCGGCCCGCACGTCCCCGACAACGGCGTGCGCGATCCGCAGCAGCGGGTGATGCAGCAGGTAGACCGAGTAGCTGACCAGCCCCAGCCAGACGAGGAACCTGGGCAGCCGGCGCTCGCGCAGGGCCATCGCGCCCGCGAACGACACCCCGGCCAGCGCCATGGTGACGAACCACGGCCCCGGCCGCACCCACCACCAGCCGGCCTGCTCCGACCAGACCGGGGCCAGCGCCACGAGCGCCGTCGCGGCCGCCACCGGCCAGAGGGCTCCCTCCCCGTGCTCCCAGCGGCGGATCGCGGTCCCGGCGAACATCACCGCGAGAATCGCCGCCCCCAGCCACGGGACGAAGCCGGAGAAGATCAGCAGCACCACGGCCATCGCGCCGAGGACATACGCGGCGATCTTCGTGAACCGTCCGCCGATCAGGCAGGCCAGGCCCGCGAAGAACAGCACGCCGGACACGTACGCGGGCCCGGAGCCCTTCAGCGGCGGCCCCGTCAACACCAGCCCCGCCACGACCGCGACCGCCCCGAAGCCGATGGCGAAGGCACCGCTCGCGCGGTGCACCCCGCCGACGAACAGCGCGGTGACGATCAGGTAGAAGACCATCTCGTACGAGAGCGTCCACATGGTGTCGGCCAGGCCGCCCAGGTGCACCACGTCCAGCAGCATCGTGGCGTGCGCGGACACCGAGGCCAGGTCCCTGGGCACCTGCTCGCGGACGGGCATCCAGATCGCCATGACCAGGACTCCCACCGCGACCAGCAGGTAGATCGGGTAGAGCCGGAACACGCGGCTGATCCAGAAGGCCCGCACATCACCGCGCCGCTCCAGCGAAACCGGGATGATGTACCCGCTGACCAGGAAGAACACCAGGACGCCGTACATCCCGAGGTTGAACCAGTACGGCCGCAGGGCGGGCATGAACCAGGGCAGCATGTGCTCCAGCAACACGGCGACCGCGCCGATCCCACGCAGCGCGTCGAGCCACGCCAGGCGGGGGACGGAAGCCTTGGTGGAGCCTGCGCCGGTCAGGGTGGAGGAGGACACCCGCCCCAACTTACCGTTCGGCACCCCGTGAAACCCCGCCATCAGCGGCAACCGTCCCCGGTGGCCGGAGACCGGTATCGCTCCGACTACCAAGAGGTAGTGATTTGTAACGCTCCGTAAAGAGTGGGCCAAAGTCGGCCGATGGCGCGCGGATCAAGTATTCACCGGACCGACCGTCCATTATATTGCGATATTAGGATCTTTGTCCGATTACCTATGGCCGCAGGCCAGACACTGCTTGGAAATCACCGCCAACAGTGGCAATCGCTCGCCCCGGTCGGCCCAGGGAAATCAAGCCACGGCACCGGCAAGGCACCACCGGGTTCACTCCGGGAGAGAAACCATGACCGACGAGAAACCCCGTACCCCGGAAAGCAGCCGGCCCAGCGGAGAATGTCCGGCAGGTGCCTTTGGGCGGCGGTCGTTTCTTCAGGGCACACTTGTCACCGGCCTCGTCGGAGCGGCGGACAGAAGCCCGCCGGGCAGCGATGCGACCCTCGCCGACAGGGCGGCAGGCGGCAACGCGAGCACGGGTGCGATTCCGTTCCACGGCTACCACCAGGCGGGCATCGCCAATCCTCCACAGCCGGTCGGGAGCTTCGCCTCCTTCGACGTGACCGCCGCCGACCGCGGAGAACTCACCGAGTTGTTCCGCACGCTGACCGCGCGGGCCCGCTTCCTCACCACGGGCGGCACGCCACCGAAGGCGCCCCCGGGTTCACCGCCACCGGACAACGACATCCTGGGACCCAGGATCGTGCCGGACAACCTCACCATCACCGTCGCCCTCGGCGCGACCATCTTCGACGGCCGCTACGGACTGGGCGCGCGCAAGCCGATCCAGCTCATCACCATGCAGCCCTTCCGTCACGACGACCTGGACCCCGGGCTGTCCCAGGGCGACGTGCTGGTACAGATGTGCGCCGATCACCGCGACACGACGGTGCACGCGCTGCTCGACATCCTTGCCCACACCGGCGGCGTGATGAAGCTGCGCTGGCGCATCGACTGCCAGCGCAATCCGCCGCGCCCCGCCGGTACGCCGCGGGACTGGTTCGGTTTCAAGGACGGCATCGCCAACCCGGACACCACGAACACCGCCCAGATGGACCGGTTGGTCTGGGTGCAGCCGCACACCGCCGAACCCGCCTGGGCGGCGGGCGGTACCTACCAGGTGCTGCGCATCGTCCGGTTCGACCTCGAAGCGTGGCAGAAGCTGCCCCTTGCCCAACAGGAGCGGATCTTCGGCCGCCGCAAGGCCAGCGGCGCCCCGATGTACGCCATGTCCGAGAACGCCTCCGACCTCCTCGATCCCGTCTACACCAACGACCCGCAGGGGCTGATCACCCCGCTGAACTCGCATGTCCGCCTGGCCAATCCGCAGACCCCGCAGACCGCGGCGACCAGCACCATCCTGCGTCGCAGCTACGACTACAACCAGACTCTCGGCGTACACGGTGGCCTTGACCTGGGACATGCGTTCTGCTGCTTCCAGCGCGAGCTGAACACCTACATCACCATGCAGACCCGGCTGGAGGGCGAGGCACTGGTGCCGTTCATCAGCCCGCGGGGCGGGGGCTACTTCTTCGCCCCTCCAGGCGTGCGCGACGACCGGGACTACTACGCCCGTGGACTCCTGACCTGATCGCTACCGCCGGGCGTGACCCGCCTCCGGCGAGAGGCGGTCCGGGCCACAGACCGAACCTTTGCGATGCGCACGGGAGGCAAGATGCGTTTCCTCCGGCGAGTCCGGGCCGGCACCGCCGGTCGGCGGCGAAGAAGGGCACTCGGGACGGTGCTGGGGGTCGGCCTCGGGCTCCTGCCGGCCTCCGGCCTGCCCGCCGCGTCGGCCGGTCCGGCCTCGGCGCCCCCCGCGGTCGTCCTCCCGGGCGCCGGTGGCCACGTGTACGTCACCAACCAGCTCGACAACACGGTCTCCGTGATCGACGCCCGAACGAACAAGGTCATCGCGACCGTGCCGGCCGGTACGGCGCCCGAAGGCGTCGCGGTCGCCCCGGACGGCAGGCACGCCTACATCGCCGACAACGGATCAGCCGAGGTCTCGGTGCTCGACACCCGGACCAGAAAGATCGTCGCCACCGTACCGGTCGGGAAGGCCCCCAGCGGTGTCGAGCTGAGTCCGGACGGCGGGTTCCTCTACGTGGCCAACGGCGGTTCGAACAGCGTCTCGATACTCGACACCCGAACCAACCGGGTGACCGCGTCCGTCCCGGTCGGGATCTCCCCGGTGAGCGTGACGGTCAGTCGCGACGGCGCCGAGGCCTACGTCGCCAACGCCGGATCGGGCAGCGTGTCGGTCATCGACACCCGTACGCGTCGGACCACCCGGGTCCTTCCCGCAGGCCGCTCCCCGGTGGGCGTCGCCGTCACCCCGGACGGCCGGTCGGTCTACGTCGCCGACGAGGTGGCGGCGAGCGTCTCGGTCGTCGGAACCCGTACCGGCACGATCACGGCTACCGTGCCGGTCGGCGAGGGCCCTTTCGACGTGGCGCTCGGACCGGACGGCCGGTCGGCCTACGTCACCGCTCTCGGCCCCGGCCAGGTATCCATGATCGACACCCGTAGCCACCGCGTCTCGGCGACGGTTTCCGTGGGGCCTCCGGGCACCGACCCGTTCAACGTGGCGGTCACCCCCGGCGCGGTCTACGTCACGCAGCAAGGGGCGGGCACCCTCGCGGTCATCGACCCGAGAACCTTCAAGGTCGTCACGACCGTCACGGTCGGCAGCAACCCGTACGGCGTGGCGGTGGGCCCGTGACGACCGTCCCGTCCACCGGGTCGTCGTCAGCCCGCCGAGCATCCCCCGCCCGGCACCGGCCACGGTTCCCGCGCCTGTCCCCGACCGTGGGAAGGCCGAGACCTGCGCCTTCCGGGCCGGGGACACCGGCCCGCCGATCGACCGCGTTCCGGCGAGAGCGCCTACTCCCACTCGATGGTGCCCGGGGGCTTGCTGGTCACGTCCAGCACCACCCTGTTGACCTCGCGGACCTCGTTGGTGATGCGGGTGGAGATGCGGGCGAGCACGTCGTAGGGGACGCGGGACCAGTCGGCGGTCATGGCGTCCTCGCTGGAGACCGGGCGCAGCACGATCGGGTGGCCGTAGGTGCGGCCGTCGCCCTGGACGCCCACCGAGCGGACGTCGGCGAGCAGCACGACCGGGCACTGCCAGATCTCCCGGTCGAGACCTGCGCGGGAGAGCTCCTCGCGGGCGATGGCGTCCGCCTCGCGGAGGATCTCCAGGCGCTCGCGGCTGACCGCGCCGACGATGCGGATGCCCAGCCCCGGGCCGGGGAACGGCTGGCGCCAGACCATGGTGGCGGGCAGGCCCAGCTCCTCGCCGGCCCGGCGGACCTCGTCCTTGAACAGCGCGCGGAGCGGCTCCACCAGCGAGAACTGAAGATCGTCGGGGAGACCTCCGACGTTGTGGTGGGACTTGATGTTGGCGGTGCCGGTGCCGCCGCCCGACTCGACCACGTCGGGGTAGAGAGTGCCCTGGACGAGGAAGTCGACGGGGCCGTCGGCGATGATGGCGCGCTGCTCGTCCTCGAAGACCCTGATGAACTCGCGCCCGATGATCTTGCGCTTCTCCTCGGGGTCGGTGACCCCTTCGAGCGCCTTCAGGAAGCGCTCCTGGGCGTCGGCCACCCGGAGCTTGACCCCGGTGACGGCCACGAAGTCGCGCTCGACCTGCTCGGCCTCGCCCTTGCGCAGCAGCCCGTGGTCGACGAAGACGCAGGTCAGGCGGTCGCCGATGGCTCGCTGGACCATGGCGGCGGCCACCGCGGAGTCGACGCCGCCGGAAAGCCCGCAGATGGCGCGGCCCTCGGGGCCGATCTGGGCGCGGATCGCCTCGACCGCGTCCTCGACGATGTTGAGCATCGTCCAGGAGGGGCGGCAGCCCGCGGCGTCCAGGAAGTGCTTCAGCACCGCCTGGCCGTGCTCGGAGTGCAGGACCTCGGGGTGGAACTGGACGCCGTACAGGCCCAGTTCGGGGTTCTCGAAGGCGGCGACGGGCGTCTCGGCGGTCGCGGCGGTGACCGTGAAGCCCTCGGGGGCGGCGGAGACGCTGTCCCCGTGGGACATCCAGACCGACTGCTTCGCGGGCAGCCCCGCGAAGAGCACGCCCTGGTCGCTCACCTCCAGGTGGGTGCCGCCGTACTCGGCGGTGCCGGTCCTGGCCACCTCTCCGCCCAGCTCCTGGGCCATGACCTGGAAGCCGTAGCAGATGCCGAAGGTCGGCACACCGGTGTCGAACAGTCCCTCGGGCGCGGCCGGGGCGCCCTCGGCGTACACCGACGAGGGACCGCCGGACAGGATGATGGCCTTGGGCTTCTTGGCCATCATCTCCTCCACCGGCATCGTCGACGGGACGATCTCGGAGTAGACGTGGCATTCACGCACCCTTCGCGCGATCAGCTGCGCGTACTGCGCGCCGAAATCGACGACCAGGACCGTGTCGAACTCAGACACCAAGACCCCCAAAAGGAACAGAGCGGTGCTGCCAGTCTATCGGCGCCTGTCAGCGCGCTACTCGTAGATGGGAAACGGGGGCAGCGTCCCCGCGAGCAGGGCCTCGGTCTGCTCGCGCAGGCCCGCCGCGTAGCCGGGATGGGTGAAGACCAGGAAACGCTCCTCGTGGATGGCCGCCACCGCGGCGAGCGCCACCTGTTCGGGGTCGATGCCCCGTTCCACCAGGCCGTCGATGATCCTGACGGAGGCCACCTCGTCCTCGGTGGGCCTGGCGACCGCGAGATTCTCCGGCCGGACCCGTTCCGAGCGGTTGATGCCGGTCCGTACCCCGCCAGGGCAGAGCGCGGTCACCCGGAGTTTGGAGCCGGCCATCGCGAGGTCCTGGGCGAGGGACTGCGAGGCGGCGAACGCGGCGTACTTCGAGACCGAGTAGGCGCCGGAGAACGGCGCGGCGAACAGCCCCGAGACCGAGACGGTGTTGAGGATGTGGCCTTCGGTGTCCTGGGCGATCATACGGGGGACGAAGGACCGGATGCCGTGGAGCACACCCCAGAGGTTCACCCCGAGCAGCCAGGCGAAGTCCTCGGGCTCCCTGGTCCACATCTGGCCACCCTGGAAGACCCCCGCGTTGTTGCACAGTACGTGAACCGCGCCCAGCTCGCCGAAGGTCCGGTCGGCGAGGTGCTGCACGGCCGCCTGGTCGGAGACGTCGGTGATCTCGGTGAGGACCTTGACCCCCTCCACCAGCGAGGCGGTCTCCGCGAGAGTGCCCGGATCGACGTCGGCGAGCATGAGGGCCATCCCCTCCGCTGCCAGGCCCAGCGCGAGCGCCCGGCCTATCCCGCTGCCCGCCCCCGTGACAACCGCGATCTTGCCTGACAGTTCACGCATCGCGCCGCCTCCCCTGCTGCCTTACCTAGCGACCAGTTGGGCACAAAACTAACGTTAAGCTCACCACCAGTCGAGGAGGCAGGCCATGACAGGCACCGGAGTCATCGTCACCGGCGGAGCGTCAGGGATCGGAAGGGCCTGCGCGCTCGCGCTCGCCGAGGCCGGGCGCCCGGTCGCGATCTGGGATCTCGACGAGACGGGCGCCAAGGAGACCGCCTCCTTCGTCGCCATGAACGGCGCCCCGGCGATCTCCGTCACCGTCGACGTCACCGACGCCTCGTCCTTTCCCGCGGCGGCCGCCACCAGCCGCGACGCCCTGGGGGCGATCGGCGGCCTCGTGCACGCGGCCGGGATCGCGGCGCCCCTGGGCATCGGCGAGCTGACCGAGGCGGCCTGGGACGCGGTGCTCAACGTCAACCTGCGCGCCCACGCCCTGCTGGTCAAGGCCCTGCTTCCGGACCTGCGCAAGCAGGAGGGCTCCGCGGTCGTCGGCATCTCCTCGGTCGAGGGCCTGGTCGGGCAGGCGTTCATCCCGGCCTACTGCTCTTCCAAGGCGGGCATGCTCGGCCTGACCCGCTCCATGGCCCACGAACTGGCGCCGATCCGGATCAACGCCGTCTGCCCCGGCTACATCGACACTCCCATGCTCGTCAAAGCCACCGGCGGCGACCAGAGCTTCATGGAGTCCTTCGAACGCAAGTCCCTCTTTCACCGCCTCGGCCGCCCCGGGGAGGTCGCCGCGGCCGTACGGTTCCTGCTGAGCGACGAGGCGTCCTTCATCACCGGCACCCACCTGGTCGTCGACGGCGGCGCCACGGCCGTCGACCACTGATCCCGCGGGTGACGCGGTTCGATCCGCCGTTCGGCCCGGCGGGCGCGGCGCCGAGGTCCCGCCGGAACCGGCCGTGGCACCGAGGTCATCCGATGCCTCCAGCGTGGAGACCCCCGCCTTCAGGCGGGGAAGGAAACGCGGCACGGTGCCGCGTTTCCGGGTGGGTGGTGTAGCCGTAGCCGTCGGCTCGTTGGAGCAGGCGGACGTGGCGGTGGTGGATTCCCTGCACGGTGCCGTGCCGGGTGGTGATGTTGAATTTTCCGGTGGTGCGGACCGCGACCCGTTCGGTGTGGACTCCGGTGTTCTTGCCGGTCGGGACGGTCGCGCGGACCAGGTCGCCGGTGGCGAACCCCTTGACGTGCTTGGTCCGGGGGAGCCGTAGCCGGGGGAAGCCGTAGCGGTCGGTGCGGGTACGGCAGTAGGTGCCGCGCCCGGTCGCCTTGACCACGAGCACGGTGGAC